>CAMDEX010000328.1 GCA_945897075.1 Litorilinea aerophila
CCGACCCGTCCGCCGATGCCCTGGTCGATCTCGTCAAAGATGAGCATTGGGGTGGCGTCGGCGTGGGCCAACACACTTTTCAAAGCCAGCATCAGCCGCGAGGTTTCGCCACCAGAGGCCACGCGGGCGAGTGGCTTGAGCGGTTCACCAGGGTTGGCGCTGATCAGAAACTCCACCCGGTCTACACCGTTGCTGTCAAAACTGACCCGCCGTCCATCAGGCAGATAGGCCCCATCGGCAGCGTTCGTCTGCTCCAAGGACAGGCCAAAGCGGGTGTGGGCCATGCGCAGATCGGCCAGTTCCTTTTCTACCTGACGGGCCATCTGCTCGCCGGCCGCGGCGCGGGCTGCGCTCAACGCCGCGCCCAAACGACCGATCACCCGCAGCAACCCCTCTTCATCGGCTTCCAGCGCCGCGGTTTTGACCTCCCAATCGCTCATCTCGTCCAATTCCGCCTGGGCCTTCTCCCCGTAGGCTAT
Source organism: Litorilinea aerophila (assembly GCA_945897075.1). GTDB lineage: Bacteria > Chloroflexota > Anaerolineae > Caldilineales > Caldilineaceae > JACQGT01. The sequence continues at coordinate 480 of CAMDEX010000328.1, forward strand.
CACATCTTCCACTTTGTCGCCGTATTTGCGCTTTAGATTGCTCAGCAGTTGCAGCCGTTCTTCCACCTCGGCCAGCCGCTCTGGGTTGAATTCCAGATTGTCGGCGTAGTCCTGAATCTCGCCCGCGAGGTCGGAAAGCTGCTCCAATAGACTCTGGGCCAGATCCGCGCTGACAGTCATGCTGCTGTCAATACGGGCCAGCCGTTCCAGGCGGCCCACGGCCTGGCTGAAGAGATCGATCACACCGGGTGATTCCCCGTCGCCGTCGTTGAGCAGCCCGCCTGCTGTCTGGGCCAGTTGGAGCAGCGCCTCGGCGTTGCCCAGCCGCCGCCGTTCGTTCTCCAATTCTTCATCCTCGCCCGCGATCAGCCGGGCAGCGGTGATCTCGTCGGCCTGAAAGGAGAGCAGATCGATGCGTTGGGCCAGGGTACGCGCGTCCTGGCGCAGCCTGTCCAATTCCCGGCGCACGCTGTGGAGGCGGCGCACCTGCTCGGCCAGCTGGCCGCGCTGCTCGGTCAGCCCAGCATAGCGGTCAATGAGAGCAAGGTGGGTGCGCGGGCGCAGAAGATTCAGATGTTCGCCCTGGCCGTGGATGTCCACCAGTTGCCCAGCGATGTCGCTGAGAATCTGCAAGGAGACGGCCCGTCCATTGACACGGGCGATGTTACGCCCGCCCAGCCGCACCTCCCGGCCCAGAATGAGGCTGTTCGGCGCGTCGGGATCGTCCAACCCTTCGGTCTCCAGCAGGGCGCGAATCTCGGTCAGCGCTTCCTCTGTCCCATCGGGAGCGGGCGAAAGGGTGAAGACAGCATCGATCTCGGCCCGCTCTGCACCCGAACGGATCATTTCGGCGGTGGCCCTGTCGCCCAGAAGCAGACCCAGCGCGTCGATGATAATGGATTTGCCCGCGCCCGTCTCGCCGGTCAGCACATTCAGCCCGGCGTGAAAGGCGAGACGCAGCTCGTCAATGATGGCAAAATTGCGGATGTGGAGTTCCAACAAGGCGGTCATGGCAACCGGTTTATCCTTTGCGTTGCTTGGTCATAGCGATTAATAGTAGCACAGTATCTCTGTTTTGCGGGAACGGTTCCCTATATTATCAAACTGGCTCTTGGCTAACCACAGAATACACGAAATACACGGAAGGGAAGACAAAAGAAAATTTTCCGTGTGGTCTGTGTATTCTGTGGTTGTTGGTTTGCGTCGCTATCGCCTGAATTATCAAACAGGTGCTTACAAAGAATGATTTCCAGCAGCGGAGGCGGAGACCTGGCGGTAGACTGCCTGGGTTTGCCGGGCAGCGGTCTCCCAGCTATAGCGGGACGATTGGGCCAATCCTAGCTGGCGCAATTGTTGCTGGCGCGCTGGATCGTTCAGGACGCGACGTAGCGCGTCGGCGATACTCTCGACGCTCGTCGGCTCGACAAACTCGGCGGCTTCTCCGCTGATCTCGGCCAAGGAACCGTTACGGGAGGTGATGACGGGGGTGCCACAGGCCATGGCTTCCACAACCGGCAGACCAAAACCTTCGTAAAGAGAAGGAAAGACCAATGCTTCGGCCAGATTATACAAAGCAAGCAGGATGTCGTGGGGCACATAGCCCAGAAACAGGACGGCTTCCTGCAATCCCAATCTCTCCACGGCGCGAAAGACCGGCTGCTCTTTCCAGCCGCGTTGACCGACAAAGACCAGTTTGTGCGGCACAGCGCCGCCATGCCAGACCTGGGCAAACGCTTGTAGCAGGCGCACGAGATTCTTGCGCGGCTCGATTGTGCCCACATAGAGCGCAAAGCGTTCCGGCACGCTCCAATCCCCGCCCAGCGCTTGCCATGCGCTTTCCTGATCGATCGGGTGAAACGCCACCGACGCCGCCTCGTGGATGACATGAACTTTTTCAGCAGGCACGCGCAGGATGCGCACAATGTCCTGCTTGGTTGCCCTGGAAACGGCGATGATGGCCGCGGCGCGACGGGCAGCCAACGGGATAAATGGGCGCATGGAGAGCAGACGCAGGCCGTAATGGTACTGTGGGAAAAGCCAGAGCGTCATGTCGTGGATGGTGACAACAGTGGGGCAAGGAGAGAAGATCGGGGCCACACTATTGGTGAAATGGCTTGCGTTCAAGCCCAAGCGCGCGAGTTGCAGCGGTAGAACACACTGCATCCAGAACGTCTTATTAAGACGACGGCGCAGGATCGGTGACAGAGCGTCCACCCGATTGTCCGTGCCATCACCGGTGTATCCGGGCAGCGGCGGGCGGTGGGAAAGCGGAATCATTGCATCCCCCATGCCCTCCAAGCGTGAGAGCAGGTTGGCCGTGTAGGCCCCAACCCCATTGTGGGGGACGCAGAGCGGCGTAACATCAAATCCAATACGCACCTTACGCTTCCCCTTTGCCGTCGTCGCTGGTTTGAAAAAAAGTCCCCGGCACTTCACGCACTTCGCTGGCTGGAACTTTGTCTACAGACCCGTTGGAACAGAAAGTGCCGGGGACTTTTACCAGGGCATTATTCTGCGTTTGGAGTGCTGCCAGCAAACCCAAGAGCAGCGCTGCCCGCCAACTCGTCGTGAACCAGAGCGGCGTATCAAACAGCCCGGCGATCAACACCCCAACCCAGACGGCCGCATACGGATGGGCGCTTGCGGGCGGGCGTCGCCAAAGAGATAAGGAAGCGCTGCGCAGGAGCGGAAGGGCCATAAAAAGCAGCCAACAAATCCCGCCCAGCGCGCCCAACTCGACCATCACCAGCAGAGGCACGCTGTGGACCGATCCGGCGTCGGGATGTACGGCCTGGGCCGCAGCCAATCCGTTGCCGGCGCCCACACCCAGCCAGGGGTGCGCGACGATCAGTTGCCAGGCGGTTTGGGCGTCGCGCACTCTCTCGTAGAGGGAGCGCGCTTCAATGACGCTCTCCAGATGGAACAGGCGGCTGAAGATCAGGTCGTAGTAGATCAGCAGAAAAACCGGCACGACCAGAAAGGGCAGCCAGACGCCGCGCTGCGCCCAGAGCGAGCGCAGGGCGTTCCGGCGCAGCGCCCAATAGAGCAGCCCGCCCAGAAAGGCCAGCCAGGCCGTGCGCGAGAAGCTTACCAGCAGCCCCAGCGCACCCACAGCCAGTACCGCAGCCAACCCCATCTGACGCCAGCCGCGCAGCTCGCGCAGCCCTGGCAGCAGCACAAGCAACAAAACGGCCAAAGTAACGCCCAGTACATTGGGATGGGCGGTAAGCCCATACCCGCGCAGCCAGGCGATTTGGCTGCTGCTCCACAATACGCTCGTCCCGCGCACGTGTGGGTCCAGCGAGAGTTCCCCCAAAAAGGCCAATCCCAGCTCCCGTTGCAGCCCAAACTGGGCTAGGGCCACGCCTGCCTGCACCAGGACAACGATCGAGAGCAGAAGGGTGAGCGGCGGACGCTTGTTGAGTGCGTACAGATAGCTGAACCAGAAGAGAACGAGTGCGATCACCTGGACAAGTGTGCGTTCGTTCAAAGCCGGCTGCAGACTGCGCAGGATCAGAAGGGAAAGCACGAGCAAGGGCAGCGTCAGGGTTGCGCTGCCCCATTGCCAGCTCTGCCGCTGTCGGTCAGCCAGCCTGTCCACGCCCCAGGCCAGCACGCACACAACGGGGAGCAGACTGAGCAGACCGATCTGGGCCGGGTTTCCGTAGGGGTGCGCGGATTGCCACACCGTCCACCAGGTGAAAGGGCCAACGCGCCAAGCAGGTGTGCAGAGAGCCAGAAGCAGGAACACCGTAAACGTGCCGTTGGCAAAGATGGCGGGCATCCGTTGGGCAAGTTGCAGTATTGAGCGGTTTTGTCGAAAATAGAGCGGGTTTGTCATGGCGAGGCGGTAGGATGACAGGGTGACACGGATGATGAAGATTCTGCTTTATGCGTTGCTCGTTCTGCTGGCATTTTCGTTGCCATTCGAGATTATACACCCCATTCTGCTTCTGCCCTGGTTTGCGTTTACCAATCTGGAGCTATTGGCGATTGCCAGCCTTGTCGTCTGGCTGGTTGGCCGGTTCGTGTCCATGCCGCGTGGGGCACAATCGGCCATGAAAATGCGGACGGCGGACGGCGGACGGCGGACCGCAGACCGCAATTCCCACTCCCCGATCCCCAATCCCCAATCCCCGATCCCCAGTCCCCACTCCCCACTCGCTATTTTCAAGTCCGATCTTCCCCTGTTCTGGCTGCCCGTGCTTTTCCTGGCGCTGACTGTATTATCGGCGCTTTTGGCCCCAGCGCATCGGCTGGATGCGCTGAAATTTGCCACGCGTGTTGCCACGTGTCTCGCCGTTTTCTGGATGCTGGCGGATAGCGTGCGATCCCGTGCGCATCTGGCTGCCCTGCTCTGGGCGCTGGTTTTGGGAGCGGGCCTCAGCGCGCTGGTGGGTCTGGGCGAGGCGCTGGCGTGGCCGCCCCTTGTGTCGCTGCTGCCTTTGTTCAAAGAAGCGCCGACGCTGGTGGGCGGTACACTGCGCGTCAGCGCCTCGTTGCAGTACGCCACGATTGCCGCCATCTTCTTTGAAATGAGCGTTCCGCTGGCGCTGGCGTTGGCGGCCACGGCGCGCACCCGGCTACAGCGCGGGTTGGCGCTGGCGGTTGCGCTGCTGTGTACGGCCAGCGTTGTCCTCACCCTTTCGCGTGCGGGCATGGCGCTGCTGGCAGCGCTGTTGGCGCTCCTGCTGGTGCTTGCCTGGCGACAGCCGCGTTTTCGCCCGCTGTTGCCGTCAACGATCTACACGCTGGCGGCGTTGCTCGCTGTGACCGGCGCGCTTACCTGGCGGACGGAGAACTTTCGCACCCGTCTGGTAACGGAAAACGATCTCGGCTGGTACGGGGCAGCCTACAGCGTGCCCGCGTCGTTGCGCTTGACAGCCGGCGAAGCCATCACGCTGACCGTCTCCGTCCAGAACACCGGCACGGCGCAGTGGCACACAAGCGGCGCAAACCCCTTCGCCCTCGCCTACTACTGGCTGCTCGACGACGGGCAGGTGGCCGAGAAGGGTCACGTCGAGGTTGCCC
>CAMDEX010000329.1 GCA_945897075.1 Litorilinea aerophila
TCGGCAAACGGCTGGCCGACAGTATGGGGATTGGCGTGGATTCGTCGGTCTCGCTGACGCTGGTGGATGCGGACGGCGTGGCCCAAGACGCCTTCTTTACAGTGCGCGGTCTCTTTGCCAGCGGCATTGCCAGCTATGACGAGAGCGCAGTGCTGCTGCCGCTGGGCAAGGCCCAGGCGCTGACCCACACCGAAGGCCATGCCAGCGCGCTCGTCATTCTGCTCAAAAGCCAGGACGACGCCGACGCGGTGGCCGCGGCCTTGCAAGACCCCGCGCTCTCGGTGCAGACGTGGCGGGAGCTTAACAGCCTCTTTCTGCAAACAATGGAGACCGCGCTGGGCTTCTATGTGATGCTGGACGGGATTGTGATGCTGATCGTAGCGGTGATCATCGCCAACACATTGCTGATGTCGGTCTTCGAGCGGCTGCGCGAGATCGGCATTCTGGCCGCTCTGGGCATGAAGGCGCGCCAGGTGATGCAGATGTTTCTCTACGAGGCCGTCCTGCTCGGTCTGGCCGGGATCGGGGTGGGTCTCATTCTGGGCGCGCTCGTCATCTGGTATCTCTCCAGCGTGGGTCTCTATATGGGCGATGATATCGCCAGCGTCGCCGGCAATACCTACGCCATGAGTTCCACCATCTATGCCCGCTTTGTGCCCAGCCAATTTGTCACGCTTTCGCTCTGGACGCTGATCATCACCGTACTGGCGTCGCTCTACCCGGCCTGGTTTGCCGCACGCAAAGAGCCGGTGGACGCGCTGCGGGCGCGGTAGGACGGTGGACGGCGGACGGCGGACGGCGGACGGTGGACGGCGGACGGCGGACGGTGGACGGTGGACGGCGGACGGCGGACGGTAGACGGTGGACGGTGGACGGCGGACGGCGGACGGTGGACGGCGGACGGCGGACGGCTGAACAGTTTGGCGGTCTATCGTCTGCGGTCTGCGGTCTATCGTCTGCGGTCTGCCGTACATTGACCCACCACTCTGAACTTAAGGGAACAGATATGCACGCGATCCATCTGGAAAATGTGACGAAACTGTACCGTGTCGGCGCGGTGGAGACGCGCGCGCTGGACGGTGTGACGATTGATTTTGAGGCGGGCGAATTCACCGCGCTGGTCGGGCCATCCGGCTCTGGCAAGACGACGCTGCTACAACTGATCGGCTGTCTGGACCGCCCCAACGACGGCGCGGTTCTGCTCAACGGCGCGGATGTGGGCGCGCTCAACGCCAACCGCCGCGCCGAACTGCGCAGCACGGAGATCGGCTTTATCTTTCAATTCTTTGCGCTCATCCCTGTCCTCAACGCCTATGAAAATGTCGAGCTGCCCCTGCTCCTCGCTGGCCTCCCCGCCAAAGAACGCCGCGCACGGGTCACGGCGCTGCTGGAAGCCGTGGGTCTGGCCGACCGTATGCAGCACCGCCCCGACCAGATGAGCGGCGGCCAGCAGCAGCGGGTGGCGATTGCCCGCGCCCTGGCCCCCCGCCCGCTGATGGTGCTGGCCGACGAGCCGACCGCCAATCTGGACACAGCCAACGGCGAGCAGGCCATGCAGATTATGCAGAAGCTCAACCGAGAGACGGGCACGGCCTTTATCTTCGCCACCCACGACCCGCGCGTCGTCGCCTATGCGCGGCGGGTGGTGCAGATGCGCGATGGGCGGATTGTCGAGGACAGCGCCAACGCCAACGGCGCGGGGGGCTGAGCAATGAGCCTAGAATTTGAACCACAAAGACACAAAGACACAAAGGAAGAAAGAAGAAGAAAAGGATTTTTCTTCGTGTCTTTGTGTCTTCGTGGCTGGAAAATTCCTTCGCGTTTTCTCTACTTTCTTCGTGTCTTCGCGCTCGCTCTCTTCCTTCTGGTGGGCTGTAGCTCACAGCCGACACCCACCCCCGTTCCGCCGCCGTCGCCCGCCGCGCTGCCAGCGGTGGGCACTGTCGCCAGGGCCGCGGGTACAATCGTGCCTGTGCAGAAGGCGCTGCTCGGGCTGACCAGCGCGGGGCGGGTGGCCTCCCTCGCCGTGGCTGTGGGTGATCAGGTGGCCGCGGGCGATCTGCTCCTGCAACTGGAGGATAGCGCGGCCCAGGCCCAGTTGGCCCAGGCGCAGGCGGCCCTGCTTGCGGCCCAGGCCAACCTGGCCGAACTACGGGCTGGCCCCCAACCCGCACAGGTGGCCGTGGCCCAGGCCCGTCTGGACGGGGCGCGGGCACATCTGGATCAGCTCACGCTCGACCGGCTGCTGACCCCGGCCACGCCCAGCCAATTGGCCGAGGCCCAGGCGCTGGTGCGCAGCGCCCAGGCCGAATTGGATCTGCTCTCGGCGGACGCGCGCCCCTCCGCGCTGGCGGCAGCCGAGGCGCTGATTGCCGAGGCCGCCGCGGGTGCGCAGAGCGCACAGGCAGCCCTGGCCCACACAGAATTGCGCGCACCCTTTGCGGGCAGCGTCACCTCCATCGCCCTGGCCCTGGGCGAAATGGCCCTGCCCGGCCAGCCGGTCATCACCCTGGCTGATCTGAGCCGTTTGCAGGTGGAGACGACCGATCTGAGCGAGCGGGATTTGGGCCGGGTGGCTGTGGGCACGCCTGTCGTCGTCTTTGTGGATGCGTTGCAGCGGGAGATCAGCGGCCAGATCACCCGCATCGCGCTCCAATCCAGCGTCGCGGGCGGCGATGTGGTCTACCCGCTTGTCATTGCATTGGACGAGCAGCCGCCGGAACTGCGCTGGGGCATGAGCGTGGATGTGGAGGTACGCAGCCCGTGACGGAACGCAGCCCGTGAGAGCCTGAATTATTCAACAGGCTCTTGGCTAACCACAGAATACACGAAACACACGGAAGGGAATACAAAAGAAAATTTTCCGTGTGTTTCGTGTATTCCGTGGTTGTTGGTTTGCGTCGCTCGTGTCTGAATTATTCAACAGCCTCTGAAGGAACGCCTCTGCCGCGCAGGGCGACGCTGTGTGCTATGGCAAAGGCCGCCCGCTGGGGCGGCCTTTTTGTTATGGAAATTCTATCGTTTGCGCTGACGACAGGCCACTGCCCTTGACTGCGCGCGTGGCGTCCATTGTGGGCTGGGCTGCCCAGTGACGGATGCAGAAAAGATCGATGTTCGTCCTGATGCCGTTATGCAGAAAAGGGTGTATACTGTTTTGGTACGTGTTCTCCCGAAAGTTTCAGGTCACACCAACCCAACCTGGCTTTCGACGATAAGTGGGGGTACCATGCCCGGTGTTGGCAGGTCCACCGGCCCACAGAAAGAGAACAAGCGTATGTCTTCGCAACAAACCCTCCCGCCCAGCGCCGACCCCTTCCGTCTGCTCTTGCAAAACCACCCCATCCCCATGTGGATCTACGATCTGGAGAGCCTGGCTTTTCTGGCGGTCAACGACGCGGCCCTACAGCAATACGGTTACACCCGCGACGAATTTCTGGCGCTGACGCTCACAGAGATCTCCGCGCCGGAGGATGCGCCGCGCCTGGTGGCAGAGGTGGGGCAAGAAGAGCCGCCCCTGCCACAGGCGCGGCAATGGCAGCTTCGCCACAAAGACGGGCGCATCTTTGACGTGGAGATCAGCGCGCACACGCTGGAATTCGAGGGGCGCACGGCCGCGCTGGTCACGGCGCACGACATCACCGAGCGCAAGCGCGCCGAAGTTGAGCGCCAGCGTCTGCTCAATGTCCTCGAAGCCAGCCTGAACGAAATTTACCTTTTCGATCCCGATATGCTGAACTTTCAATACGTAAACACTGGCGCGCTTCGAAACTTGGGCTATACGTTTGAACAACTGAAAGCAATGACACCGTTTGACCTGAAGCCCGCATTCACGGAAGAGTCATTCCGGAAAATGATTGAACCGCTGTTACGGCGCGACCAGGACAAACACATTTTTCAAACTGTTCACCGCCGGGCGGATGCCAGCTTGTATCCGGTCGAAGTGCATTTGCAATTGGTTGAACGCGCGGGGGAGCGTATATTCCTGGCCGTCATCCTTGACATCACCGAGCGCAAACAGGCGGAGGAAAAAGCGCGCGTATCAGAAGAGCGCTTCTCCAAAGTCTTCTTCGCCAGCCCTGCCGGAATGATCATCACCCGCATCGCAGACGGGAAATTGATTGACCTCAACGAATCCTTTCTCAGGATGTTCGAATTCAGCCGCGCAGAGGCGATCGGGCATACATCCACTGAATTGAATCTGTGGACTATTGAAGAACGCAAGAAACTGATAGAGCAACAACTTGACTCTGGGGGGCTGCGCGATTTCGAACTCCAGGCGCGGTCAAAATCAGGCAGGATCGTACATATCCTCTTCTCCTCAAAGCCGATCGAACTGGAAGGCGAAGCCTGCCATATAACGACCCTAATAGACATCACCGAGCGCAAACAGGCGGAAGAAAAATTGAGCTATCAGGCGAGTTTGCTTGAAAATGTTTCGGACGCGATTATTTCCACCGATCCGCAATTCGGAATTGTGTCCTGGAACCGGGCGGCAGAGACGATGTTTGGCTGGTCCGCCGACGAAGTGATCGGAAAACGAATTTCTGTTCTTACGCAGATGGAATACGTTGACACCGACCCGGAAAGAGTACTGGCTGAATTTGCGGCGCACGGGAGTTGGAACGGCGAAGTCATTCAGAGACGCAAAGATGAAACCCCCATTTTCGTGCAAAGTTCAGTTACCGTGATCAGGGACAACGCTGGAAAAACAATCGGCGCTGTGGCGGTTAATCGTGACATCACCGAGCGCAAGCGCGCGGAAGAGGCGTTGCGGGAGAGCGAAGAACGCTATCGCCTGTTGACCGAACAGATCCCCGCCATTGTCTATCTTGAAAAAATCAGCGGCGACGTAACCCAAATACTTTATATCAGCCCCCAGGTGAAAAGTATTTTGGGCGTCCCACCCGAAAAATTAGCCGCTGCCGATTTTAATGTGTGGGCAGAGTATATGAATAAGGAGGATCGTCCGGGTGTGCGCGCCGAATATCGGCGCTGCTATGAGAATAAGATACCTTTCGACTATGAATACCGGATGATCGCAGCGGATGGGCGGCTTCTATGGATTCACGACCAGGCAACCCCGATAGCGTATCAGGCAGATTCTGCGGTTTTGGTGCATGGGGTCATGTTCGACATCACCGAGCGCAAGCGCGCGGAAGAGGAACGCGGCCTGCTTGATCGCGTGCGCACGCTTGTGGCCAACGAGCTGGATCTGCCGACAATCCTGCGCACGGCCGTCGAGGCCATCGCGCAGACCTTTGGTTACACCCAGGTCAGCCTCTATCTGCTGGAAGGCGAAACGTTGGTTCTGCAACACCAGGTGGGCTATACAAGGGTGATCCGTGAAATCCCCATCACACGCGGTGTGGCGGGCCGTGTGGCGCGCAGCGGGCAACCCGCCCTGCTGCAAGACGCGCACAGCGATCCCGCGTTCCTGGCCGCCATCGCAGAGATCGCTTCGGAGGTCTGCGTCCCCCTCTTCAACGAAGGCAAGGTCATCGG
>CAMDEX010000330.1 GCA_945897075.1 Litorilinea aerophila
AGGATTTGGTTCTCGCAAACCAGGCCATTCTACTCGAAAACTAGGCCATTCTATCGGATAAATTGACCCAAAACTGGTTCAAAATATCCATCTTCGGTTATTTTCGAGGCTTTCACAACCTCGTCAAAACCTTAACTTAATGACATTGAATCAACCGTAGCGATTTCCAGCGCCTGATCGCTGGGCAGGGGAATGACGGCCCCGTTGTCGAGACCCGTAGCGCCTCATCCTCCATCGGCAGCACAAAGTCGTCATCGGAGATCGCAGGCCAAATTCATATACGTAAAGAGAAGGAAAAGTGTACAATGCCCATCCGTTATGACAAACCAACCGACACCCTCACCGTCGTCTTGGGACACGCGCGCGGTGAAATCGCTGAGTTCGAGACGGGCGACTACTCCGCACTCGTTGACGATAACGACGAGTTGGTCGAGATTCAGATCAGCAACGCGAGCCGCTTTCTGCGCCAGGCATTGGCCGCAGGCGTGGAAGTCCCCGGCGCGCCCGCCGTAGCAGCTCCGGCCAAGAGCTGGCATCCGGTTGACTCCAGTATGATCAGCGGCTTCGGCTATGACGAGGCCGAAGGCGTGTTGGAAGTCGCCTTTCACCGCACAGGCACCTACCGCTACTTCGATGTACCCTATCACATCTACGAAGGGTTGCTCAAAGCCGAGTCCAAAGGCAGCTATATGCGTGATTGCATCATTGACAATTACGCCTACGACAAAGGCCGTCGGCAGCGCTGAGGCAGCCGTAAACTGTCAAGCGGGCTGGCAGCGCGGAGAATGAAAAAGCAGAGAGGGAAGGAGGAAAATGATGGGTGTAGTTGATTGGAAACAGGTGGGTCGCAACGATGTCTGCCCGTGCGGGAGCGGAAAGAAATACAAACACTGTCACATGCGCACAGACCGGGAAGCTGCGCAACAGGCAGAGATGGAAGCTGCGCAGAGGGCAGAAGAGGAACGCCTGACGCAATTGCGGGAGAAGGCAGCAGCAGCGCGGCAGCAGGAAAAGGGCGTTCTTGCCTCCTCAGATGGGTTCGAGGACGAGGAGAAGGCAATCGATCCTGCCCTTGCATATCTCAACGAACTTTGGGAGGCGTTTGAAGAGGCAGAAGGTGACCGCAAGTGGGAAATCTGCCAGTCGGCAATCGTTGACCAACTGATGGATGATGAACAGGTATTTGAGTTCTTCATTGTTTTGCATCGGGATGCGCTGCAACGCGGGCTGGAAAGTCGTTTTGTCCAGTTGGTTGCGCAACTGCGCCAACACTGCTTTGCTGCCTATCAGGAAGAAATCGCCTATCTGTTTGCATGGGCATTCCCTCTGCTCTCCCCATCTGAGCGAGACACATTTCTGCCGGATTTTATCGAGGATTTTATCGCAGATGGCCCCAACAGCATCGAACCTTTTCTCAATGCTGTCGATATGCTGGCCGCTTTGGGCGAAAGTCTGTTGTATACCCAGGTGGTCAGGGCAACCAGGGAAGCGATTGAAGCCGCTGACCTCTTTGGATGGGCTGTGGACACCTATCGCGCGCAGCACTTGGACACCTATCTTTTTGCGTATCTGGAGAATACCCCAGCAGACGAGCGCAGGCACCCAGAACGCATCGCCGATCTGATCGCAACTCTTCCCCATCCGGAAAATTTTCTGGAGGATGAACTGATTGCCTATCTCCTGCGTCTGGCGGGCGAACGCCGTTTGTGGAGACGCGAAGACTTTCCTGTGCGCACCAGTGGACGCATGGATGATCGTATTCCGTCTACGACCGTTGATCATCTGGTCCATCTGTCCGAGGAGTTTCTCGCCTATTTGCGCTGGGAAAAGGGAATTCCCTTTGTGAAAGGTGAGTTGGCAACGAAAGAATTGAGACGCTTCCTTGCCAATCAGGAGATTTCTTCGCCTCCCCCGAAATCGAAAGGCAGGAAAGGGCGGAATGCGCCGGCCGAGCCGCTTCCGGCTGCGCTCTTGCCACTCTGTCCGGATCGGGAACAGTTGGACAAGAATCTGTTTAGCCTGATGAATTTCATCGGCTACCAGCCCTACAAAGGGTTGGCGCTGATGGAGGTGATTCCTGCCTGGCTGCAATTCCTGGAAGAACGCGCGCTGATCGACACGGAATCCCACGCCGCATCCCTGCGCTCCTTGCGTGAACTGGCTGAGCAAATGCAAATCTATGTCGCGCACGAGTCGCTGGCTCCCCAGTTGCGCGAGAATCTGGCGCTGGCCTGGGCAACCTCTGTGCATAGGAAAGTGTAAGGCTCTATCTGGATTTTTGCGCCACGGGAGTGGATTCACAATGCGCGTCATCGGTCTGATGAGTGGAACGTCAGCGGACGGCATCGACGCGGTGCTGGCGGAGATCGGTGAAAGCGATGGCAGCCTGCATCTGCGTCAGATGGCCGCCGTCACCCTTCCCTGGCCGCCGGAGGAACGGGAGGAGATTTTCCACCTCTTTGCCGCTCAGACCGACGCCCGCGCCCTCTGCCGGGCGAACTTTCAGGTGGGGCGGCGCTTTGCCCAGGCAGCCTTGGCTGTGATTGACGCGGCTGGGCTGACGCCCGCGGATGTGGCGCTGATCGGCTCGCACGGCCAGACCATCTGGCACGAAGTGGTGGAGGGAGAGGTCCACTCCACCTTGCAAATCGGCGAGGCCGCGGTCATCGCCGAGGAGACGGGCATCACAACCGTCGCCGATTTCCGGGTGGCGGATGTGGCTGCTGGTGGACAGGGAGCGCCGCTGGTCTCCATCTTTGACTGGCTGCTGCTGCGCCCACCTGCTTCTCTGGGCGGCTGGCGCGCCCTGCAAAACATCGGCGGCATCGGCAATGTAACCTTCCTGCCCCCGCTGGAGACCGCCGCCGCTTCTCCTCCCCCGCTGGCCTTCGACACCGGGCCGGGCAATGCGCTGATTGACTGGGCAGCGGTGCAGTTGACCGACGGCGCACGGCACTACGACGAGGACGGCAGACTGGCGCGCCAGGGCAAGCCGTCCGCCGCGCTGGTGGAACGCTGGTTGCAACATCCCTACTTTCTACGCCAGCCGCCCAAAACAACCGGACGTGAACTTTTCAGCGCGGCGTTGGCCCAGCAGTGGCAAGAAGAAGCTGCGGCAGCCGGGCTGTCCGCGGCGGATTTCATCGCCAGCCTCACTGACCTGACCGCAGCCTCCATTGCGGATGCCTACGCCCGTTTTGCGCTCGCGCCGGTGGCCCAGGTGGTGGTGGCCGGGGGTGGGGCGCGCAATCCTCTGCTGATGGAGCGGCTGGTCTACCAGTTGCGTGAACGCTTGGGAAAGAATGTGCCGGTGATTCCCCACAGCAATCTGAAGGATGCGCCGGGTGACGGCAACAGCAAAGAGGCGCTGACCTTTGCGTTGCTGGCCTGGCTCACCGTTCACGGGCGGACGGGAAATCTGCCCGCCTGCACGGGGGCGTCAGGGCAGCGGGTTCTGGGGAAAATCGCGCCGGGACGCAATTTTGGGAAGATAGTCTTTTCTTTGTGACTTTGTGTCTTTGTGGTTTGCTTCTGGCCTGTCGAGCCGGTGAGAGTTTTGAACCACAAAGTCACAAAGACACAAAGGGAGGAAGGGAGAAAGGGAGTTTTATGGGGAAGATTGGAGGGGGATCAGAGTCTTTAGCCGCAGTTCCAATTCGTCCAGCCCCGTATCCGCCTCCCGGTAGTCCAGCCCCAGCCGCTGCGCCGCCTTCTGCGCCCGCGTGGATTCGTCCTGATCGGGCAATTGGCGCAGATAGAGCAGTTCCTTGTAATTGCCGAAATAGGTGTCGCGCAGTTGGGGGAAACGGTCCAGCCCCAGCCCTTCGATGACCAGCCCGTCAAAGTGGCGGGCCAGGAAGTCGGTCAGGTAGAAAGTGCCGGGCTGCGTCTCGGCTTGCTGGCGAAAAAGCTCGCCCCCGTAGAAATCGTAGCAGTGGGGGCCGGGGATGCGTAGGACGTGGGGATAGCGTTCCAGCAGCGCATCCAGGCTGCCACCGCTGCCGCAATCGGCATAACCCACAAGGATACGGTCAAAGCGGCCTGCCCACTCGTCCAGCCGCTTCTCCACTGCGGGCGCGATGCGTTCGGGCCGGTTGTGCAATTGCGCGGGCACGGCTGTCAACTCGTAGTCCCAGCCCAGACGCTCGGCCACGGCCACCAGTTCGCGTACAATCGCGCCACAGGCAATGATACCGATTTTCACGCCGGGACACCCTGCCGGCGCGCCGCGCGCCGCGTATCCCGCCGCGCCGCGCGCGATGCGTCGGTCTCGATCTCTTTGCTCTCGCCGCTGCCTGCCGGACCGGACACCGGCTGATCAGCCACTGCGTCCAACGCCTGGCGCATGGCGCGCAGATGATCCGGTGTTGTCCCGCAGCAGCCGCCGATGACATTGACGCCCAGATTGCGCATCTTCGTTGCATACTGGGCCATCACCTCCGGCGTGCCGTCGTAGTGGATGTGGCCGGCGTTGTACTGGGGCATCCCCGCGTTGCTCTGCGCCATCAGATAGACTCCAGCGGGGCGGTGTTGGGCCATTTCGGTCATCACCGCTTCGATCTCGCCCGGCCCGTTGCCACAATTGGCCCCGATCAGAAAGACGCCCCACTCGCTCAGCGTCTCCACCGCCTGTTTGGGGCTGATACCCATCATCGTATGGAAGTTGGTGTCAAAGGTAAGCGTGACGACGACGGGCAGATCCGTTGCCTGCTGGCTGCCTTTGACCGCCGCCTCCACCTCGCGCATATCGCTCATCGTTTCGATGAGGATGAAGTCCGCGCCGCCCGCGGCCAGGGCTGCGGCCTGCTCGGCAAAGATGGCGGTGGCTTCCTCAATCGTCAGGCTGCCCAGCGGCACGATCAGTTCACCCGTTGGGCCGATGCTGGCGGCTACCAGCGCGCCCAGCGGGTGGGCCACCTCCGCGGCCAGACGCACGCCCGCTGCGTTGAGTTCGGCCACCCGATCCTGCATTTTGTGCAGTTTCAGACGGGCCGATGTACCGCCAAAGGTGTTGGTGGAGATGATATTCGATCCCGCGTCCAGATAGCCCTGGTAGATGGCGCGCACCACCTCCGGCTTCTTGACATTCCAGAGTTCCGGCGCGCCGCCGTCGGTCAGCCCGGCATCCTGCAGCATTGTGCCCATCGCGCCGTCGCTCATCAGCAGACGGCCTTCTTCCAGCCACGCGAGTAAGGTATTGTTCATTGATTGCTCCTCATTGAATAAGTAGGCCAGTAAGCAGTTATCAGTGGCTGTCCACGTGACTGTTCACTGCTCACTGTGTAAAATCTCACTATCTCGTACCTTGACAATTCTTATAAAATCGTACCAAATGTGGTCAACGCAACCCAGATTCAGGAGGTGCTACGATGACCACGCGGATGCCACTCAGTGAAGGGGAGAAACAATACATCGGTCTTCGCCAT
>CAMDEX010000331.1 GCA_945897075.1 Litorilinea aerophila
GCGCTGCTTGCTGCGCCCGTCTCTGGTGCCCCGGGCGCAGCAAGCAGCGTCCCTACAGTGCAAATCTTGATCTGAAAAACTATACACAACCCATCCGCCGTATGATGCCACCCGTAGGCAGTTTTTATCGAATTCCCTCCGCCAGCGTACAATAGAAGCGGGTGCAAGCGCCCCATCAACGACGATCTATCCAATAACCCAATAACCCAATACCTCCCCATGCCCAAACGCACAGACATCTCGTCCATTCTCATCATCGGCTCTGGCCCGATTGTCATCGGCCAAGCCTGTGAATTCGACTACTCCGGCGCACAGGCGTGCAAGGCCCTGCGCCAGGAGGGCTATCGCATCATCCTCGTCAACTCCAACCCGGCCACGATTATGACCGACCCGGAGATGGCCGACGCCACCTACATCGAACCCCTGACCGTTGACATCCTGGAAAAGATCATCGCTGCGGAGAGGCCCGACGCGCTGCTGCCCACTGTGGGCGGCCAGACTGGGCTGAACCTGGGCGTGGCGCTGGCCGAGGCGGGCATTCTGGACAAATACGGCGTCGAGTTGATCGGGGCCAATCTGCGTTCGATGCAGGTGGCCGAGGATCGCAAACTCTTCAAAGAGGCGATGGACGCGGTGGGGCTGGAATCGCCACGCAGCGGCGTAGCCCACACACTGGACGACGCCTGGCGCATCGCTGCTGAACTGGGACGCTTCCCCATCTTCATCCGCCCCAGCTTTACAATGGGCGGCAGCGGCGCAGGCACTGTTTTCACCCAGGATGAGTTCGCCGAGAAGGTGGCTTGGGGGCTGCGCGAAAGCCCGGTGCATACCGTCCTCATCGAGGAATCGCTCATCGGCTGGAAAGAGTACGAATTGGAGGTCATGCGCGACCGCGCCGACAATTTCGTCGTCGTCTGCACCATTGAGAATCTGGATGCGATGGGCGTCCACACGGGCGACAGCATCACCGTTGCCCCGGCCCAAACCCTCACCGACAAGGAATACCAGCGCTTACGCGACCAGGCCCGGCTGGTCATGCGCGCCGTGGGCGTGGAGACAGGCGGCAGCAATGTCCAGTTCGCCGTGGACCCAGCCAGCGGCCGCGTTGTTGTCATCGAAATGAACCCGCGCGTCTCCCGTTCCAGCGCGCTGGCATCCAAGGCCACCGGCTTCCCCATCGCCAAGTTTGCGGCCAAAGTCGCCGTAGGCTATACGCTGGACGAATTGAAAAACGACATCACCCGCCAGACAGTGGCCGCGTTCGAGCCGTCAATTGATTACGTCGTTGTGAAAATTCCGCGCTGGGCTTTCGAGAAATTCCCTGGCGTGGACCGGGTACTCGGCCCGCAAATGAAGTCGGTGGGCGAGGTAATGGCGATTGGGCGCACCTTCAAAGAGGCGCTGCAGAAAGGCGTGCGCGGGCTGGAGATTGGCCGCGACGGGCTGGGGCCGGTCGTGCGCGACGAGAATGGCGATCTCAAGGGCCACCCACCCGGCACAGATCTCCACGAACTGCTGCATATCCCCAACCGCGACCGCCTCTTTGCCGTCTATGAAGTACTGAAACGGGGCGAAGATGCCGCCACCATCTGCCAGCTCACCGGCTACGATCCCTGGTTTGTGGCCCAAATCCAGGAGATCGTCGCCTGCGAGAAGAATATCCAATCGCTGGACGCGGCCACCCTGCGCCGCGCCAAGCGGCTGGGCTTTAGCGACGGGCAGATTGCGCGGATTGCGAATGAGAGAGAGATTATAAGAGAGTATGAGATTGGCGCGGGACACGATCCAATCTCCCAATCTCCCAATCTCCCAATCACCGAATCCCACATCCGCGCCTTACGGCAACAGTTCGGCATTCTCCCCACCTACCACCAGGTGGACACCTGCGCCGCGGAGTTTGCGGCCTATACGCCCTATCTCTACAGCAGTTATGAGAGCGAAAGCGAAGCGCCGCCCACCGACCGGCCCAAAATTTTGATTCTGGGCGGCGGCCCCAACCGCATCGGCCAGGGCATCGAATTTGACTACTGCTGCGTCCACGCCAGCTATGCGTTGCAGGCGATGGGCTTCGAGACGGTGATGATCAACTGCAACCCAGAAACGGTCAGCACCGACTACGACACCAGCGACCGCCTCTACTTCGAGCCGTTGACGCTGGAGGATGTGCTGAACATTTACGAACGGGAGGCTGGGGATAGACCGCAGACCGCAGACGACCGACGACCGACGACCGACGACACAACTCGCAAATTGCAGGTGGCAGGTGGCAAGGGGCAGGTGACAGGTGACGACGCTCCCTTCCTCCCTTCCTCCCTTCCTCCCTTCCCCCCTTCTCCCGTCCTCGGCGTCATCGTCCAATACGGCGGCCAGACGCCGCTAAATTTGGCTGCGGGTCTGCAACGGGCGGGTGTCCCCATTTTGGGAACCCAGCCCGCAGCCATCGAACTGGCCGAGGATCGGGACAGTTTCAGCGCACTGTTGGAACGGCTGGAGATTCCCGCGCCGGCGCACGGCATCGCCCGCACGGCCGAGCAGGCTGTTGTCATCGCCGAACGCATCGGCTACCCGGTGGTAGTGCGCCCGTCGTATGTGCTGGGCGGGCGGGCCATGGCGGTGGTGGACGACGAGGCCAATCTGCGTCGCTATATGGCCGAAGTGATTCACATTGCCAACGAACTGCCGCCCAGCGCGGGCGGGCTGGCCGTACTGATTGACCGCTTCCTGGAGGACGCCTATGAAGTGGATGTGGACGCCATCTGCGACGGGGAGCGGCTGGTCATCGGCGGCATTATGCAGCACATCGAAGAGGCGGGCATCCACAGCGGCGACAGCGCCTGCGTCCTGCCCCCCTACAAAATCAGCGGCTACCACCTGGCGATCATCCGGGAGTATACAGAAAAGCTGGGGCTGGCCCTGGGCGTGCGCGGGCTGATGAATGTGCAATACGCCATCAAAGATGATGTGGTCTATGTGCTGGAAGTGAACCCACGCGCCAGCCGCACCGTGCCTTTTGTGAGCAAAGCCACGGGTGTACCTCTGGCAAAGCTGGCCGCGCAGGTGATGGCGGGCAAAACACTGGCCGAAGTCGGGCTGACTGCCGAGCCACCGGTGCGCGGCTTCTTTGTCAAAGAGGCTGTGCTGCCCTGGAAGAAGTTCACAGGGATAGATACAATTTTGGGGCCGGAGATGCGCTCCACCGGAGAGGTGATGGGCCACGCGGCCGGCTTCGGTCACGCCTTTGTCAAGAGCCAACTGGGGGCGGGCTTCCGCCTGCCGTCGGAGGGCGGTGTGCTGATTACTGTCAACGACTTCGACAAAGGCGCAGCGGTGAAGCTGGCGCGGGATTTTCACCGTATGGGTTTTGATCTCTACGCCACCCAGGGCACGGGCGCGCTGATCGAAATGGTGGGCATTCCAGTGAAGATTCTGGATAAGGCGACCGCCGCGCCGGGCGAGGGTGTCTACACGACGCTGGACGCCCTACGCGACGGCAAAATTCATCTGATCGTCAACACACCGCTGGGGCCAGACAGCCGCACAGATGGGGCCAAAATCCGCACGCTGGCCACCCGCATGGAGATTCCTCTCATCACAACCCTCTCGGCTGCCCAGGCCGCGGTCAACGGCATCCGCTCGCTGGGACAGACGGAGCTGACAGTCAAGAGCCTGCAAGCCCACTACGCCGCGGCGTAAGAAACGGGAGCACGAAGAAAAACGAAGTCCGACTTTTGGCAAAAGTCGGACTTCTTTCTTCTTTTTGTGAACACGAATTTCAGCGGTCTATTGTCCGCCGTCTGCGGTCTACATACCCGCGGCCTGGCGCAGCGCGTCGGCCCGGTTGGTCTCTTCCCAGGGCAGGCTGATGTCGTCGCGGCCAAAGTGACCGTAGGCCGCGGTCTGGCGGTAGATGGGCCGCCGCAGGTTCAGGTCGCGGATGATGGCACCGGGGCGCAGGTCAAAGTGTTGGCTGATCAGCGCAGCGATGCGTTCGTCGCTGATTGTGCCTGTGCCAAAAGTTTCCACGTTGATACTGAGGGGGCGGGCCACACCGATGGCGTAGGCAAGCTGAATTTCGCAGCGGTCGGCCAGACCGGCCGCCACCACATTTTTGGCAACCCAGCGCGCGGCGTAGGCTGCGCTGCGGTCTACTTTGGTGCAATCCTTGCCGCTGAACGCGCCGCCGCCGTGGCGGCCCATCCCGCCGTAGGTGTCCACGATAATTTTGCGCCCGGTCAGCCCGGCGTCGCCCATCGGCCCGCCGACGACAAAACGCCCGGTGGGGTTGACGTAGATGCGCAGATCCTTGTCCACCATCCCCGCGGGCAGTACAGGATCGATCACCTTTTCAATGATCTCGCGGCGAATCTCGGCCTGGCTGATCTCCGGCGCGTGCTGGGTGCTGATAAGGACGGTATGCACCCGCTTGGGCTTGCCGTAGGCATATTCGATGGTGACTTGGGATTTACCGTCCGGGCGCAGCCAGGGCAGAATGCCCTGCTTGCGCACTTCGCTGAGGCGGCGGGCCAGTTTGTGGGCCAGGAAGATGGGCATCGGCATCAGCGTTTTGGTTTCGTTGCAAGCGAAACCGAACATCATCCCCTGATCACCGGCGCCCACGGCCTCGATCTCGTCGTCTTCCACATCCATACTGCCCTCTTTGTACTCGGCGGCGCGGTCCACACCCATCGCAATATCTGGGCTTTGGGAGGCCACAGCCACCTGCACGCCGCAGGTGTTGCCGTCGAAGCCTTTCTCGCTGGCGTCGAAGCCGATCTCTTTGACTACCTGGCGCACCAGATCATCCATATTGACAAAGGCGGTGGTGGTAATCTCGCCCAGCAGCATCACAAAACCGGTCTTGACAGCCGTCTCGCAGGCGACGCGGGCGTTGGGGTCCTGCGCAAAAATCGCGTCCAGCACAGCATCGCTGATCTGGTCGCACATCTTATCCGGGTGGCCTTCCGTCACCGACTCGCTGGTAAAGAGCAGTGACGGGGAGGTCATGAAAGTTGAGCTCATTGGAATTCCTCCGTAGGGAAAATAGATTGAATCGTCTGTGTTGTTTCGTGGGAATGCGTATTGCGTATTTCGTATTGCATAAGGTGGCGAAGCCACAAGCCAAAGTTGGCAGCCGAAACGTGAAACGTGAAACGTGAGTTTACGTGACGTACTCTCACGTTTCACGTTTCACGGGTCTGGCCGAACAACTAACGCTTATGACGTCGATCTTTTTGTGGTACGGAGTAGGTAGTGGCGATAACGGTTCTTTCCACGTTGGACTGCAAGTGATGAAGCGTGAAACGTGAGAAAGGTCGGTACTCTCACGTTTCATGTTTCATTATCTACGAGCCAATACTGAATTTCCCCTGATCATCACTTGCCTACGCAATAC
>CAMDEX010000332.1 GCA_945897075.1 Litorilinea aerophila
TGTGGGCCGGGTACAACCGCTGTGCGCTGCCCACCCATCCTGTGCGTCCTGATTCCAGGAGTCGTAGCAGATTACAGACCAAACTGGGGCGCGGTCTTATTCTCGCGGGCCATTCGGATCAGAAAGCGCAGCGCTTCATTCACCGCTTCGGCATTGGGGAAGACTTCGATTACATCGGGGGCCAATTGGACAAACCCTCTGAAACTTGTCCGCTGTGCGCCCATTTTTCTGACGCGCAGGCTCTTGAGATCATACTCTGATCGCAGTTCGTCGGTCATCTCGTTGTCCATATCAACCTTCCTCATAGTCACTTTTTTCCCTGGGTGTCGCTTCTCTTGCGCTGATCAAACGGATTTTGCCTCTGCGCTCTGTGGATCGGCGATCAAATAAGTTGATGATCTACCTTCCGGGAAGCGGCCACAACCACCTCCCTACGCCCCTGATTCTGTGGCCGCTTCCCGGAAGGTTGCCGAAGTTATTTGATCGCCAATCCTGTATAGGAGACAACCAACAATCGGCCCTGTTGTGATTGGCCGACGATGAGTAATCGTTCCTCGTCATCGGAATGATCAGGATCATAGAAATCAACATAGAATGGATCGTCAAAGACAGTTTGGGCTTCGGTGAATGAAATTCTGTGTCTTGACAGGTTGATCCTGGCTTTGTTCTCGTTCCAATCGAATTTCTTGTCCATAGTATGAGTCCAGTGAAAAAACCGAGTTTTTTGCAGAAATCGCCGTGATTCAGGAGTGAGCCGGTCTCAAAAACTCGGTTTTTAGCCTTTTTGCAGTGGAGTCATAGTATACCATAAAAATAGACCAATTTTGCGGGCGTGATCCGCCATTCTCCTGTTGATTTGCCGTAAGTTGGGTTCTTCCGGCCCATAATCCCAGAACAACCTGGGAGCGTCGCTGCCGGAAGAACCCAACCCGCCCCAGAGTCAGTAAGAAACCGAAAAAGTTGACTTTCAGCCGCAAGCGCCTTATAGTTATGATGTAAAAGCCCGAAAGGCTCACCCTGCTCCGCGAAAAGTCGCCGATTGTGGCGACCTGCCCCCTTCTCTGTGGAAGGACAAGGCTAGCGGGGCAGGTTGCTTTTAATCGCCCGCAAAAGTGAACGTCAGCATCCATTCTACTCCATCCAGGCGGGGTTGCAGACCAACTCTATCTCCCGCTTCTCCTCGAAGATGAGAAAGCGGTATCTCTCCGGCAGGGGTTTGTCGGCATCGTAGAGCTGCTGTAAATAACTCTTTAGCATCAGGCTGCCATCTTAAGCAAACGGGTAATGGTGCGTCCACTGTACCGGGATATGCCACCGACTGGCGACAACGGACCCGATGCGGTCCGTTGCCTGAGAGCAGTATAGCAGAGTTTGCGGGGGGCAATCAACTGTCGAACGCAAAGGGGCGCTGTGTTTAGCGCCCTTCCTCCGCCAAAGCCAGCGCCCGCGCTGCAATCTGGTCTATAAGCCCGCTGAAAATGAAGCCGTGCAAGGGGTAGAGCGCGTACCAGTAGAGCCAGCCAAAGAGACCTTTGGGCGCAAAGAAGGCGGTCTGGGTCAGCAGTGTCTGGCCGTCGTCGCGGGGCGCGGCCTGGAATTGCAGCCAGGCTTTGCCCGGCACTTTCATCTCGGCGCGCAGACGCAGCAGATGGCCCGGCTCCACCGCCTCTACCCGCCAAAAGTCGAGCGCATCCCCCACGCGCAGATCATCTGCGTCCCGGCGACCCCGGCGCAGACCCACGCCGCCGATCAGTTTGTCGGCCAGCCCCCGAATCTCCCAGGCCCAGTTGAAGGCGAACCAGCCGCGCTTGCCGCCGATGCCGGTGAAGATTGTATAGAGTTGCGCTGGGGACGCGGCGACCACCCGCTGGCGGCGTTCCAGCACCATTCCCTCGTGGACGGTCAATGTCACCGGCGGCACATTGCCCTGGCTGGTGCTCAGGGCGTCGCTCCAGACGCTCTCCAGATGGCCCGCGTTCAGGCGGGTCAGCGCCCGCTCCACTGCTGTGCGGTAGCCTACGGGCTGGATGTGGGGGAAGAGTGTCTGGGCGCTGGGGTCGTGTACGACATTTTCATTGCGCAGCCCTTCGATCAGCGGGCGGGCGATGGCCGCGGGGATGGGTGTGACCAGATTGACCCAATAGGAGGAGAGGCGGGGGGTGAGGACAGGCACCTGAATCATCCAGCGTTTCAGACCGCGCACCTCGGCGTAGATCAGCATCATTTCGCCGTAGGTGACGATTTCTGCGCCGCCGATTTCGATGATGCGCCCGCTGCTTTCGGGCACGTCCAGGGCCGCAGCCAGATAGTCCAGCACCTCCCGAATGCCAATCGGCTGGGTGCGGGTATAGACCCAGCGCGGGCAGATCATCACCGGCACCCGCTCGGTCAGATAGCGGATCATCTCGAAGGAGAGGCTGCCAGAGCCGACGATTACACCGGCGCGGAATTCGGTGACAGGCACGCGGCTGGTGCGCAGGGCATCGCCGCTCTGCTGGCGCGAGCGCAGATGTTCCGAAAGATTGGGGGTGGATTCGGCCAGACCGCCCAGATAGATGATGCGCTGGACGCCTGCTTTCTCGGCAGCCGCCGCAAAATTGGTGGCGGCCATTACGTCCCGTTCGTGGAAATCGGAGCCACCGGCCAGACTGTGAACCAGATAGTAGGCGGCTGCGCTTCCCTGCAAAGCCGGGAGGAGCGTCTCCGGTTGCAGCATATCCCCGGTGACGATCTCCACCGCGTTCTGCCAGGGCCGCCCCTGCAGGCGAATGGGATCGCGCACCAGACAGCGCACCCGGTAGCCCATCTCCAGCAGGCGCGGAATCAGCCGCCCGCCGATGTAGCCAGTGGCGCCGGTGACGAGTACGCGGGGGGGCTGCATTGTATCTGTTGTCATTGGTTCTTTCTGTGTTTGCTGTGTTTGCTCACAACGCCAGGCGCATGACCAATTCCCCGTCGTCTTCTTCGCCGGTGTAGACAAACCCGGTGCGCTCGTAGAAAGGGCAGGGGTTGTCATCGTCGGGGACACAGCTTGTGTAGAGGCGATCGCAAAGAATTAAAGTATCACGCGACACTACCCTGTAGCCGATCCCCACTCACCACCTACCGCAATTCCCGCCCGAAGGGGAAAAGGGCGAGGGGGATCAGTTTGATGTGTTGTTTGCCAAAGGGGATGCCGATGATTGTGATGAAAAGTACGACGGCCGAGATCAGGTGGGCCAGGGCGATCTCCCAGCCGAAGAGGACCAGCCAGATGAGATTGAAGATCACGCGCAGGGCGCTGTTGGCGTTTTTCGTCTCGACGACTTCCTTGCCAAAGGGTGTGAGCGTGGCAACGCCGATTTTGACCGATTGCATCCCGAAGGGAATGCCGACGATTGTCAGGCAGAGCAGCAGGCCGGCGATAATATAACCCAGGGCCGCGATCAGCCCGCCGAAGATGAGCCAGATGAGATTGCCAAGTGTGGACATGCGTATTGTCTCTTTCTGCCCCAGCGGGGCGCAATGGTGAAGTACCGGGCAGGGCCGCAGCCCCGCTGTCACACTCTACGCAACCGCCCGGCGAAGGTTGCAATGACCAACAAAAACCGTTGCCACCCGCGTTGGAATTTAACCACAAAGGCACAAAGGGGAAATCAAATCTCTCTTGCTGTTCTTCGTGCCTTTGTGCCTTTGTGGTTCAGGCGTTGCGGGCTACGGATAAATCCCGCGCAGTTTGAGCGCATCCACAATGCGCTGGATGGCGATGGTGTAGGCCGCGGTGCGCAGGTCTACGCCCGTGCGCACAGTCACGCCCATCACCTCGTCCAGGTTCATCAACAGTTTGCGCTCCATCTGGCGGCGAATTTCGCTCTCGTCCCAGAAGAAAGCCTGCAAATCCTGCACCCATTCAAAGTAGCTGACGACCACACCGCCCGCATTGCACAAAATGTCGGGGATGACCATCACGCCTTTGTCGTTCAGAATCAGGTCTGCTTCCGGTGAAGTCGGCCCGTTGGCACCCTCCGCAATCACCCGCGCCTGGATTTTGTCCGCATTGCCTGCGCTGATCTGCCCTTCCATTGCCGCTGGCACCAGTACATCCACCGGCAGCTCCAACAGCTCTTCGTTGGTCAGCGTGTCGGAGCCGGGATAGCCCACAACTGTGCCGTTCTCCGCGGCAAAGGCTTTTAGATGGCGGGGATCGAAACCTTTGGGGCTGTAGATGCCGCCCATCACATCGCTGACCGCCACAACCGTCGCACCCCGTTCGTGCATTGTGCGCGCTGTCCAACTGCCCACATTGCCAAAGCCCTGCACAGCGACAGTGATATCCTCGATGTTCTGCCCCAGTGTGCGTTTGAGCAGCGCCCGTGTGGTATAGGTGACGCCCAGACCGGTGGCGTACTCGCGGCCGACCGAGCCGCCGATGGCGATGGGTTTGCCGGTGGTGACAGCCGGCACAGAATAGCCCTTGTGCATGGAATAGGTGTCCATCATCCAGGCCATAATCTGGGCATTTGTGCCCACATCGGGCGCGGGGATATCCTTTTCGGGGCCGATAAAGGAGCTGATCTCGGATGTGTAGCGGCGGGTGAGACCGCGCAGTTCGTCCTGGGAAAGCAGTTTTGGATCCACGATTACGCCACCCTTGGCCCCGCCAAAAGGCAGGTTCATCAGAGCGCACTTCCACGACATCCACATGGCCAGGGCGCGACACTCGTCCAGCGTCACATCCGGGTGGTAGCGGATACCGCCTTTGGTGGGGCCGAGGGTTGTGTTGTGTTGGACGCGAAAGCCGGTGAACATGCGGATACTCTTGTCGTCCATCACCACCGGAAAGTGGACGATCAGTTCCCGTTGGGGCACCCGGAGCAGCTCCACCATATCTTGCTCCAGCTTCATCGCTTCGGCTACCCGGTCCAATTGGGCCTGGGCTACGGCATAGGCGCTGACGCTGGGGACGGATGTTTCGCGGCGGCTGTTGCTGGCAGAGGAGAGGCGGGCTGGCTCCGCGCCGGTGGGGAGATGGGGATCGGATTCCTGACTGCTTTGGCTGTTGCCAGAGAGGTCAGAACCGTTGGGCATGGGAGATGCCGTGCTGGGCGGGGTGACAACTTTGCTTGTTTTACTGTTTTTCACCATTGAAAAACTCCTTATGTGAATAGAATGCAGAGCGCCGCTGGGAAAACGGCTGTCTCTAGTTTAGCGTAAATGTCTGGTTTTGACAATGGAAAGGGTATAGGAAAATTGACGGATGTGGTGATTACCCATAAGTATGGAAGGGGATGAAAGAGCTGCGGTTTTGTGATAAAGTATGAATAGGAATGTAGAGGGGGAGAGGATAGGAATTTGTTTGAAGAAAAGGAGATGACCCTCATGGACCCGAAAACAGCAAGAGA
>CAMDEX010000333.1 GCA_945897075.1 Litorilinea aerophila
ACCTACGGAGGGGTTTATGCGTACTGTCTTTTGGGAAGACGGCAAAGTCAAAATGATCGACCAGCGGCTGCTGCCCGGCGATTTTGTCATCGCCGCCTTTGACAGCGTGGCCGGGGTCGCCCGCAGCATCCGTGAAATGTATGTGCGCGGCGCGCCCGCCATCGGCGCGACCGGCGCGTTTGGCATGGCCCTGGCCGCGCAAAACAGCCCGGCTACAGATCGCGACAGCCTTCTGGCCGATCTGGCCGCGGCCAAAGCGACGCTGGACGCAGCCCGCCCCACCGCCGTCAACCTGAGTTGGGGTACTCGTCGTTTGCTGGAACTGGCCGAGTTTACCGTCCTGCCCAATCTGGACGACATCCGCTCGGCGCTGCTGGCCGAGGCTCAGGCCCTGGCCGACGAGGACGTTGCCATCAACCGGCGCATGGGTTTCCACGGCGCGGCGGTCATCCCGGACGGCTCCAACCTGCTCCATCACTGCAACACCGGCGCGCTGGCCGCGGTGGATTTCGGCACGGCGTTGGGCGTCGTCTTCGCCTGCCAGGAACAGGGCAAACAGATTCACGTCTGGGTGGACGAGACGCGGCCGCGCTTGCAGGGCGCACGCCTGACTGCCTGGGAGCTGATGCGGGCAGGCATCCCGATGCACCTGATCGCCGACAACGCGGCCGGCCATCTGATGCGCACGGGCAAGGTGGATGTGGTCATCTATGGCGCAGACCGCGTGGCGGCCAACGGCGACGCCGCCAACAAAATCGGCTCCTATAAATTGGCGGTGGTGGCAAAGGAGAACGGCATTCCCGTTTACTGTGTAGCCCCGACCAGTACGGTGGACCTGAACCTGGCCCACGGCGACCTGATCCCGATTGAGGAGCGCGGCGCGGAAGAGGTGACGGAGATCGGCGAACGGCTGATCGCTCCCGTCGGCGTGCCCGTCTACAACCCGGCCTTCGATGTGACCCCCCACCGCTATTTGACGGCAATCGTCACAGAGGAAGGTATCTGCTACCCGCCCTTCACGCAGAGTTTGGCCGTGGCAGTAGGGAAGGCGGCGCAGCGAATCGAGGAAAATCGGAAAGCGAGGGGGAAGTGAGATTGGGAGATTAAGAGATTAGAGATTGGCGTGTCGGCCAATCTCCCAATCTCCCAATCTCCCAATCTCCCAATCTCACGAATGTCTATGAACTCTTTTTCACGTATTTGCGTTTACTGCGCGGCCAGCGATGGCATCAACGGGGAATATCTGGCGGGTGCATCTGCCCTGGGCGGGGAGATTGCCCGGCGTGGCTATGGGCTGGTCTACGGCGGGGGCAGCGTCGGGCTGATGGGTGCGGTGGCGCGCGGCGCGGCGGCAGGCGGCGGCAACGTTCATGGGATTATCCCCGCCGCGCTGACGCCGAAGGAAATCTCTGGCCCGCCTATCGGCGTGCTGGAGATTGTGGATTCTATGCACACGCGCAAGGCGCGTATGGCCGAACTGTCCGATGCGTTTATCGCCCTGCCCGGCGGCTTTGGCACGCTGGAGGAGTTGTTCGAGACGATCACCTGGACGCAGTTGGGGATTCACCGCAAGCCGATTGGCCTGCTCAACATCGCCGGTTTCTACGATCCGCTGCTGGCGCTGATCGAACATTCGATTGTCCAGGGCTTTGTGCGACCCCAATACCGGGCGCTGCTGGTGGCAGAGCGCGACCCGGCCACGCTGCTGGACAGGCTGCTGGTCCACGAGTCGCCGGATGGGATTGTGCGTTGGATTACACCGGAGCAGGTGTAAAGAGGAGCAGAAGATGGCATCTTTCCCCCAAATCATCGCAATGGGCGGCGGCGGTTTTTCCATGGAGCCGGACAACCCGGCGCTGGATCGCTACGTTTGCCAGGCGACGGGCAAGGCGCGGCCGCGGGTCTGCTTTCTGGCCCAGGCGAGCGGGGAGAGTTACACGTACATCACCAACTTCTATCGGGCCTTTACGGAGTTGAACGCGCACCCGTCCCATCTGTCGCTCTTCACACCCCATACCGCGGACGTGGCCGGTTTTCTGTTGGGGCAGGATGCGATTTATGTGGGCGGCGGCAATACAAAATCTATGCTGGCCCTTTGGCGCGAATGGGGGATGGACAGGATTCTGCGCCAGGCGTGGGGACAGGGAATTGTGCTGGCCGGGATCAGCGCGGGGGCGATCTGCTGGTTTGCCGAAGGGCTGACCGATTCGATCCCTGGTGACTACACCAGCCTAGCCTGTCTGGGTTTTCTCCCGATGAGTTGTTCACCCCACTTCGACGGGGAGGCCAAGCGGCGGCCCACCTATCACCGGCTGGTGGGCGAGGGGAGAATGCGGCCTGGCTACGGCGTGGACGACGGCGCGGCGCTCCATTTCAGCGGTGAGCGGCTGCAACGGGTGGTGGCTTCGCGGCCCAACGCTACAGCTTACCACATCGAACCCGACGGCCGCGGCGCTGTCAGCGAAACCCGATTGGACGCGCAACTATTGGAACGCGGATGACACGGATTGGGCTGATACACGCGGATAAAAAAATCTGCGAAAATCCGCTGTTTCTGCGTTCATCTGCGTCCCTATCATCTTCGAGGTGTCTATGTCTATTGTTGTGACCGGTTCGATTGCCTATGACTATCTGATGAGCTTTCCGGGCAAGTTCACCGACCAGATTGTGCCGGACAAGCTGGCGCGCATCAGCGTCAGCTTTCTGGTGGACGAGATGACGCGGCATCGGGGCGGGGTGGCGCCCAACATCGCCTATTCGATGAAACTGCTGGGCGGCGACCCGATTATCCTGGGCACCGTCGGCCAGGATTTCGGCGACTACCGGCGCTGGCTGGAGGAGAACGGCATCCGCACCGACCAGATTGTGGTCATCCCGGAGAAGTTCACGGCCAGCTTCTTTGTCAATACGGACGTGGAGCAGAACCAGATCGCCAGCTTCTACACCGGCGCCATGGCCGATTCCAAAAATGTCTCGCTGGTCAGCCGGGGACTGACCGACGCGGAACTGGTGATCATCAGCCCCAACGACCCGGCGGCGATGCTCAACTACGCCCAGGAGTGCCGCGCCCTCGGCATTCCCTTTGCCTATGACCCCAGCCAGCAGACGGCGCGGCTCAGCGGCGAAGATCTGCGCGGCAGCATCCCCGGCGCGGCCTATCTGATGGTCAACGACTACGAGTTGGCCGTGATTCAGGAGAAGACCGGCTGGGAGCTGGCCCGTCTCCGTGCCGAAGTGGATACGCTGATCGTCACCGAAGGCGAGAAGGGCAGCGTCATCTACCGGGGCGACAGCGAGACGCGCATCCCCGTCGCGCCGCCCAGCCACATCGCCGAGCCGACGGGTGCGGGCGACGCCTACCGGGGCGGCTTCTTTGCGGCCCTCAGCGCCGGGCTGCCCCTGGAAGTTTGCGGGCGCGTCGGCGCGCTGTGCAGCACGTATGTCTTGGAACAGGTAGGCACGACCAATCACCGCTTTACAGTGGCGGATTTTGTGGCGCGTTATGAGCGTGCGTTTGGGGCGGAGCCGGCGCTACAGAAGATGCTGGGATGCTGAGGTGATGGCGTAGTTCGGAGGCAAGCGAACATGTTCACTCAACTAAAGATACGCAATTTCAAACAATTTAAGGAAGTGGAAATCGAATTAGGGAATCCAGTGGTTTTCATTGGCCCTAACAATTCCGGAAAAACGACAGCACTGCAAGCACTTGCCTTGTGGGATGCAGGGCTTCGTCGCTGGAATGAAAAACGAAGTGGACGTACAACACCTGAGAAGCGGCCTGGCGTAACACTCAATCGTCGTGATTTGGTGTCGGTACCCGTTCCGTCGGCCAATCTGCTTTGGCGAGATTTGCATGTACGGGATGCTACCAGGATTGAGAACAAACCAGGAACTAAAAATGTACTTATCGAAATCGTTGTAGATGGCGTGACCGCAAATCAATCCTGGACTTGTGGCTTGGAATTTGATTACGCCAATGAAGAGTCCTTCTATTGTCGGCCTCTGCGGCTTACACCGGATGGAAGCGAACGAATGCCGATTCCACCGGAAGCTGGCATGATGAATATCGCCTATTTGCCGCCGATGTCAGGCTTGGCGGCAAATGAAACACGCGTGGATACAGGCGCTATTAACGTTCGAATCGGTGAAGGCAGAACCGCCGAGGTGCTGCGTAATCTGTGCTATCAGGTATACGGCAGCAATGAGACTACTGGCTGGTGGCAAAATATCGTTGAGGTTGTGAAATCCCAATTTGGTATCGCCCTCAATCCCCCGAGCTATATCGCAGAACGCGGGGAGATCGAAATGACCTATCAAAATGAAAGTGGCATCAAACTGGATTTGTCCTCGTCCGGTAGAGGGCTTCAACAAGTTCTTTTGATTCTGGCGCAAATGCATGTCAATCAAAATTCGGTCATACTTATGGATGAACCGGACGCGCATTTGGAGATCTTGCGCCAGCGACAGATATACCAGGTATTGTCACAAGCATCCCAAGCCCAAAACAGTCAGATAATTATTGCCAGTCATTCCGAAGTAATTCTCAACGAAGCCGCCGAAAGGGATGTTGTTGTCGCTTTTGTTGGCAAACCTCATCGCATTGACGACCGCGGGAGTCAAGTTCTAAAAGCGCTTAAGGAAATAGGCTTCGATCAATACTACCAGGCAGAACAGGTTGGCTGGGTCTTGTATCTGGAGGGGTCTACCGATTTAGCCATCTTGCGGCAATTTGCGTTGATTTTGGATCATCCGGCAGTGACGATTTTGGAACGTCCCTTTGTGCATTACATCTACAACCAACCGGCCAAAGCGCGCAGCCATTTCTTTGGTCTGCGCGAGGCAAAACCCGATCTGCGTGGAATTGCTATTTTGGATCGCCAAGACTCATTGCACGGTTCAGGGGATTTAGAGCAAATAATGTGGGAACGCCGTGAAATCGAAAATTACCTGTGTACGCGTGATGTATTACTGAGTTGGGCAGAAAGCGAGGGGGCAAAGTCGGAAGGCCCTTTGTATGGATCCGGATGGAGTGCGGTCATGGATGAGGAGATTCGTAGGTTAGAGGACGCACTGAAAATTGCGCGACGTCCAAATCCGTGGGGCAGTGACTTGAAAGTCACTGATGACTTTCTTGATCCACTGTTTGAAAACTTTTTCCAGCATCTTCAATTGCCAAATCTGCTGCGAAAGACTGACTATCATATACTTTCCGCATATGTTCGTAAGCAAGAACTCGATCCCCAGATTACTACCGTCCTGGATAGAATCCTGGATACTGCTCAGATATATGTGTAGGGGCGCTTGCTTGCT
>CAMDEX010000334.1 GCA_945897075.1 Litorilinea aerophila
ACCAGACGGGCGCAGCAAGCAGCGCCCCTACGTACCGCAAAAAAGGAGACGGATTGACACGGATGGCACAGATTCGCACGGACAAAATCTGCGTAATCTGTTTTTTCTGCGTAATCTGCGTTCCGCTTTTCGCCACTTTGCGCCCGACGGCGCAAGGAAAAACTGATTACTGTTCACTGACAACTACTATCTTGCCCGCGGCTGGGTCAACTCTGCCACCAGCACTTCGATCTCCGTTTCGGCATCCGCGCCCGTCTTCATCGCAAAGTCCGCCTGCAGAAAACGCTCCAACACCGCCTCCAACTCGTCCATCCGGTAGCCGCGACACTGCTGCATCGCCTTCTTCACCGGATAGGGACTTTCCTTCACCTCGCGGGCAATCTCATTTTCATCATTGCTGCCCCGGCTCAGCGCATCCTTGACTTTGATCAAAATGCGGTATTGGCGCGCCATCATCGTCAGTAAATAAAAGGGATTGGCCTCCCCCCGACGCAGGTCGTGCAGCGAACGCATGGCTTTGCGCCCATCGCGCTGGCTGAGCGCGTCGGTCAAATCCCAGATCAGCCCCTCACTGCTGTCGCTGACCAGCAACTTGACATCCGCCGCGCTGATGGAACGGCCATCCGCATAGGCAGCCAGCTTGTCCAGCTCGTTGGTGAGCTGGCGCAGATTCGGCCCCACAAAGTTGGCGAGCAGTTGCACGGCCTGTCCGTCAATGGCAATCGCCGCGTCTTTGGCCGCGCGCGCGATCCAACCGTTCAACTGCTTGACATCCGGCGTCCCCAATTCTTCCAACACAACCCGTTTGGAGGAAATGAGTTCGGCCAGACCGGGTGTTGCCCCCTTTTCGCCGCCAAAGCCCTTCCACAACTGCCGCCGCTTGTCCACGCCGCTGTCCACAAAGACCAGATCGTTTGTGGCTGGCAGATCGGTCAGATCGGCAAAGAGGCGGGTGGCTTCCGTGTGCGCGGCGCTGTCGCTGGTTTTGCTGGCGGCCATGCGTTTGTCGAGCTGGCCCAGGTAGTCGCGCACGATCACCAGGCGGCGCTCGGCCAGAAAGGGCATCGTCCCCGCGTGGTAGAGAATGTCGGCCGCGTCGGTACGGCTGCCCGCCAGTTCGCTCACATTCAGGTCGGCCATCTCCGGGTCGCCCATCGCCGCTTTGAGCGCGGCCAAACGGCGGCTGAGCAGATAATCGTCGGCGTCGAGGAATAAGTAGATCATTGCCCAAAAGTGATTCGGTGGGGAGGAAGGGAGGAAGGGAGGAAGGGAAGACTCCTCCCTTCTTCCCTTCCTCCCTTCTTCTTGTCATCCCTTCATTAGTTCCAGCGCCTTCGCCGCCACAGCTATCGCGGTAAGGCCAAATTCTGCGTAGACCCGTTTGTAGGGTGCGCTGGCCCCAAAATGGTCAATACCGATGACCGCGCCCAGCGCGGGATCGTTGCCCACCCAGCGCTCCCAGCCCAGCGTAATGCCCGCTTCGATGGCGACTTTGGGCGTGGCGGCGGGCAAGACGCTTTGCCGGTAGGCCGCATCCTGGGCCGCAAAAAGCTCCCAACTGGGCAGACTGACGACGCGCACGCTGCGCCCCTCGGCTGCCAACTGCTGCCCCGCGGCCAGGGCGATCTCGACTTCGCTGCCGCTGCCCATCAGCACAACTGCGGGGTCGTCGCCGTTGGCCCAGAGAACGTAGCCGCCCCGCTCTGTCCCGCTGACCGCGCCCACACCAGCCGCGCTGCGATCCACAGTGGCGAGATTCTGCCGGGTGAGAATCAGCGCAGTAGGGCCACTGCTGTTGCCGATGGCAAGTCGCCAGGCCGCGGCGGTTTCGTTGGCGTCAGCCGGGCGCAGAACAGTGAGATTGGGGATGGCGCGCAGCGCGGCCACCTGCTCCACCGGCTGGTGGGTGGGGCCATCCTCACCCACACCCACGCTGTCGTGGGTAAAGACGTAAATGACGCGGATGCCCATCAATGCGGCCAGGCGGATGCTGGCGCGCATATAATCGCTGAAGACGAGAAATGTGCCGCCGTAGGGGATCACGCCGCCGTGCAGCGCCATGCCGTTAAGGATGCCGCCCATCCCGTGTTCGCGCACGCCAAAATGGAAGTTGCGCCCCGTGAAATCGTCGGGGCTGATGAAGCCGCTGCCGCTGATGACGGTCTTGTTGCTGGGGGCCAGGTCTGCGCTGCCGCCGATGAGGTGGGGGATGACCTGCGCCAGCGCATTCAGCACAACACCGCTGGCGTTGCGCGTGGCCTGGGCTGTTGCGGGATCAAAATTGGGGATGGATGTACCCCACTGCTCTGGCAGATCGCCGGCCAGGAGGTGGCAGAGTTCGGCGGCCAGTTCCGGGTGTGCCTGGCTGTAGGCGTCGAAAAGCTGGTTGTATTCGGCTTCCTGGGCCGCGCCGCGTTCCACAGCCTGGCGGTAGAATGCCTGTACATCCTCCGGGACAAAGAAGGTCGGCTGCAACGGCCAACCCAAATTGCGTTTGGTGGCTTCCACACCGGCCGCGCCAAACGCGTCGGAATGGGCCTTCGGCTTGCCCTGCAACTGGGGATTGCCGTAGCCGATGACCGTCTGGCAGCCGATCAGACTGGGCCGGGGGTCGGCCTGGGCCGCGCTAATGGCCGCCGAGACCGCTGCGCCGTCCATCCCGTCAATCTTCTGTACGTGCCAGCCGTAGGCATCGAAACGTTTGTACTGGTCTTCGGTAAAAGCCAACTTCGTATAGCCGTCAATGGTAACTTCGTTGTCGTCGTAAAGATAGATGAGCTTGCCCAGACGCAGATGGCCAGCCAGACTGGCCGCTTCCTGCGCCACGCCCTCCATCAGGTCGCCGTCGCTGACTACGGCGTAGGTGTGGTGATCCACAACAGCAAAGCCGGGGCGGTTGTAGCGCGCGGCCAGCCAGCGTTCGGCAATCGCCATCCCCACGCCGTTGGCAAAGCCCTGGCCCAGCGGCCCGGTCGTCGTCTCCACGCCGGGGGTGTGGCCGCGTTCGGGGTGGCCGGGGGTGCGGCTGCCCCACTGACGAAAATTCTTGAGTTCGTCCAGGGGCAGGTCGTAGCCGGTCAAATGCAGCAGCGCATAAAGCAGCATCGAGCCGTGACCGGCGCTGAGGACGAAGCGGTCGCGGTTGTGCCAGCCCGGATTGGCCGGGTTGAAACGCATATGCCGCGTCCACAGGGCGGAGGTGGCGGCGGCCATACCCATCGGCAGACCGGCATGGCCGGAGTTGGCCGCTTCCACCGCGTCTACGGCCAGCATACGGATGGTGTTGAGGGCACGTTCTGCAAAGGCGGGGTCGAGCGTCGGGGTGTCCAACGCCGGGATAGTGGATGACATCAGGTGCGTCCTTTGGTGGTGACTTGGCAAAAACAGGGCAGCGCAGTGCAAACAATTGGTGAAGATTATAACATAAGGATTGACGATATTGGGTATTGTGCTTTGTAGGTGTGGCAGGTGAATCGGATTTGGTGGGTAGAATGGGGTGGGGTAGGATCATTTGAATGGGGAGTGCGGAATGGGGGATTGTGAATTGTGAATGGGGAATTGTGAATGGTAAACGGGAATCGATCTCTGTGGCTTGGGGTGGGGGCGCTGGCCGGGCTGGGCGCGGGGCTGGGCGCTGCGCTGGCGGGCTATGCCTATTGGCGTGAACCCTTCGATGTGCGGCTGGATCAGCTAACGCTGCATCTGCCCAACAGCCGCGGGCGTCTGCCCGCGGCCGGTCTGCGTCTGCTGCACATCTCCGACTTTCACTTTCGGGGGGCCGAGCCACGCGAAGGGCACAAATTGGAACAGGTGCGGCAGGCCGTGGCCGGCTTGGAGTACGATCTGCTCATCCACACCGGCGACTTTCTGCACTACGACGCCGGGCTGGACAATGTGCTGGCCCTGCTCGATGCGCTGCCCGTTCCCCGTCTCGGCGCATTTGGGGTGCTGGGCAACCACGACTACGCGGTCTACAATATGTCCAAAGCCGTCGGCTACACCTGGCGCACTTTTGTCGCCAAAGAGAGCCGTTTGGGTGAGAGAATGCCCCCCGCCCGTCTGCGCTCCCGCCGCGAGCGCGCCCGCCGCTATCTGCGCTTTGCCCTGCATCTGCTGCACAACCGCATAGACGGCGAACCGACCGGCACCAACGACGTGCCCCGTCTGTGCTATGAATTGGAGCGGCGCGGTGTGCAGATGCTCCACAATCGCTCTGTGCGGCTGATCGGGGATCAGATTGATTTCTTTCTGGCCGGGGTGGACGATTTGCAGGAGGGCCAGCCCGATCTGGCCGCGGCCTTTGCCGGGATCGACGACGGCGCGCCGCTGCTTCTGCTCTCCCACAATCCCGACATTCTGCAAGCCCGCGCGGCCCATCGGGCCGATCTGGTCCTGGCCGGCCACACCCACGGCGGTCAGATCGTTCTGCCTTTTTTGGGCGCGGCCCACACCCAATCAGAACTGCTCAGCCGCGCCGAAGCGTCGGGTTTTATCTGTGTGGGCGACACCCAAATTTATATCAGCCGAGGATTGGGTGAGGGTATCCCCCTGCGCTTTGGCGCGCCGCCCCACCTTTCGTTGATTACCCTTTTGCCGAGCAACACCTGACAGATGGGCAGGGTACGAAAATTTCGCATTCAGCGCAACGACGTCTGCCCATCTGTCGGGTGTAGACGGTATATGGCGAAGGAGAAGAAATGATCAGCGGACTTTTGGGGTGGACGGGGAGCTGGCGTTCCCGGCTGGTGGACGGGTTGAGCGGGGATGTGTTGGAGATCGGCGTGGGCACAGGGGCCAATCTGCCCTACTACCGGGCGGCCGCGTCTGTGTCTGCCATCGAGCCGGACGCCGACCGGGCCGCCGAAGCCCATCGCGCCGGGCAAGCAGCGGCGCAGCGCTTGGGGATTCCCGTGCGGGTGGATGTGGCCCCCGCCGAGAGTTTGCCCTACGCCGACGCCAGCTTTGACGCGGTGGTGAGCAGTCTCGTCTTCTGTTCTGTGACGGATCCGCGGCAGGCGTTGGGGGAGATTGGCCGCGTGCTGCGTCCTGGCGGCGTACTCTGGATGCTGGAACACGTGCGTCCCCAGATGCCGGCGCTGGCCCGGCTGGCGACGTTCGTCACACCCGGCTGGCAGCGCATCGCCCACAACTGCCATCTGGATCGCCCGACAGTGGAGGTATTGAAAGAGTCAGGTTGGCAGGTGGAGATTCTGCGGCGCAGGGGTGTGCTGGTGAAGCTGAAGGCGTGGCGATAGTGCGTAGGGCGGATTGGTAATCCGCCAACGGGCGGATTACC
>CAMDEX010000335.1 GCA_945897075.1 Litorilinea aerophila
GCGCCCGGTGTACTGCGGGCGCAGCAAGCAGCGCCCCTACCTATCAAATGATGTGTGACGAGACACTAGCACAGCGCGGCACAAATAACTTGACGGTTTCAAGCGCAGTGCGTGGTGCGTCTACCAGTTGACGCACTACGCACCACTTCAATCGCACAGGGACTTACGCCCTGGTGTACTAGGCCGTCCGTAGAACAGAGCGCCCTTTACCAGCCAAAACGGTACTTCTGTAACCATTTTGACAGCACCAGTCGGGGATTTTGAGGGGTAGAATAAAGCGAATCTCCATACGACGTATAGCTGGGTAGTTGATAAAGGCGTTTAAACAGAAAGTAGAAAAATAATGCTGCCAATTTTCTCAACACAATCAGATAGACCGCCACACACAGTTTTGGAAACGACAGTCCCGGCCGGTCACATTACACTGCAAGCCCATTTGAGCGCGCCGGCCGCGCCAGGCGGATGGGTGATTATCGGCTACAGCCGCCACTATCGTCATTTTGCCTTGCCCCACTACTCTTTTGGCCGGACGGGTCTGGCTACCATGCAATTGCAGCTCAGCCCGCCCCAGGCATCCTTGTCCGCGCTGGAATCCGATGTAGCGCTCCACCTGACCCAACAACTCATTCTTGCTACCCACTGGCTGCGTTCCGAATCCAGCGCCAACCCCATACCGATCGGTCTGTTTGGTGCGTATCAAGACGCGGGTATTGCGCTGAGTGCAGCCGCTTTTCTGGGCAGGGAGATCGGAGCAGTCGTTACCTGGCAGGGCCACCCAGACAGGTCAATGAACCATTTGTCCGAAATTCAGGCACCTACATTGCTCTTGGTCAATGAGAGCGACGAATCGATCTTGGCTGCCAATGTCCAGGCCCGTTGGTGGCTACGCTGTACCCATCAACTGTCACTGGTGCCAGGGCGGTTGCGACTCTTGCGCGAAAAAAGCTCCTTTCAGATGGTTAACCAATTAGCCGAAGAGTGGTATCGCCGGCATTTGCTCGGTCGTCAACCCCTCAAGAATTTCCCCAGTCAATTGCTGGGCAAGCCCGGCAACCACGAATGGTCAGGCAGAATTCTCCAGTAGTAGTGGGTATTAGGTAAGTACGCCCCAATACCCAATATCCAATGACCACTATCCAATACCCGATTCATTCCGTATCAGCCCATCCCTGCGTCCACATACTGGCCGCCGTCAATCAGGAATGTTGCGCCGGTGGTGAAGCTGCTGGCGTCTGCGGCCAAGTAGAGGGCAATGCCTGCCAATTCGTCGGGTTCGGCCATGCGGCGTTGAGGCACAATGCGCATCACCGCTTCGTAGAGTTGGGGATTTTGCCAGATGGCGCTGCTAAAGGCCGTTTTGACAAAGCCGGGCGCAATGGCATTGACCCGGATGTTTGCCCCAGCCAACTCCGCAGCCAGCACCTCTGTCAGCATCAGCACCGCGGCTTTGCTCACACAGTAGACGCCCATGCCCGGTTGGGGTCGCTTGCCAGCGATCGATGCCACATTGACAATCGAGCCGCGACCGCGCTTTGCCATGGCGGCGGCGGCGGCTTTTGCCATGCGGAAATAGCCCACCACATTCACATCCAGAATTTTGGCCCAGTGGCTCTCTTCCGCACTCAGGATCGGCCCAAAGTGGGGATTGGTGGCCGCGTTGTTAACCAGAATGTCCACCCCGCCGAACTCATCGCCAGCCCTCTGCACAAGAGCCTCTACCGCGTCGCTGTCGCCCGTGTGCGCGGCCAGGGCCAGAGCCTGCCCGCCCCCAGCACGAATGGCAGCTGCCACGTTGTCCAGGCTCTCCTGCTTGCGGCTGCTCAGAAGAACCGCTGCACCTGCCGCCGCGTATGTACGTGCAATGGATTCGCCGATGCCCCGCGACGCGCCGGTAACAATGGCAACTTTCCCAGTCAGGTCAAAGTTGGGGAGGTGGCTCTGGCTCATAACGGCTCCTTTGGGGCAATTGGGTGTTGTTCGATGCGCGCGTACTGGTCGTGGGAAGATGCGCGGCTGGCTTCAGTATAGCATGACGGATCGGCGATTAAATAACTGAATCACATCGGGCCTGGTTCGCTGAATCAATCTCTGTTTGCGCGGGGATGCGGCGCGTGATAGACTATTGTTGTTTCAAAATCCACACGCCTTTTCTATCGGCGGCAGCAACCACTCATGCGCCTCACCTGCCACGACTGCGGCTCGACAATTTACATTTCAGCCGAAGCCTCCAACTGTCCAGAATGTGGCGCAGAGTTGGAGAGCTATTTGCGCGCACTGGAGTATACCCGCGAGTGCTACCGGCAGGCGGCCGAAGAGACGCTGGCGGGGGACGACGAACGGGCATTGGAGATTCTGGCCCAGGGCTTGTCCGCGGTCAACGCCTCCGAACTGCACCTGCTGGCCGCGCTGATCCACCGCAAACAGGGAGAATACGACGGGATGCGCCGCCATGTGGCCGCCATCCCCGTGGACGATCCCCTGCGGCCAGAAGGTGAATGGTTGCTGCGTTCCCACCAGCAGAAGCAGCGCGCCGTGCGCCAGGCCCAGAAAGAGTACAGCCCGCCCGCCCAGGTGGGCAAGGCTGTGCGCCAGCTTTCCCCGGAATTCTATTCTATTTCGCCTGCGCTTGATGCGCCGCTGCGCCCACGACGGCTATCGGCGCAGCGTTTCTGGCGGACGGCAGGGCCGCTGTTGCTGCTGCTGGTTGCCGCTCTTCTCCTGCGCCAGCCTCTGACCAGCGGATGGGCACTGCTGACGGCGCGACCGACTGCCGCAGTAGTAACGACAACGGCGGAGAGCAGCGCGGTCGCAGTTTTGCCGACAAACTCGCCCACCCCTCTACCGGCTACCGCCACCAGTGAACCGACCCCAGTACCGACTCTTGCACCCACACCCCTGCCCACCGCTACTCCGCCCGTTCCTGTGGCTGCTGCGCCGCAAACCCAGACTGTCAGCGCCCCTGCCGATCCCCAGCCAATTGCGGCGGTGAATGAGGCGCTGGCCGCGGCTGTGGCAACGTCTGAGGCCAGCGGCTTCGATTTGGCCGCCTTTTTGGTGCAGGCGGAAAGGGCTGATTTGGCGCTCTTGCCCATCAAAGCGACTCTGCAGGAGGGGCGGTTGACCCTCTCCGGCGTCGTTGCGCTGACTTCGCACCGGCTGGAACTGTTGGCCCTGGCCGCGCAGATACCCGGCGTGGCCACAGTGGACGCCATCGATCTGGTGGTGCGTCTGCCCAAAGTCTACACTGTGGGGGATGGGGACACCCTCTGGACAATCGCCTATTATCTCTACGGCGATGGCTCCCGCTGGGAAGAGCTATACGCAGCCAATGCTGAGTTGCTGGGCAACACTATTTTGCTGGATGTGGGGATGGAGTTGCAGGTTCCGGAACGATGAGCACGAAGGCGCAAAGAGCGCGCGAAGGCACGAAGAATATGCAGCAACGAAACAAAGGTCAAGCAACGCCGCGCGGGGTGATTCGTCTGCCTGTCTGGTGGCAGCGGCTGGCCCACCGGCTGGATTGGGCGGGCTGGCTGGCCGAACGCTGGGCACCAACTTTTCATGTGGGCTGGCTGGCGCTGACCGCGGTTGTCTTTCCGCTGCTTCTCATCCTCCTCGCCTTTCTCTTTACGCCTGCCCGCTGACGAATGAGCCGCATTCTACGCTTGGCTCGCCCCCTCTTTGATCTGTTTTGGCGCTTGGCCGGATGGAGAGAGCGCATGGATGGCGCACAAGCTACAATTGTCCAGACGTTGTTGACGTGGGAAGGTGTCACCCAACATCCACACCGCTTCGGCGGCGTGGAGTTGCGCCTGGGCAGTCGGGAGATCGGCCATATCCACGGCGATTGGCTGGTGGACATTCCCTTCCCCAGCAAAGTGCGCGACGAAGTGGTGGCAAGCGGCCAGGCCGAGCCTCACCACATCCTGCCCGACAGTGGCTGGATCAGCCGCTATTTGCGCCAGCCAGGCGATCTGGAAACCGCGATTGCCCTGCTTGGCCGCTCCTACGCGATTGCGCTGCACCAACGCAGCAAGCGCCAGCCCTAATATCTACTATCACCTCTCCCGCCAGAGTTGGGAATCCGGCGTAAAGAGCGGTTGGCTGAACTCGGCCACGCCAAATTGGGCAATCTTCTCTTGGGTGGGAACGGAAATCAGCCAGTCAATGAACTGATCGGCTAACGCGCCGTTGATTTTTGCGCTCTTGGCCGGGTTTACGGCGATGACGCCGTAGGGATTGAAAAGCAGCGAGTCGCCCTCCACCAAAATCACCAGACGCGTGCCCTCCAGCGTGCGCGCCAGATAGGTGGCCCGGTCGCTCAGTGTGTACGCTTGCTGCTCGTCAGCCATCGTCAACACTGCCCCCATACCCTGCCCGGCAGAGATGTACCAATCGCCGGCTGGTTCAATGCTCGCCGCCTGCCAGATCGCCTTCTCTTTGCTGTGAGTTCCCGAATCGTCGCCCCGAGAAACAAACGGTGACTGGCTTTCGGCGATTTTCGCAAAAGCCTGGGCCGCGTCTGCACCGTCTGCGATCCCAGCGGGGTCGGCGGACGGCCCCACAATCACGAAATCGTTGTACATCACATCTTCCCGGCGCACGCCGTGACCCGCAGCCATAAAGTCATCCTCTTTGGCGCGGGCGTGGACGAGCAGCACATCGGCGTTGCCGTCCTCGCCCAGTTTGAGCGCCTGCCCCGTGCCCACCGCCACCACATCCACAAAGACGCCGTGCGTTTTCTCAAAATCGGGCAGCAGAAAATCCAGCAAACCCGAGTCTCGCGTGCTGGTCGTCGTCGCCAGGAGCAGGTGGGGAGCGGCGGCTTGGGGCGGTGGCGGCGCGACACAGCCCACCAATAGCAACACAAACAGAGAGAGAGCTAATCGAATTCGCATCTTTGGTATCTCCGTGAAATTTGGAACCGCAAAGGCACAAAGACACAAAGCCACGAAGAAAAAAATCTTCGCTTTTCCTTTGTGGCTTTGTGTCTTTGTGGTTAATAGATCATCTCGCCCCGCACAAACGCAGCCGTGCGTACGTCCCGGGGCTTCTCGAAAAATGTTTCGGTATCGGCCACCTCCACCAGCCGCCCATCCAACAGCAGAGCCACCCGCTGGCCGATGCGCCGGGCCTGGAAAACGTTGTGGGTGACAAAAACGACAGTCGTGCCCCGCTCCCGGTTCAGCCGTGCCACACTCTGCTCAATCAGCGCCACATTGACCGGGTCCAAATTGGCTGTCGGCTCATCCAACAGCAACACATCCGGGCGCAGGATCAGGGCGCGGGCC
>CAMDEX010000336.1 GCA_945897075.1 Litorilinea aerophila
TGGTCCAAGCCGTTGATGAAAAATTGCATGTCTTCGCCAACCTGCCTGATTCTATCCTGGCTTTAATGGGCAAGTACTGCTCCTCTTTGGGTACTGTCTCCACCTGAATCTTTTATTACTGCAAATCTTTTTCTGAAGGTCTATAGCAATCAGTAATCAGTTCTTCATGCGCAGTCGACCGCCACGAGTGACGAAAAAGCAAATCCGCAAATTCTGTAATCCGTGTTTTATTTTAATGTGTTACGGCTGGCGATGATGTGTTCGCGAATCTGCTCGATGAAGCGGTATTCGCTGTTGTCTTCTGGCGCATAGCCGATGACTGCGCGGGCGTTGACAATACTCCAAAAGGCCTGGGAGTTGTCGCTGATGCCGTAAAAAACCTGAAATGGCACGCCGTTTTCGTCGCGGATGTCTGCGGTTTCGAGGCTTTTGATGAACAACTGCTGCAAATCGCGCTGGCTGATATACGCGCCCAGCCCCCGGTACATCTGTTGTAGATCGCCTTTGGGGATCGTATCCATATCCGTCTCACGCGGGCCGCCGATGCGTATCTGCACATTTTCCAGGCCGTGGGTTGCTGCATTCTCGGGGTGGACGCCCGCATAGCTGATCTGGCCGGTGGCATAGACAAAGCCCAGATGCTCGTAGGCTTCTTTGGCCCAGCCGTAAAAATTGTCCGAAAGCGCGCGCTGCTGGGGCGTCACCACATCCCATTTGCCCTGCAAGACCAGCCGCTCGTAGTAGTCGGCCGCGTGGTTGGAGGATGCGACAACCACCCGGCGCACATTCTCCTCCAGCGCAGTCTGGTAGATGTGGAAAGCCATCTCCACATTCTGCTGTTCGGCGTAGTATTCTGCAATCAGATCGTTGCGGTCTGTGGGCCGCGTAAAGCCCAGATGCACAACCGCATCCGCGCCCCGAAAGTGGTGGCGATAACTCTCCAGATCGCGGCTGGTCAGGTCAGCGATCTGAATGCCTTCGACGGGGTTGCCCTCCCGATCCGTCGTGCGCACGTCCAGCAGCGTCAGGTCATAGCGTTCCCGCAAGGCGGGCAGCAGCAGGCTGGCGATATAGCCGGACGCACCGGTGACAACGACTTTGCGGCGGTTTGTCATTGGGTGTTCTCCTGTGGGGGGATTGGATATTGGGTATTGGGTATTTCGCCGCGAGCGAGTTATCAGTAATCAGTTCTTCATACAGTGTCGAGCGCCACGGACGAGAAGAAGCAAATCCGTAAATTCTGTGATCCGTGTTTTCAGTAGGTGCGGTTACACAGGTTTTTTGAGGTAAACATTTTCTCTGTAGGGGTGCCTGCTTGCCGCCCCCCTACAAATAATTACCTGTAAAACGATAGTTCGCTTGAGTCGAGGCGCTAACAGAGGATTTTGCGCAGGGTAGAATTTGCCATCTCATGCGATCTGGAGTATTCGCGCTGGCGGTACGATGCTGGTAATTGGAATGAAACGGTGGGTATGAGCAGAAGCATAACTGCTAATTTTCAAGAAATCACTGAGCGGAGGTTTGCGTAACATCGCCCATACCTGATCCCGCACTTCGTCAGGCCACTCATCGGTCAGTAACTGGAAGTGCTTTTCACCAAATTCAGTTGGTTGGACAAGACAAGAAGCACTGATCAAACTTAAACTCAACGGGGTGCTTGTTTCCCAATCGAAGCGTAAGACGATACTTTCGGTCAGTTCAATCGCAGCCGCTGCTTCATCCTGGCAAAAAAAAATTTCTAGCAAATCACTATCGTGGTCATACTCATATTGAGCTTTCTGGCCTGAACTAAGCGTAATTTCTTGTATATTGAGATTCATATA
This sequence comes from Litorilinea aerophila, assembly GCA_945897075.1. GTDB lineage: Bacteria > Chloroflexota > Anaerolineae > Caldilineales > Caldilineaceae > JACQGT01. Next base: position 1,824 of record CAMDEX010000336.1, read on the forward strand.
TTTTCATCCATTATGACGCATGACAATGCCCCAGGCGGTAATGACAAAATTGTTCGGTGTGACAGCGCCATTCGGCAATTGCTCAAATCGAAAAGCAACAACGACCATAATTCCAGTAAAAGGCGGGCGCAACGTAGCGCAAGGCAAGTGATAGACAAACGCCTGTGAATCTTGTGGTTGTTGCCGTCGCCTTCCTTGCCGAATGGTCTTCAGGATATCATCCAGATGATCGCGCAACTCACGATGCCGATTCAGGATGTGTTGCCATTGTTCCTGCGTCAACTAGATCTCACGACCATCACGATCCTGAACAAACCATTTACGCATAACCTTATCGAAAGCCTGTCAAGTTTATTGGTCACACAGACAACGACTACCAGAAAAAAGAATAGCATAAAATCACGAAATGAAGAAATGACCCTCAATGGTATAGTTTTACAGGTAATTATTTGCAAGCGGCACCCTTACAAATAATTACCTGTAAAACTATAGTAGGTGCGGTTGGCAACCGCACTTTCGCCGGTAGACGTGCAGTTGCAAACCGCACCTACAGATTTCACTGATCCGGTCGGACAATCCGTCAATTCTGTGATCCCTGTTCTACCTATCCACCGCTGGACGGGGTCGGCGTTGCTTCCGGGGCTGGGACTTCAGCCGGAGCCGGTGCGGGGACGACTTCCACCGGGGCCAACTCCACACCGCTGACCTCTGCCAGCCGTTCCAACACTGTTTGCAGCGCCGTCATCTGCGCGCCATAGCCCGCCCAATCGCCTGCGCGCAGGGCAGTCTGGGCCAAATTGTAAAGGGTGTTGGCCTCCAAAATCAATTCTTCCAGCGAACCCTGGGCGAGGTCCGCACCGGGTTGCGCGGCGGCTGATTCGGCGGGCAAGGCAGCGGGCAGGCTACCCCCTTCCACCAGCGCCAACTCGGCCAGCCGGGCATCTTCCAACACATCCCGGCCAAAGAGTTCGGCCAGGGCCAGCCCCAGATTTTCCGCCATCACCACCCGATCCGGTGTGGCCAAGATGACCCGTTTCAGTTCGGGGATTTTGCCGGTGGCGGCCTGCAGATAGAGCGGCTCCACATAGAGCAAGCTGCCGCTGATGGGGATGACGAGCAGATTGCCCCGGATCACCTGGCTGCCCTGCTGATTCCACAGACTCAACTGGGCGCTGATCACCGGGTCCTGGTCAATGCGCGCCTCGATCTGTTTGGGGCCGAAAACCAGCGAGTCTTTGCCGAAGCGGTAGACCAACTTCTGGCCGTACTTCTCTGGATCGTTCTGCGCGGCCAGCCAGGCCACCATATTTTCGCGATTGGCTGGGGTGAAGGGCAGAATTTGGATGAAGTCCAACTCCTGGCTTTCCGGCAGTTGCATCAGCACGTAGTAGGGTTCGATAGGCTGCGTGCGGTCGTCGAAGATCTCCTCCGGCCAGGCCCACATATCCTCCCGGTTGTAGAAATCCTTGGGATCGGTCATCTGATAGGTCAAAAACATATTGGCCTGGATGCTGAAGAGATCGTTGGGGTAGCGGATGTGGGCTTTCTGATCGGCGGGCATCGTGGCGTAGTCGGCAAAGAGCGCGGGGAAGATCTGGCGGTAGGCCGCAATAATCGGTTCTTGCGCGTCCACCACATAGAATTTCATGTCGCCGGTGTAGGCGTCCATGACAATTTTCACTGAATTGCGGATGTAATTGAAACCAGCCGGCATGGAACTGCTGCCAACCCGGCTCGGTTCGCTGTAGGGGAAGCGGCTGCTGAGGGTGTAGGCGTCCATAAACCAGTAGAGATGGCCGTCGTCGCCGATCACAATGTAAGGATCGCTGTCGAAGTGCAAGAAAGGCGCAACCTCCTGTACCCGTTCGGCGATGTTGCGCCGCCAGAGAAGCTGGCTTTGGGGCGACAACTCCTCGCTGATCAGCAGATTGACATCGGCAAAGCGCACGGCAAAGGCCAGCCGGGTGAAAAAATTGCCGATGGCGATCCCCGTGTCCGCGTCAAAAGTGGTGAAAGCGTTGCCCCCTTCGCTGCGCGGATAGTCGAATTCCGGCGTGTCGGTCTTGACGATCACATACTCGTTCTCCCGTTCGCCGAAATAGATTTGCGGACGGGTCACATCGAGCAGCCCTTGCGTCGGCAGGTCTTTGAGAATAAAAGTGGGCAAGCCATCCTTCGTAATCTCGGCCACCGGGGAGGCTGCCACGCCGTAGCCGTGCGTGTAGACCAACTTACGGTTCACCCACGTCTGCGCTTCCTGTTCCAACTGTTCAGGGATCAGTTCGCGGGCGGAGAGCATCACCTGGCGGCGCTCTCCGTCAATCACATAACGGTCAATGTCAATGTCGTGAAAGGTATATTGCTGGCGCAATGCCTGCACCTGATTGTAGGTTTGCAGCAGAGGGCGGTAATCCCACAGACGGATGTTGCGCACCGTCTCCGCCTCTTCCATCAACCCTTCCGCGCTCAGGTCGCCCGCAACGTTGTAATTTTTTTCTTGAATGTCGTCCAGTTCAAAGGCGATGCGGGTGAATTCGATATTGTCCCGGATAAACGGTTCTTCTTTGGTAAACTCGTTGGGATCCACCTGGAAGCGCTGCACCAATCCGGGGTAGACATTGCCCGCCAGGACGGAGATTGCCACCCAAATCACCAGCACAACGACAATCGCCCGCCAGGTTTGGCGCAGCACCACATTCACCAGCAACAGCACGGCCGCAATCAGCGTAACGATGACCAGCAGGTTGAAGGCGGGCAACTGGGCATTTGTATCCGTAAAGCCTGCGCCAAAGACCGCGCCCCGCGTACTGTAGACCAGTTGCAGCGCGTCCAGCCGGTATTGCCAGGCGATGAGGAGCAGAATCAGCGCGCCCAACCCGCTGAGATGGGCGCGCACGGCCGCGCTGGCGTCCCAGCCGCGCCAGCCGATACCGCTGACCACCGCCGATGCGATGAGTGTCATCACCAACGACGTCATCAGCCAGTTGCGGGCGATCTGCCAGACCGGCAGGGTGAAGATATAGAAGCCGACGTCTTTGGCAAAGACCGGGTCCGTCAGGTTAAAAGGCGTCTGGTTGAGGTAGAGCAGCAGGTCTTCCCAGCGGGCTGACGCGGCCGACCCCATAAAGAAGGCCAACACTGCGCCCACCAGCAGCACCGCCGGGGTAATGCGCACGCCAAAGGCGGCCGCGATCTGGCTGACCGGCGTACCGTCCAACCCCCGCGGCTCCAGGCGGCGGGCAATCAGCACATTGACCACAAAGAAGATCAGAAAAGCGATAGCCCCGGCCAGGAAAAGCCCCACCGAAGCCGTTATGCGTGTCCAATAGACAGAGGAGAGGCTGATGCTATTGTACCAGGCAATGTCGGTGAAGAAGCCCAGCACCCAATTGAAGAGAGTGATGGCGAGGAAGGGGATCAGCAACCACCAGAGGACGCGCGGGTTGCCCTG
>CAMDEX010000337.1 GCA_945897075.1 Litorilinea aerophila
GGCGCAGCAAGCAGCGCCCCTACGCTAGACAATCACAAGCCCAGATGTGGACGAATTTGGGAGGATTGTTATGATGTGGCGCGAAGTTTCGCTTGGAGAGGTTACAACCTTACAGCGTGGGTATGATTTACCAGAAAGAGAACGCAAGCCAGGAAATGTGCCCGTTGTCACGTCGGCTGGTATATCAGGAAGTCACAACACCGCCCGCACCGATGGCCCAGGCGTCGTCACTGGACGCTACGGCACTTTGGGGCAGGTCTATTTCATCACTGAAGATTTTTGGCCGCACAATACGACACTTTTTGTGAAGGACTTTCACGGAAACGACCGGAGATTTGTCTATTACCTCTTGGGTAGTATGTCGCTAGAAAGCAAAAGCTCCGTCAGTGCAGTTCCGGGTGTCAATCGCAATGATCTTCATCGGCTGCGAGTGATGCGCCCACCCCTCCCCATCCAACAACGCATCGCCGAAATCCTGGGGCGGCTGGACGACAAAATCGAAGTCAACCGGCGCATCAACCGCACGCTGGAACAGATGGCCCAGGCCCTCTACAAAGAGTGGTTCGTGGACTTCGGCCCCTTCCAGGACGGGGAATTCGTCGAGAGCGCGCTGGGGTTGATTCCCAGGGGGTGGGGGGTGAAGGGGCTTTCCGAAGTCTATAACCTGACGATGGGAACATCACCGAAGTCAGAATTCTATAACGAAGAGGGAAATGGATTGCCATTTCATCAGGGAGTTTCAGATTTTGGGGAAAGATTTCCAACCCATCGGCGCTATTGCACAGTTACAGAACGGTTAGCCGCGCAGGGCGATCTATTGTTCAGTGTAAGAGCTCCAGTTGGCCGAATGAACATTGCGGATACCAAACTGGTAATAGGTCGCGGCTTGGCAGCGATGAATCACAAGTTGGGATTCAATTCTTTTCTGCTGTACCAAATGAAAGAACATTTCAAAAAAGAAGATTCGATAGGGTCAGGTACTATTTTTCAGGCTGTCTCAAAATCGGATTTGGAGAAGGTACTCCTGATCGTGCCAACAATTTCTGCGATGCAACGGTTTGACCAAATGATTCAACGCATTGATCGTCAAATAGAAGTCTGTTATCGAGAAAATGCACAACTCGCGGCCACCCGTGACTACCTGCTGCCCCGGCTGCTGTCGGGTGCGCTGTCTGTGGCGGCGGGGGAGGAGATGGCGTAGCTTCACCATCCCGGAAGCTTCTGAGCTTCCGGGATGGTTGTGGCCGCCACCCGCGACTACCTGCTGCCCCGGCTGCTGTCGGGTGTACTGTCTGTGGCGGCGGGGGAGGAGATGGCGTAGCTTCACCATCCCGGAAGCTTCTGAGCTTCCGGGATGGTTGTGGCCGTTACCCGCGACTACCTGCTGCCCCGGCTGCTGTCGGGTGTGCTGTCCGTGGCGGCGGGGGAGGAAATGGCGTAGGGGCGTGCGGGCTGCGTCTTTCGTCGGCCAGGAAGCGCAGAGGTGCCATCAGGAGAATGCCGGTGCGAACAGAACAGTCTCGTGAGCCAGAGTAGCCGCGGCATAGGCCAGGGCAGCGTGAATGGCCGCTTCCGTGAGCCGGGGGTAGGCGTCGAGCAGGTCGGAATAGGTTGCGCCTTCGCTCAATTTGCGCAGAACCAATTCGACAGGAATGCGCGTATTACGGATGACAGGCTTGCCCATCATCACATCAGCATTGATCTCAATGAGGTCGAGCATAAAATCCTTCACTTTCATCTATTCACAACCTTCCGGGAAGCGGCCACGAAATTGAGCACGTAGCAGAGCGGATGTGGCCGCTTCCCGGAAGGTTTAATCGCCGATTCTTATTCTAGCCTATCCGATCTCCCCCTGCAATTTCCGGAAAACAACAATCCTTTGACGAGAGCCTTGCCCTATGCCCACCACCGCCACCGAATCCACCTTTGAAGAAGCCACCCTGCAACGACTGGAAGCGTTGGGCTACCGGCGTCTGTACGGCGGGGAGATCGAACGGCCTTTGCAAAGCGTCGTGCTGGAAGATTCCCTGCGCGGCTATCTGCGCCGCCGCTACCGCCATCTACCCGCCCCGGCCATCGAACAGGCCGTGCAGCGGGTTGCCGCGCCGGAGGGTCTGACCCGCGACCGGCGCAATCTGGACTTCCACCGGCTGCTGCGCGAGGGCCACACCGTCCACTACGAGGAGCGGGGCGAGGAGAAATCCGCGTTCATCGAGTACGCCGACTACGAGCAGCCCGGCGAAAACGAATTTCTGGCCGTCAACCAATTCACTATTGACGGTCACAACACCCGCCGCCCGGATGTTCTGATCTTCCTCAACGGTCTGCCTATCGTCCTCTTTGAACTGAAAAGTCCCTGGGATGAATACGCAGACGTGGCCGGAGCCTTCAATCAGGTCGGCCATTATGCAGTGGACATCCCCCGTCTCTTCGAGTTCAACACCTTCTGTGTGGTCAGCGACGGTAACACGACACTCCACGGCACCCACGACGGCAGCTTTGAATGGTACGCGCCCTGGAAGTCCATCGACGGCGAAACCGTCGAAGCCAACACCACCGGCTCGATGAAGACACTCGTCGAGGGTCTCTTTCCCAAAGCGCGGCTGCTGGACTACGTGCGCCATTTCATCGTACACGAGGTGGTCAACGAGCAGATCACCAAAAAGGCGGCCAAATATCATCAGTTCTTCGCGGTGCGGCTGGCCGCGGCCAAAGCGGTGGCTTCGCTGACCGGGGGCGCGGACAAGCGGGTGGGCGTCATCTGGCATACGCAGGGGTCGGGCAAAAGCCTATCAATGATCTTCCTGACCGGCATCCTGCGCCGCTGGCCCGGCCTCAACCCGACGATTCTGATTCAGGTGGATCGCAACGATCTGGACAGCCAGCTCTACCAGAATTTTGTGGCGGCCAAAGAGCTGGTGGGCAGCGTTCATCAGGCCGAGGACATCGCCACCCTGCGCGCGCTCCTCTCCACCCAGGGCGGCGAAGTCATCTGCACGACGATTGAGAAGTTCCAGACCAGAGAAGACGAGCAGCGCCATCCCCTGCTCAACGCAGCGCCCCACATTCTGGTCATGGCCGACGAGGCCCACCGCAGCCAGTACAACCTGCTCACCGGCTTTGCCTATCACCTGCGCCAGGCTCTGCCCAACGCCTCCTTCATCGGCTTCACCGGCACACCCGTTGACAAAGAAGACGCCAATACCATCCAGCTTTTTGGCGACACCATCCACACCTACGATATGCAGCAGGCCAAAGAGGACAACGCGGTCGTCGGTCTCTTCTACGAGGCCCGCCACATCCCGCTGGATTTGGCGAACGAGGAGATTGACCGGGATTTGGAGGAGATCACCGATGAGATCGGGGCGGCGATGGCAGAGGGATTGCCCGTCGAACGGGTTGAGGTGGCCAAGGCCAAATGGTCCGCGCTGGAACAGGCCGCGGGCACGCCACAGCGGTTGGCAGAGTTGGCGGGCGATCTGTTGGCCCACTTCAACCAACGCCAGACCGCCCTAACCGGCAAAGCAATGGCCGTCTGTATGAGCAGGCGCAATGCCGTGGCTCTCTACAATGCCCTGACTGCCTTGCCCGATTGCCCGGAGATGGCCGTGGTGATGACCGGCAATGTGACCGCCGACCCGACCGCCTGGAACGAAGCCGGTCATATCACGACCAAAAACCGGCGCGAGGCCATCAAAGCGCGCTTCATAGACCCGGACGATCCGCTCAAACTCGTCATCGTCTGCGATATGTGGCTCACCGGCTTTGATGCGCCCTGCGCCAACACCCTCTACGTGGACAAACCCATGCGCGGCCACAATCTGATGCAGGCCATCGCCCGCGTCAACCGCATCTTCCGCGACAAGCCCGCCGGCGTAATTGTGGACTATATCGGTATCGCCGACCAGTTGAAGGAAGCCACCCGCAAATACACCTCCGGCGGTGGGCGCGGCGAGCTGGCCGAAGATCTTCTGGTCGAAGCAGTGCGCTACTTTGCGCATCAACTGGAATGCACCCGCGCCTACCTGCCCGCAGGCCAACCCTACGCGCGCTGGCGCGAGCTTTCGGCAGTGGCCCTGGAAGACCTGACCCATCTCTGCTACGGCACGCTGACCAGCGACGAGAAGACGCTGGACGATTTTCTGGCCGACGAACACCGCCTCTCAAAAGCCTACAGCCTCGTCTCCCATCTGCCCCGCTGCGCGCCCCATATCGAGGAAGTGGCCTTCTACCAGATGCTGCGCAAGCAGCTGCGTAAACTCGCCCCCACCGTGCGCAAGGGTCTGCAAGACCTGGACCGGGCCGTGCAGGAATTGGTGGACGAGAGCATCTCGGCCCAGCCTGCCGTGGACATTTTCACCGTCTCCGGTCTAGGCCGCGCCGACATTTCGATTCTGGATGACGCCTTTCTGGCCGGTTTTCGCAAACAAAAAGCGCCGGATTTGCAGGTGCTTCTGCTCGAAAAACTCATGCGCGACGAACTGGAGGTGCGTCGTCGGGGCAATCTGGTCCAGCACCGGCGCTTTCGGGATATGTTGGACGATACGATCACCCGCTACAACAACCGGGCCATCCAGGCCGCGGATGTGGTGCAGGTGCTTGTCGAGATTCGCCAGGAACAGGTGCAGAACGACCGGCGCAAACAAGAACTCGGTCTGAGCGACGAGGAACTGGCCTTCTACGATGTGATTCGGGAGGGCGCACCCCACGGCATCCCCACCGACAACGAGTGGATCGCCTCGCTGGTGCGCGATGTGGTGCAGTCTGTGCGGGGCAATCTGCGGGTGGACTGGACGCGCTCCCACCGGCGCGATGTCTACGCCGCCGTAGAAAGCGCCGTGAAAATGGTTCTGCGTAAGCGTCAAATTCGGGGCGAGCAGTTCCGCTTCCTGCTCCACCGCCTGATGAAACAGGCCGAGGCCAGCTACGAGGAGTGGCCGCTGGCAGCTTAAAAAACAACCATCCGGGAAGCTAAATAGCTTCCCGGATGGTTCAGATCATCAACGTGGGGCGCCTAACGGGGCTCGAACCCGTAACCTCTTGATCCACAATCAAGCGCTCTGCCATTGAGCTATAGGCGCCATACAAACATAAAAATCAGCCGGGGCGGGCGAACCCACCCCGGCTATTGGCTGGGGGATAGGGACTCGAACCCCAATTCACGGCTCCAAAGGCCGCTGTCCTGCCATTAGACGATCCCCCACCAGACCGGGGGTGTTGTGGTGCCGAGGCCCAGACTTGA
>CAMDEX010000338.1 GCA_945897075.1 Litorilinea aerophila
AGCAAGCAGCGCCCCTACGATCAATGCGGCCCCAGGAACTCCTCAATCCCCCCGGCGAAATCGTCCAGCCCGTGGATGCGTGCGGCCAAGCGGTCGCTGTGCGCGCCGTAGAGCAGCGTCAGCGCAGGGTTCTCGGTGTGGGTGCGCAGGCTGCAATCCTCCACATTGCCGTGATCGCTGCTGATGATCAGCAGCGTCTCCGCCCAATCCGCCGCGGCCAGCAGACCGGCCACAAAGCGGTCTATGCGTTGGAAGTTCTCTACCGCGGCGGGCAGGTCGCGCTGGTGGCCCAGCATATCCGTCAGCCAATGCTCGAAAAAGACAAAACGATAGGGCTGGGCGATCTGCCAGAATTGCGCCCCGGCCTCTTCCAGGCTTTGCACGGGGATGTCGGTATAGCCCAATTCGGTGCGCCAGCCCTCGCCGGTAAAGTTGGCGCTCAGCGCCGTACCCGCGCGCATGGCGTCCACCGTAAGCAGACTCTGCCCGCCCACAGTGGCGGCATAGGGGACGGCGCTGAGCAGCCGTTTGCCCCGCTGCACCGCGTCAAAATAGCGTTGGGGATAGGCGTTGCAAAAGTAGCTGGGCCGACCCGTCCGGTTGAGGCGGGCAAAGAGGCTCGCCTCGTCCAGAATATCCCGCACCCGCTGGTCGGGGCGGGGGCCGAAATGTTCGCCCAAACGGGCCGGCGCGTTGACACCGGTGAGAATGGCCGTCTGCCCGGTGGCGCTTTGCGGGCGACCGGGGATGCCCAGACCGGCGTCGGTGGGGATCAAATGGGCCAGACCGACGCTGGTTCGGCCAGTGGCCGCGCTGAGCGGCTGCCCGTCAATCAGCCCGCGCAGGGTGGGGAGATGGGCCGCAGCCAGCGGGTTGACTGCCGGATCATCGCTGCCCAGACCCACGCCGTCCAAAAAGAGGAAAAGAACGCGTCGCATGGGAGAACTCCAAGAAAAGAATGATCCGCGAAGAAACACGAAGCCGCACGCAGGGGAAGCCTGCTCTTTGTTTTGCCTCGTGTACTTTGTGGATCATTCTTTGTTTGAAAGCACCTGATGTTTTAGTATCAGTAGACCGCAAAGGGTGGAGAGCTTATCTGCCGTCCGCCGTCCGCCGTCTGCGGTCTACTGAGTATAGGACACAACTCCGGTATCGAGAAGTATCGAGAAGATGAAGGACGGAACGCAAATGGATATTGTTTTGGGGATTGACGGCGGCGGCACAAAGACGGTTGCGGTTGTGATGGATGGCGAAGGCCGCGTGTTGGGGCGGGGCCAGGCCGGCTCCACCAATTGGAACAGCGTCGGCGTGGAGAGCGCCCAGGCCAATCTGCGCGCGGTGGCGGGGATGGCGTTGGAAAGCGCCGCCGCAACCGCATCGCAGCTGGCCGCCATTTGCATCGGCGCGTCCGGGGTGGACCGCGCCGAGGATCGGACGCGTATGCAGGGCTGGTTGCACCAGCTTGCGCCCCAGGCCGCCACCGCCATCCACAACGACGCGGTCGTGGCCCTGGCCGCTGGCACAGGTGGCGATGTCTATGGGCTGGTGCTGATCAGCGGTACGGGCATGATCGTCTATGGCTTTGACCGGGCCGGGCGCAGCCGACGGGCAGGCGGCACAGGCGCGCTGCTGGGCGATGAGGGCAGCGGCTACGCCATTGGGGCTGCCATTTTGTCCGCGGTGCTCTGGGCAGCGGATGGGCGGGGAGCGGAGACAGCGCTCACCCAGGCCGTTCTGGAGCAGTTGGGTATGGCGCAGCCGTCGGATTTGATCCCGTGGACTTACACAGACACGGCCTGGGAGCGCTTTGCTTCCCTGGCCCCGCAGTCCATCCACTGCGCCCAGGCGGGCGACCCGCTGGCGTTGGCGATTCTGGAGCGGGCTGCCCAGGGGCTGGCTGTGGCTGTGCGGGCCGTGGCGGTTGGGCTGGCCATGGGCGACGCTTTCCCGCTGGTGATGGCGGGCGGTCTGCTGCGTCCCGGCTTTTATGCCCAGATGGTGCAAAATCAGGTGATCGCCTTCGCCCCCCGCGTCGAAATCATCCATCCCCAGGTGGAGCCGGCTGTGGGCGCAGCTCTGCTGGCCCTGCGGGAAACAAAGGTGCGTAAGGCATAAGGTGGCGAAGCCACAAGCCAAAGTTGGCAGCCGAAACGTGAAACGTGAAACGTGAGTTTACGGGACGTACTCTCACGTTTCACGTTTCACGGGTCTGGCCGAACAACTAACGCTTATGACGTCGATCTTCGATCTTTTTGTGGTACGGAGTAAAGATTGGGCGTGCTTACTTTTCCAGCCGCCAAGAAACGAGCAGACTGATCAGACAGGAGGCGGCCACCAATCCGAAAACCAACTGATAGGCTGCGGCCATGGGCATCACCAATTCGGCCTGTTGCAGGGCCACACCGGCGATGGCCGCGCCAACCGTGGCGCCTGTAAAACGGGCCGTGCTGTACATCCCCGCAGCCGAGCCGCTCACTGCGCTGGGAACATCGCGCATGGCGATCCGGTGCAGGCTCGCCAGCGCCAGACCTGCGCCCATTCCCTGGCCCAGCATCAGCCCCATTGCGCCCCAGGCAGGCAAGGTCAGGGTGGCCTGCAGGGTCAGCACCAAAAGTTGCAGACCAAAGGAGCTGAGCAAAACCCGCCGGGCAAACCGTCCATCGGCCAATTGACCGCCCAGCCGGGTGAGGGCGAGTACAGCCCCGGAGTAGACCGTAGCAAAAATCCCCAGATCGGTGGCGTCCATGCCGTAGACATCGGCCAGATAGAGTACCTGGAGAAAGCCTATGCTGGCCATGATCACCATGCGCATACTGGCAGCCAGAGAGGCTGTGCCAAAATTTTTGATGGCGTACAGTTTCAAATCCATCAAGGGTGTTCGCGCCCGTTTTTCCCACTGCCAGAAAGAAAGCCCGCACAGAAGCGTCACCCCCAACAGCCGCCAATCCCGGAGCGGTTCCACCCCTGTCAGGGCGCGGCTGGAGAGGTAGAAGATGAAAAAGGTGAGAAATCCGCCAAGCAGAAGCACACCCAGCCAGTCAAATTCCTGCAAAAAGCCGGTCGGTCGGGCCGTCAAACGCGGGGGGATATAGCGATTGACAAAGTAGAAGGCGATGATGGCGGTCACAATACTGACGAGAAAGACATAATTCCAGCCCAGATGGTCTACAGCAAAGCCGCCCAGCAGCGGCCCCGGCATTGATGCGGCTGGCCCTACCGCACTCCAAGTGCCCATCGCTTTGCCCTGCTGATCTGTGGGGAATCTGTCGGTAATGATCGCCATGCAGAGGGGGTTGATGCCTGCTGTGCCTATCCCTTGCAGCACACGCCCAATCAGCAAAAGCGCCAAATCTGTGGCGAAAAAGCAGAGCAGGGAACCCAGAATGAAAAGCGCAATCCCCCAGAGAAAGAGTTTGGCCTTGCCCAGACCGTCACCCAGCTTGCCGTAGAGGGGCATAAAGACAACGAAGGGCAGACTGTAGGCTGTGGAAATCCAGGCGGTAATGTCGGGTGCCAGGGCAAAGCTATTGCGAATGGCGGGCAGGGCTACGCCGAACATGGACATATTGATGGTCATCATCGCCACAGGAATTGTCAGCCCGAGAAGCAGCCCACGCAAATTCCATTCCTTACTGACGACCGCTTCTTCTGTCCTTTGGACGGATGCAGACAATTCAGAAGATTTCATGCCATCCTACTCCGTGTAACAAGCAGATTGATCGGATCTATCTGTTAGTCGTTCGCCACTACACGTAGTGCGTGGTGCGTGGACCAATCGTCACCACCGCTTGACGCACTACGCACTACGCACCACGCCGCCTCTTCCTACCCCACCCGTTCGGGCTTCGTCTCGTGCAGTTTGTCAATCGCCAGCAAGCGAGGCGAGAGCAGCGCGGCGGTTGCCACCACCAGCAGCGTACCGATCCCACCGCTGACCACCGAAAAGACCGGCCCAAAATATTGGGCCACCAGACCCGATTCCAGCCCGCCCAGTTCATTCGACGCGCCGATGAAAATACTGCTCACCGCCGAGACCCGCCCGCGCATCTCGTCCGGCGTGAGCAATTGGGTCAACGTCTGGCGCACCACCATACTGATATTGTCCAGCGCACCGGTGAGGAAAAGCATTGCCCACGAGAGAGAAAACCAGGTGGAGAAGCCAAAAACAATCGTCGCCACCCCAAAACCGGCAATCGCCAGCAAGAGCGTGCGCCCGGCGCGGCGCATGGGTGGCAAGTAGACCAGCGCCAGGGCCATAAGACCCGACCCGGCGGCCGGTGCAGCTTGCAGCCAACCGTAACCGGTCGCGCCCGCCTTCAGAATATCCGTGGCAAAAATGGGCAACAGATAGACCGCACCGCCCAAGAGCACAGCAAAGAGATCGAGAGACATCAGCGTAAATAGGATACGCTCGTCCCAGACGAATTTTACGCCCTGCAGGAGTGTATCCAGGTTACGCGGCTGGCTGGGGCGGGGGCCAGGCCGGTAGTGCAGCCGGGTCAAAATCACAATAAAAAAGAGCGACCCCAGGGCGCAGACGACATACGAGGCAGAGACACTATAGACGATCACCAGACCGCCCAGAGCCGGGCCGATGACCGAGGCCAACTGCATCAGAGTTGTGTTCCAGGTGACCGCATTGGGGAAGACTTCGCGGGGCACAATCTGGGGCAGCATTGCCGTGCGCGCCGGGCGGCCCAGGACAATCGCCGTGGCGTCCAGAAAGAGCATCCCGTACATCAGCGCTGTGGACCCCTGGGTGTAGGAGAGATAGGCCAGCCCCAGAGAGGTCAGCGTCATCCCGGCCAGACTGAGCATCACCAGTTTGCGCCGCTCAAAGCGATCGGCCAGATAACCCGCAGGCAGGGCAAAGAGCATTGTGGGGATCGCCAGCGTCAGCCCGACCAACCCCAACGAGAGAGCCTGACCTGTACGCTGGTACATCTCCCACGAGATGGCGACGGTCTGGATGCGCGTGCCCATCAGGGCGACCAGCCAGCCGATGACGTAAATACGATAATCAGAGATACGAAAAGCGGCGTAGGGATCGTGTTTTTCGGCCATCGGGGTCTTCCTCTGCGTCTGGGTGCGGAACAATTCGCCCATCATACACCGGAACGCGGGGAAATTCCAGAACGAGGTGAACCGGTAAAGAAAGGAAGGGAGGAAGGGAGGAAGGGAGGAGGGGACGCGGTTGTGGCAAAGGAAAGTGAAGACGTGAAGACGTGAAACGTGAGATCA
>CAMDEX010000339.1 GCA_945897075.1 Litorilinea aerophila
CCCGCGGCTGTAGAGTCCGCAACTGATTTTGAATACACCCAATTGATGCGGCGGGAGTTCAATCGGACGGCATCACCACCACCGGCACCATCAGATGCTCATAGGGCGTGCCTTCGTACATAATGTACGGCCCGCCGGAGTGGTGATCCGTCGAGTAGACCGCCGGGTCCAAGTCCCAGGGGGCGACGATCATCACGTGGGGGCCGTCGATCAGCCAATCCTCGCCGGGGGCTGGCTGCATCACTGTCGGGTCCGTATTGCTGGCCGCGCTGCCGCCGCGCAGCATATAGCCAAACCCCACACCGGTGTAGACCGGGTCACGCCCTTCCATCAGCGCGTGAATCAACTCCAGCCAGTTGGCGTCGAGACACATCGGGTCGTGGGTAGGCGTCCCCGGATCGTCGGCAAGGCAGGTCCAGCCGTTGGTGCCCGCGCGCAGTTCCACCAGCGCACCGCCCGCTTCGGTGGGCCAACCCATCACCGCCGCGTTCTCCGAGATGCGCAACGGGGCCGCGCTCATCGCATCATAAATGGGATTGGCCGACGGCATCACCTGATCGATGGGTGTCTGGATCATCAGATGTTCCTGGGGTGCGCCGTGGAACATCATATATGGCCCACCGCTGCCCGCCTCGGTCGTGTAGAAGTGGTCAAACGCACTGGAGATGCTGATCATCAGATGGGGTCCGTCCAGCACGTAGTCGGCATCCGGGGCAGGTTCCATCGCGTCGAAATCGTTGTGATCCGCCGAGTCGCCCCACTGGAGCATATAGCCAAAGCCGATCAGATTGAGCGCCTCCCGCTCTGCGCCGGGCGCGCTGCCAGCGAGTTTGCGCCAGCCCGGATCGAGACAGCGGGGGTCTTTCGTGGGCGAATCGGGATGATCTGGGCGGCAGACCCAACCATTCGTGCCAGGCCGCAGCACCACCGGGTCTGCGCCGGCCACCGGCCAGTCCAGAATTGTGGCGTCTTTGGCAATGGCGTATGGGCCGGCGGTCATAGCGACGGCGATCTTCCACTCGACTGTGCCAAATTCTGGCAGGGCTGCCACTTCAGATGCCGCCTCCATCTGCATCTGCATAGCCACCGGTGGCGGCGGCGCAAACTGACAGGCCGAGAGAAGCAGAGCCACTCCCAGCAAAAACACGAGGGTACTAAAGCGATTGGGTTGCATACGACTCTCCTTGTAGTGAAAAGTGACAGGTAAAGGGACAACAGGGCAAATACTTGGTTCTGGAATTGTGTCTATACGCCTTCTCCTTTCCTTTGTGTCTTTGTGCCTTCGTGGTTAAGCCTCGGTGGAAAGCCGCGCCAGAAAATAGTCGCTGTAGGGGTCCGCTGTCGTGCGTTTGACCTCCACCGCCCCAAAACCAGCCTGCGCCAGCATCGCCAGCGCGCGCTCCTTGCCCCACATACAGCCCAGCCCCGCGCCCCCCTGCGAGAGCGAGACGGTCAGGCAGTACAGCACCGACTGGGCGTAGAGCCAGGCAGCCAGCGGGTGGTCCAGATTCTCCTCCAGCCTGCTGGAAGCGGCGAACTCCTGCATCAACAGGCTGCCACCGGGCTTGAGCGAACGGGCAATCGCCCGCAATGCCTGCTCCGGTTGGGCCAGGTCGTGGATGGCGTCGAAGGCCAGGGCGTAGTCGTAAACCCCTGCCACATCCAGCCCGGCCACATCGGCCAGACGAAAACGGGTATTGACCAGACCCATCTGCTCCGCCTCCGTCTGGGCCTGGGCAATCTCCGGCGGGGAGATGTCGTAGCCGGTGAAGTGGCTGTGCGGGTAAGCCTGGGCCAGCAGATGCAGCACACGCCCCCGGCCGCAGCCAAAGTCCGCCACTTGCGCGCCCCGCTCCAGCGTCTTGCCCCAGCCGGGGACGAGGGGCAAGACGGACGGCAGCAGAATGCGATCAAAGAGAGCGTTGCGCTCCTGGGCCATCAATGCGTGAAAACGGCTGTATGCGCTGTAGGGGACGCCACCGCCCCGCCGAAAGCAGGCCATCACCTGGGGT
This sequence comes from Litorilinea aerophila, assembly GCA_945897075.1. Taxonomy (GTDB): domain Bacteria; phylum Chloroflexota; class Anaerolineae; order Caldilineales; family Caldilineaceae; genus JACQGT01. Next base: position 2,013 of record CAMDEX010000339.1, read on the forward strand.
TGGACTTCCATCAAACAGGCAAAGGCTTCGGCTAGAATCGCAGCGCCGGGGAACGCACCCCCTGGCGTGAAATCTGGTTGGCTGTGGGCCAGCCAGACCGCGTGTTCCACGGGTAAGGCAAAAGTTTGGGACGCTGGCGCATACTCCACCACCGCCGCGCTGACCAGACAGGCCAGCCACTCGCGCACGTAGCGTTCGTGTAAGCCCGCGGCCTGGGCAATCCCCGCGCTGCTGGTCGGCGGCAACCGGGCCAACACATCCAGCAGACCGGTTTCGTGGCCGATGCCCAGCATCAGCGCCAGCCCCATCTGGTTGAGGAGGTCAACCAGACGGTTGCCAAACTGTTCGGAGCGGTCTGCGTCGAAGGTTGCTGCAAACTGCGGCTGTTGCATCTGCCCCTCCCGGTCGTCTTGCATCCGTGCGTGCCGCCGGGGGCTGAAGACCCCCGGCTACTGAGCCACGCCCCCTGAAGGGGGCTTTCAGTGGAATGGAAAGCCCGACAGGAAGCCGGATTTATCCGGCGTGGCTCGATAGCTCCGGGTCTTTAGCCCGGTGCGACCGCTACAACCGTCAATTCATCCAGAAATAAAAATTGCGCCCGGTTGCGTTTTTCACCCTTTAGCAAATCTCCCAACCGTGATATACTTGATTCTAGCCAACGTCCGTCCCCCAGCGTGTTCGCTATCGTTAATGGATCGTGTTTTTGCCTGCCGGGATGCCACTTCATCGAACCCTCATCGCCCCGGATCAATGGAGCGCGCCCAATGCTCACCATCCGACTCCTGGGACAATTCAGCCTGACGCTTGACAACGCCCCGCTGCCCCTGCCCTCGCGCCCAGCCCAATCCCTGCTGGCCTGGCTCGTTCTGCATCCCGGCGTGGCCCACCGCCGCGAGCGGCTGGCCGGTATCTTCTGGCCCGACGCCACAGAGGAAAACGCGCGCAATAACCTGCGCCACGCGCTCTGGCGGCTGCGCCGGGCCATCCCCGAAGAGTTCGTCGAGAGCGACAACATCGCCATCCGTTGGGTGGAGGGAGATGGTTGGTCTTTGGATGTGGAGAGATTGCACGCTCCCCCCAGCCAACCAACCGGCGCAGATGAACTGATCCAGTCGCTGGAGTGCTACGGGGGTGAGCTTCTCCCCGGCTTCTACGACGAATGGGTGGCGCTGGAGCGGGAACGAATTATCGCGCTCTACGAAAGTCAGATGGCCCGCCTGCTGGATGCGCTCTTCGTCGCACGCCGCGGGCAGGAGATAATCGACTGGGCGGAGAAATGGATTGCCCAGGGCCGCACACCAGAAGCGGCCTCTCGGGCGCTGATGACCGCCCACGCCAGCTTAGGCGACAGAAGCGCGGCGCTGACCGCCTATCAGCGCTGTGTCGATGCATTGGAGCGGGAGCTGGTCGTGCCGCCCTCCGCAGAGACGGTCGCTCTGGCCGATTCCATTCGCGCTGCCCATTTCACGCATCATACCTTCGACAGGCGCAGAAAACCATCTACAGAATCCGTTCTGATTCCGCCTCTTTCGCCTGTCATCCCGTCTAATCTCCCGGCGGCCATCACTCCGCTTGTCGGGCGGGAGAGCGAACTTTCCCAACTGGCCGATCTCCTGGCCGATCCCAACCACCGGCTGGTGACAATCCTCGGGCCAGGCGGGATGGGCAAGAGCCGTCTGGCCCTGGCCGCCAGCCACACGGCGTTGGAAAACTATCCCGATGGCGTTTTTCTGGTGGAACTAACCTCTTTGACCCGCGCCGAGGAGATTCCCCGGGCCATCGGCGACGCGCTGGCTTACCCCTTCCAGAGCGATCCCCGCCCGCCCCGCCAACAAATGCTCGACTATCTACGCGGGCGCAAACTGCTGCTTTTGTTGGACAACTTTGAGCATCTGTTGGACGGTGCAGAACTGCTCATTGCCCTGCTGGAAGCCGCGCCGGGTCTGCGGCTGCTGGTCACATCCCGCGAGCGGCTGCATCTGCACGCGGAGACAGTCTTTCGGCTGGACGGTCTGGCTTGCCCGGTCGTCAGTGCAGAGGGGCCGCTGACCCTCGACGAATACGCCGCGCTCCACCTTTTTGTACAGAGCGTGCGGCGCACCATCCACGGCTATACCCCCAGCGCTGACCAGTGGCCCGCCATCAGCCGCATCTGCCGGATGGTGGACGGGATGCCCCTGGGCATTCTGCTGGCCGCCAGTTGGGTGGAGCATCTGCCCCCCGGCGAGATTGCCGACGAAATCGCAGCCAATATCGCCTTTCTGGGCCAGGATCTGCGCGATATCGATCCCCGCCACCGCAGGATCGAGGCCGTCTTTGAGCAGAGTTGGCAGCGCTTGTCGAAAGCCGAGCAGCAGGTATTGATGGGGCTATCCATCTTTGCCGGTAGCTTCGACCGCGACGCTGCCAAAGCTGTGGCCGCCGCGACGCTGCCCGTCCTCACCGGGCTGGTGGACAAAGCCCTGCTCTGGCGGGTGGGCGAAGGGCGCTACGATCTGCATGAACTCATACGCCAATTGGCGCGCCGTAAGCTGGTGGCTGCAGGGATGGAGAAAGCTGTTCTCTCTTTGCACAGCCGCTGGTTTCTGGAAGCGGTGGCGCGCCAAGAAAGCCGGCTAAAAGGGTCGGAGCAGGAAGAGGCCATCGAGTGGATGGAGCGTGAACGGGAAAACGTGCGCGCGGCCTGGCATTGGGCGGCGCAGAACGGGGAGACTGAGCCGATGCAACAGGCGGTGGAGGCGTTGGGCATCTTCCACAACCGGCCCGGTCACTGGGAGGAGGGCGAGGCGTTGATGGCGCGGGCCGCAACTGCGCTGGGCGAGTCTGCCCACCCACAACCGAAATTGCTGCGCGCCTGGCTATTGGCCTGGCGCGGGGTCTTTCTGCACCGGATTGGGCCCGCTGCCCTGGCCCAGGAGTCGATGGCCCAGGCATTGGCCCTGTGGGAGGACCCTGCCCTGGCGGGGACAGACATCCGCCCGCTGCGGGCATTTGTCTATCTGCACCGGAACGGCGATCTGATGGTGAATCGCCGTCGGGACCTGATGGGCGTGGATTTGCAGCGGGCCGTAGAGCTATTCGAGGAAATCGGCGACCTCTGGTGGCTGGTTCGTGCCCAGCTTGCCCTCGGCTACCTGGAATTTTTCAACGGCCAGGTCCGGCAGGCTGAACAACGATACACGACGGGCCGCCGCATTGCGCAGCAGATGGGTGATCACGAAGG
>CAMDEX010000340.1 GCA_945897075.1 Litorilinea aerophila
CCTACAATGTAAGGCGGACTGTCAGTCCGCTTTACGCGGCGAACTGGGCTGCGGCCAACCGTTGGAGCGACAGAGCAGTGAGCGTCACCGGGGCGTCGCCAGCGAAGAAGCTGATCTGCAATGGCCGCGCATCCGGGAAGATGCGCTCGGTCAGCGACAGCAGACCGTCGTTGGCAAAGAGCTCAATGGATGAATGGTCTACGAAAAGCTGTAAACGCAATGTGCCGTCGTCCAGGGCCAGGGGTGCGCGGTGTGCCGCGGGGAAGTCGGCGTTGAAACCCACCGCACCAGAACGCGTGCGGTCAAAGATGAGAAACCCATCCCGGTAAGTGACGGTGACAATGCAGCCATCGCCCCATGTCAAACGTAACCCAAAGTCGCCCCTCTGTACCTCCCCGGTGGCGAACTCGGCCCGCATCTCCCACAGGCTGCCCGTTTCCATCGCCGGCGCAAAAACGCCCCCGGCGGGGATGATCACTCCCGACTCTCTCAGCTCCTGCAACCCCAACACTTGGGCAACGGCAACGGGCTGCTGGCGCAAGCGGATGCCGTCGGCGGTCTGCGCCAGCGAGAGACGGCGGGGCACTGTCATCTCCCCGCGCCAAACGCCGGTGGGAATCTGCCGGGCATAGACCCAATTGTTCATCCAGGCGATGAGCAGCCGCTGGCCGTCGGCCACATCGCTCCAACTCTGCGCGGCGTAGAAGTCGGCCCCGTAATCCGCCCACAGAGCCACGCCTTTGGGGTTCTGGCTGGTGAAGCTCTCCCCGTCAAAGTGGCCGATGAAGTATTGCTGGCCAGAACCGCCCGCGGGTGCGCCCTGGTTCACCCCCACCAGCATTACCCAGCGCGTTTCGTCACGCCCCTCCACCGGCAACTCAAACAAGTCAGGCGTCTCCCATACCCCTTCCACAGAGCCGTGGCCGAAGCCAAAGCCGCCGCACGCCTCCCAGTCAATCAGATTGGGCGATTTGTAAAAGAGGATCAATTGCCCAGCGGCCAGACACATCACCCAATGGCCCTTCTCTGCCGCGCCGTACCAGAAGACTTTGGGATCGCGGAAGTCGTGCATCCGGTTGGTGGGCGGCAGCACCGGGTTGCCCGCATACTTCGTCCAGGAACGCCCACTGTCCAGGCTGTAGGCCAGACTCTGGCTTTGGCTTTGCGTGTCGCCTCTACTCTGGTGGTGGGTGAAGATCGCCACCAGCGCTTGCGGGCCAAAACCGGCCGTATTGCGCCAGTCAACGACCGCACTGCCAGAGAAGATCGTGCCGTGTTGATCGGGATAGAGGGCGATGGGCAATTCATTCCAGTTGACCAGGTCGCGGCTGACCGCGTGCCCCCAGTGCATCGGCCCCCAAACAGTGCTTTGCGGGTGGTACTGGTAGAAGAGGTGGTACTCGCCTTTGTAATAGACCAGCCCGTTGGGGTCGTTGATCCAATGGGCCACGGGCGAGAAATGGAATTGGGGGCGATAAGGTTCGTTGCGAGGCATAGGCTCTTTTGGCTCCCTTTTTGAATGGGCTGGACAACGGTTCGATCATAACCAGAAATCGCTGATCTGTGCAAAGATCTGCGCAAAAACAGCAGAGAGTTGCCAGGTTAACGAATCTGGCAACTCTCTGCACGACCCAGCCTGTCTACTTTCTCGGCAGGTAGAGGTTCAAGGGGACTCAGAAATATAGTTTTTCAGATAAAGATTTGCACTGTAGGGGCGCTGCTTGCTGCGCCCGTCTCTGGTGCGCCGGGCGCAGCAAGCAGCGCCCCTACAAATGATTATCCGAAAAACTATAGCTTACGGAGCGGATGTGTCCACCGTCGGCACAATACCGGGGCCGGGCAAGACAATCGTCGGTGTCGTGCCTTCTGGCACGAAGATCACTTTGTCCGTCTGGTTGAGCGCGGCGGCATTGGCGCGGGCCATCAGCAGCGTCACGTATGCGGGCATGGAGTTGTACAATTGGGCCAGAGCGCTTTCGCTGGCAATCTCTGCTTTGGCCAGCTCGGTGGCGGCCTGGGCCTTGGCCCGGTTGATCTCCAAGTCCTGCTGGGCCGCGAAGAGTTCGTTGTTCTTCTCGGCTTCGATCACCACGCGCTGGGCCTGCACCCGCTCCTGTTGCAGTTTGGCAAGGGTCGTCTCCTGGCGGGCCTGTTCCTGGATACGGCTCTGGGCCACGCGGATTTCACCCTCTTGTTTGGCCTGCTCGGCGTTGGCCTGGGCGCTGGCGCGCAGGGTATCCTGGGCAGCCTTCTCGGTTTCCAGGCGGCTCTGCACAATGGCATCCAACGCTACCTGTACAGCCGGCGAGAGGATCACATCGGGCACGACCACATTTTCGATGGTCAGACCGTAGTTGGCGGCAAGTGCGCTGACTTCCTCGTCGATGCAGGCGCGCAGCACATCGCGTGCCGCGCCCACCACATTGTCGTCAAAGGTGCGGTCACCCACACAGACTTTCATGGCCTGACGGGCCAGGTCCTGCACACGGGAGCTGGCTAAGTCATCGTCCAGATAGATGCCCCGGTATTGTGCCCAGAGGGTGCGCAATGTGTCTTTGTTGTTGACGCCCGGGCGGAAGATGTCGCCGGTGACTCTGAGGCCAATGCGCTGCTTGTCTTTGGTGATAATCTCCTGGTCTTCAACGCTGAAGGGGATGCCCTGGCTTGAGACCCGCTGGATGTCCACGTAGAGGCCCACATCCGAGTAGACGCCGGGACCAACGATATCTTTGATTTTACCCCCTTGAAACTTGACACCGACCTCCTGCTCGTTCACCCGCTCGAAGGCGTAGTAGAACTGGCCGGCGAAGGTGAGCAGAAAGAAACCGATGACGACGACGATCACAGCGATAAGAATGGGCGATCCAGAAAGTCTGTTGCGCGGGTTGGAAAGTGTACTCATTGATGCTCCTTGTTTGAAGATGAAGTTCGACTTTTCGGAAAAAGTCGAACTTCTGAACGCCAGTTTGGCTGAATCTCTATTCTACCCTGCACTGTCCCATCTATCCTATCCGGCACGTGCAGGACGCAGAAACCCAGACCCAATCCAACACTACGTAGAATGTCTGGGTTTGGTTGCAAAAAAGTAGGGCGGACTGCCAGTCCGCCCTACAAAAACTGTACGCAGAACGTCTGGATAGGGCGGACTGGCAGTCCGCCCTACAAAACACCCACCCCAATCACCGATCCCCGCTCGCCTACTCATTCGCCCCGGTGGGGAACGATTCCGGCAGACCCGCGGCAATCTCGACTTCGCCCAGCCCACAGGTGGGCTGTCCCCAACCGCCACTACTCATCAGCTTGCCAGTCGCGTCCGGTGTCATATCGAAGATGATATTGTCATCGCTCGTGGGGCTGACACCGCCGGGCACATTGTCCAGCGCCAGCGCATCGCGCACCTTCCAGGCGATGATGTGGTCGGTGCAGGAGCTATCGCCACTGACACCCAGCCCGCCCAAGAGCGCGCCGTCGGCATCATAGAGGGCCAACCCGCCGCCAAAGACATTGACACCGCCCAGGCGCAGACCGGTCATCGGGTCATTCTCTGTACCGAAATTCTTGGCCTGGCCGAAGTAGGCCACAGAGGTGTCCACCGGGTTGCTCTCCTGCAGACCGAAGAGGCTGCCGCCGGGCTGCACCGCGCTGTACAGATTGCCTGTACTCAGAGCCAGACCAGGCAGACTAAAGGCGTTGGCCGTGTTGGCCTTCTGGGCCGAGATGACCCGGCTGCCCGGCCACTGGTCGCCTCGATCCGCACCAGAGAAGGTGACAGCACAGACGACGCCATCCCGATCCACGAGTGTGCCCCACATGTGGAAGCCAAAGCCGCCGTTGTCCGCACCCTCCACCACAGCCGCCAGCACTTCGGTCAGCGTGGCGTGATCGGGCAGGTTGGCACAGCCATTCTCTGGCTCATCCACTTCATCGGCCGGGGTCGCTTCTGTCTCCGTGGCGGGGGCCGCGGCTTCGCCCATCGGCACGCCAACGACGTCGGTGAGAGCATCAAAGCGGACGACAGCGCCTGTTCCCGGCGCACCCACACCGTTGATCGTCACGTACCCATTGCCTTTGCCGTCAAAGTCAATGGAGGTGGGGAAAGAGAGACCGTCCACCAGCACTTCTGAGGCTGCACCAGCGCGGATGCGCAAAAGCGCGCCGCTGTTGGGCACCGGGCCTTGATCCGTAAAGACCCCGAACTGTACAGCGTAGAGTTCGCCGTCCGGCCCGGTGCGCAGGTCGGTCAGCATTGTCAGACCAGTGGCGAAGTCAGCGACTACGCCGCTCTCTGCGTCCACTGTCACCACTTTGGATGCGCCGGGCACGAAGGGGAAGCCGGTGAGCAGAGAAACATAGATTGTCCCATCCGCGCCAAAGGTGACGCCGGTGGGCACGGGGTCCGACTCCAGCGCACCGCCCCGCCCTGGATTGGGCAGCGGGCTGGGCACGCCGTCAAAGACAGCCAGCACCTCGACCGCGCCACCCTTGGGATTTACGCGCAACAAGGCGTTGGCCCCGGCGTCGGCCACGTAGAGCAGGCCGTCGGCACCGACAGCCATGCCAAAGGGGTGGGATTCAACCACAAAACCATCCGGGTTGTTGGCCTTCTCCCCCGGCCAGGTCTGTGCCACTTCCTTGATGTCGCCTTTGAGGACTTCCAGAATAGAGGCAGTATTGGGCAGAGCTTCTTCACTGGCTGCGGCCACCCAAACACCGCTGCTGGCGTAGAGCACTCCGTTCAAAATTGCCAGCCGTGCGCCGCCGGTCGTGTCGCTGCCGGCCACCACCGAAGGCAGTTTGGCAATCTCTGCCTGCTGACCGTTGCCCTGAATCTGAATGACACGGGCTGTATTGCCCACTTTGGCCGTGACCACCTCGCCGGTGTTCGGGTCCACCGCGCTGGCCTCGTTGATACCGCCCACGCCAGAATCAATCACCCAAATGTTGCCGTTGCGGGTAACCAGAATCCCTTGCGGTCCATTGAAGCCTTCGGCAACCACGACACCCGTCTCGCCAGTCGTTTCTTGGGCAAGCGCCGCGCCGACCAATCCCACGACGGAAAGGGAAACCACAAGCGCCAAAACGACAATCTGGCGCTTCCACTTCCAAATGCTACTCACATTCATGCAACTTCTCCTTTATTAACTTTGTACAAACACGATACATACGTTGTTCTACGGTCGGGGCGCTGCTTGCTGCGCCCGACGCACAGCGGGCGCAGC
>CAMDEX010000341.1 GCA_945897075.1 Litorilinea aerophila
CTTGCTGCGCCCGGCGCACAACGGGCGCAGCAAGCAGCGCCCCTACGGCGGTTGAATCGTCCCGCGACTTTCCATCCGAATGTGCGTAGTGCAGACCGAATGTCATTGAAGAAGTTCGACTTTTTCTGAAAAGTCGAACTTCTGGTCAATAGAAACCAGAAATGAGAAGGAGAAACGGCAATGAACGAAGAAGAGAAATCCCAAGAATCCACGCCGCAAGCGGGGGATCGCAAGGACGACATCGGCGACGAACTGAATCAACTGGCCGAGTCCTTTGGCCGGGCGGTGAAGGCAGCCTGGAACAGCGAACAGCGCTACCAGTTGGAGACTGACCTGAACCGGGGTCTGCGCTCTCTGGTGGACAACGTGGAGGCGATTCTCAAGCAGTTTAATGAGAGCGATCAGGGCCAGGAGTTGAAGGAGCAGGCGGGCAAAGTGGTGGAGAAGGTGCGCACCAGCAAAGTCACCGCGGATTTGAAAGAGGGGCTGACCAAAGGGCTACAAACTGTGGCGTCCGAGATGAAAGAGTTCGCCCAGGATTTGGAGAAGAAGCAGCGGGAACGGGGCGGTAAGGGCGATGCCACTGCCCAGGATATTCCGGTGGAGAAGGGTGAGGAGTGAGTTGATTGGTTGATTGGTTGATTGGGGGAGTGTATCCCCCAATCAACCAATCAACTAAAAAAACATCTTCGCCAGCTTCAAAATCCCCTGGCTCCACGGCACCCGGTGCGAGACGCCTGACTGTTTTTCGAAGGTGTGTAGGTTTTCGATGTACCAGACGTAATTGCGCACCAGCGCCTCTTTGTTGCTGAACTTCGGCTGCCAGCCCAAGACCCGCTGCGCCTTCTCCACTGTTACAAATGAATCCTTCGATGCGGTTTCGTAGACCCATTTGTAGAGGGGCGAAAGGTTGAGCTTTTCCAGCAGACGCAGGGTCCAGATAGCTGGCGCGGCCGGCAGGGGAACGATGCGTTTGCCGTGACCCGCGTAGTCCAGCACGGCCTGGTAATCCTCGCGCATCGTCGTAAAGTCCGTCGCGCCGATATTGAACGTATCGTTGACCCGTTCCCGCTCCAGCGTGGCCGTCAGGTAGATGGCGGCGCACAGGTCTTCCACATCCAGCAATTGATAGCGGTTCTTGCCGCTGCCCAACATCGGGAAGCCCTTACCGTCTTTGGCCCAATCGTAAAAAAGGGCAAAGACGCCCAGCCGTTCCGGGCCGATAAAAGATTTGGGGCGGATGACAGGCACGCACAGCCCCTTACCCCGAAACTCCTGACAGATCGCCTCGGCCTGCACCTTCGCCTCGCCGTAGGGACCCACGCCGTCCAGCCGGTCTTCTTCCCGTAACGGGTGGTGATCGGGGATGCCATAGACGGCAGTGGACGAGATGTGGACGCAGCGATCCACTTTGTGATCAAAGGCCGCCTGCAAGACATTGCGCAGCCCGTCAATGTCGGTGGTGTAGATGTCCTCGGCGCTGTAGAGTGGCAGCGCGGCAGCCGTATGGACGACCAAATCCACGCCATTCATCGCCCGCTCGACCGCGGCTTTGTCCCGGATGTCGCCGGTGACAATCGTCACCCGCTCCCGTTCAGGGTAGTCGAAGGGGGCAATGTCCAGTGTAGTCACTGCGTAGCCCCGCTCCAGCAGGTGGCGCACCAGATTGATACCCAAAAAGCCAGCCCCGCCGGTAATCAGCACTCGTTTTTCTGTCACGTATCTGTCTCCGCGTTTTCTTCGCTGCGCGCCCACTCGGCAATGAGCGTTTTGGTTGAATCAAAGGCCAGATCGGGCGGAATCTGGCGCGGGCCAAACCAGCCCGCCTCGCTTACATCGTCCTGGGCGTAGACCTGGCGATGCGGCCCCGACGGTTGCGCCCGAAATGCCAGCACAAGGCCCACCCGTTGGCCTGCGCCATTTTGCATAGGAAAGATGGCGATCATCTCGTCCACATCAATCGCCAACCCGACTTCTTCGCTCACCTCGCGCTGCAACGCCTCGGCAGGCATCTCGCCCGCGTCCATATAGCCGCCGGGGAGCGACCAAAGACCTTTGCCCGGATCGACGGCCCGGCGCACCAGCAGCGCCGCGCCCTCGGCAATCACGAGCGCGATCACAGCCACTTTCGGGTCGGAGAAATGGACAAAGCCGCAAGCCGGGCAAGCCGGGCGCACCCTGTCAAAGCGGCGGATGGATTGCAGCGGCGTGGCGCAGATTGGGCAAAAACGAAATTTAGTAGCCATCAACTGGGCATTATAGCCAAAGTTGACGACCGCGCCTATTTTCGTGCGTCGCGCCGCGGGCAATGGTATACTATTGCTTATGACGACAGCAGCCGTAGAGAGCCATACACCCCGCCCAGCCAGCAGTGCGCTGCACCCAACCGGCGGCTTTTTGACAGGTTTTACCCACAGCCTGCAAACTTACATCGGCTGTCGTTTTGGCTGTGCCTACTGCTACGTCCAGGGGTCGCACGTTCACCGCTTCTTCAACGGTGGCTTGGCCTGGGGCGACTACGCCTTTCCCCGCCAGGGAGTGGCGGAGAGGCTGGCGCAGGAATTGGCCCGCTTTGAGAGCAAAGGGCAATTGGGTTCACTGGCGATTTTCTGCTCCTCTTCCACCGATCCCTACCAGGGCGCGGAACGGGAGTGGCAATTGACCCGTCGCTGTCTCGCAGTTTTCGTCGAGTCGCCGCCTGCTCTGCTGGTGATACAGACCCGTTCGCCGCTGATCGAGCGCGACTTCGATCTCTTGTCTGCGCTGGGCGAGCGCTGCTGGCTGAGTATGACGCTGGAGACGGATCGGGACGACGTGCGCCAGGCGTTGACACCCCACTGCCCGTCCATCGCGCGGCGCGTGCAGACGCTGCGTGCCGCCCGCGCTGCTGGACTGAAGGTGCAGGTGGCGGTGAGTCCCTGTCTGCTCTATTCGGCTGCGGAGTCATTCGGCGACCTGCTTCTGGACTTGGGAGAGCGGGTCGTGGTGGACAGCTATCTCAGCGGCGACGGGCAGGGGGGCAAGCGCACGGCGCGCACAACGATTCCAGCGGAGTACGTCCGTCTTGGCTGGGGCGCGTGGCAGGCAGAAGAAGCGGCCCGTTCGCTCTACGCCTGGCTGCGCGAACGGATGGGCGAGAGCGCCGGCTGGTCACAGGCAGGATTTACCCATCTGGCGCGCTTGAATCAGGGAACGGGTGTGGCCCACCCAGGCAACCAATCAACCAGTCAACAGTGAGGTTTGTATGTCACAACTTTTTGGCGCAATCGAAGCGGGCGGCACCAAATTTGTCTGCGCGGTGGGCACAGGCCCCGGCGACATCCGGGCGGAAAGCCGCTTCCCCACGACGACACCGGCGGAAACGATGGCCCAGACCGTCGCCTTCTTCCGGGCACAGGAGAAGATCCACGGCCCGTTGGCAGCCATCGGTATCTCCACCTTCGGCCCCATTGACCCCCATCCCCATTCGCCGACCTTTGGCAATATCACCACAACGCCCAAACTGATCTGGCAGTACGCGCCGATTGTGGCGATGGTGCGCGAACATTTCGATGTGCCGATTGGCTTTGACACCGACGTCAACGGCGCGGCTTTGGGCGAGTTCCGCTGGGGCGCGGCGCAGGGGCTGGATACGTTTGTTTACCTGACGATTGGGACGGGGATTGGCGGCGGCGGGATGGTCAACGGCAAGCTGATGCACGGGCTGATGCACCCGGAGATGGGCCATCTCTACATCCCCCACGACTGGGAGCGTGACCCCTTCCCCGGTGTCTGTCCCTTTCACGGCGACTGCTGGGAGGGGCTGGCGAATGGCCCCGCTCTGGAGGCCCGTTGGCAGCAGCGGGGCGAAACGTTTCCACCCGATCACGAAGCCTGGCTGCTGGAAGCCCATTACATCGCGCTGGGTCTGGTCAATATCATCACAATTCTGTCGCCCCAGCGCATCATTCTGGGCGGCGGTGTGATGGGTTCGCCCCACATCTTCCCGTTGATCCACCGCGAAGTGCGCCACCAGTTGAAGGGCTATATTCAGATGGCGGAGATGGATGAGAAAATTGCCGGGTATATCGTGCCGCCCGGCTTGGGCAGCCAGGCGGGGGTGCTGGGGTCGCTTGCCCTGGCCGAATATGCCCTGCGGTCTTGAGCAACCGATTCATTGAGCGATGCAATCAGACATTCTTTGTCAAGGCGCAATTTTCATGAACCAATCCTCTGCCCTCTCCTTTGACCCCACCGAACACCCGCACCGACGGCGCAATCTGCTCAACGGCGATTGGGTACTCGTCTCGCCCCACCGCACAAAACGCCCCTGGCAGGGGCAGGTGGAGCGCCCGCCCCAGGAGAATCTGCCCAGCCACGACCCCGGCTGCTATCTTTGCCCGGGCAACGAGCGGGCCGGCGGGCTGTCGAATCCAGCCTATGCGTCCACTTTTGTTTTCACCAACGACTTTGCTGCGCTGCTGGCCGATTCGCCCGCACACGACATCAGCCAGGGCCATTTCTTTCAGGCCGAAGCCGAGACCGGGACGTGCCGGGTCATCTGTTTCAGCCCGCGCCACGACCTGACTCTGGCCCAGATGGCCGAGCCGGAGATTCGTCAGGTGGTGGATGTGTGGGCCGAACAGGTGACGGAGTTGGGGGATCGACCTGAGATTGGATATGTCCAGCTCTTTGAGAACCGGGGCGCGATGATGGGCAGCTCCAATCCCCATCCCCACGGCCAGGTGTGGGCCAACCGCCGCGTCCCCACCGAACCGGCGTTGGAAGACCGGGAGCAGCGGCTCTATTTCGAGCGCCACAACCGCCCGCTGTTGCTTGATTATCTGCACGCTGAATTGGAGGCCGGTGAACGGATTGTAGTCGAGAGCGCAGAGTGGGTGGCGCTGGTGCCCTACTGGGCGGTCTGGCCCTTCGAGACGCTTGTACTGCCGCGCCGCCACGTCTTGCACATGCCGGGGCTGACCGATCCGCAGCGGGACGATCTGGCGGGGATTTTGAAACAGCTTCTGATCCGCTATGACAATCTCTTTGAGACCAGCTTTCCCTATTCGATGGGCTGGCACGGGCAGCCGACCGACGGCGGGCGCTATCCCCACTGGCAGTTGCACGCCCACTTCTACCCGCCGCTGCTGCGTTCTGCCACTGTGCGCAAATTTATGGTGGGCTACGAACTTCTCGCCACGCCCCAGCGAGACATTACCCCAGAACAGGCCG
>CAMDEX010000342.1 GCA_945897075.1 Litorilinea aerophila
ACTACCCTTCCACCGTAATATTTTCCCACTGCCAGTCGTTGCGTGTCCACAGGGCGTAGACGGGGTTGAGGCCGCCTTTGACCTTCTTGTTGATCACCCAGATGCCGGGGACGCGGGCAATGGGGATAACGGTGACCTGTTCCGAACCAATCGCTTGCAGGCGATAGACGCCTTGCTTGGTCTCTTCCGGATCTTCGGAGAGGCTGATTTTTTCAACCACTTCCCTGGATTCGGGGATGTCAATAAAGGGCATATTGTCGGGCGAATTCAGATAGTAGTTGGCCCCTTCGCTGGGATCGGCACCCCACACCTGGCCGCTAAAGAGCATGTCGGTGCCTTGCGGATCCAGTTGCACATTGCCATACTCAGCGCCCACGATCTGGTATTCAATCTCAATTCCCACCTCTTTCCAATAGCCAATCGCTAAGGTCCAAAGCGTCTCAAAGGTGGGATTGATGGATTCGACCATAAAGCGCAGTTTGCGGCTGGAGTCCCAGTTGGCTTCTGCGAGCAATGCCTTGGCTTTTTCGGGATCGTAGGTGTATTGTGGCACATCCGGCCCGACGCCATAACCGCCATATTCGAAGATCGCGCCCGGCACCGTGGTCGCTCCGTGATAATAGCTATCCACCATCGCCTGGCGATCCAGCGCCCACCACATGGCCTGACGCACCTTCTGGTCAACTGTGTTGACATTGAAGAAGAAGGCGTGGTTGGCCAACCCGGAATTGAGCTTGATATCAATGTGAGTCATCTCTTTGAAACGTGGATACTCACTGGCCGGGATGGTGCCCACATGACATTCGCCGCTTTCCAGCGCAGCGGCCTGGGCCTGGCCGTCGGTGTAGGCCGTGTAGATGATCTTGTCCAACTGGATTTTGGCGCGGTAGTAATCTTCGTTGCGGTCAAATTCGATATACTGATCGGGCACATAGGTGGTCACTTTGAAGGGACCTGTGCCGATACCCTGCTCGAGCGCCCAGGTGGTCTTGCACAGCCCCTCTTCAGGCAGCAGTTCGTCCAGGGGTTTGTCGCTGAGCAGATGTTTGGGGTTGATGACGTAGGAGGCGATGGTATTGAGGAAGGGGCCCCGGTAGGCGTCCGTCAGGTCAAAGACGACAGTAAAGTCATCTGTCTTGCGGATACCGGTGATCTCCGGCGCAGTCCCCTCGTTATACTCTTTGAAACCGACCACCATCAGTACCAAGTTTTCAGGATTGGTCCAGAGAGAGTCTTTGTGTCCGGCAATGTGATAGGTGAAGATCACATCATCGGCGCTAAAAGGCTCGCCGTCGTGCCATTTGACCCCTTGGCGCAGGACAAAGGTGCAGCTATTGCCGTCAAAGCTCCAACTCTCGGCCAGATCCGAGAGAAAGCCACTATAGTCGTTGTTCCACTGGATGAGGCCACTGTAGGCCAGGCGGCGTTGGTAGACATCCTGGGTGCCGGCATAGTTCCACGGCACGCAGAAGTTGCCATAGGTGGTCTTTTGTGGATAGCCAAATACCAGCGTGCCACCACCGGTTGCTGGTACAGCAGTGGCCTCAGCGGCCGCAGCGGGCGCGGGCGCGACTGTTGCCTCTGCTGCTGGGGCCGCGGCAGGTACGCCCGCTGGCATGGGGGCCGCACAGGCCGCCAACAGACTGGCCCCCGCGCCCAATGCCGTTGCCCGTATAAACTCACGACGAGTCAATTGCCTTGCCATAATTCGTCTCCTTGTGCTGAACTGATAGATGGATAGACAAACACCGAAACAACCTCCCAATACCACAAATGAGCCGGGAATCGTCAGATTGATCCATGCACTTGAGCAGTATAGCGAAGCTCACACAGGCTGTCAAACTGCCAAAATCTGCCCGCCGATTCTGCTCTCAATCTCAATCGGCAAAAGAAAGATTCGATTGCGCTCACCTGAATCCGCCGGGGTGGGCTGCCAGCCAAAGGGGGTGCGGTCATAAGCCAGGAGCAGTCGGTTCGGCGCGACTTCGACAATCTCGGTGTAGGCAGTGGTCTGTGCCGCGCTGATCTGATAGCCGGGATTGGGTGCCCAGCGGTTGTGATGCGCCAATACGTCAATTGACTGCCACGCGGCAGCGCGCGCATCGCTCGAAAGCCAGAGAAAGATGCCCGGTCGCCCGGTCGAAAGCGCCAGCACGCCGTTCTGCAGGCGCTTCAAGCTCGGCTCCACACTCAGCGCTGGCAGTGGATCGGGCGTGGACCAGCTCCGCCCGCCATCGCTGCTGTAGCTACGACGCAGCGGAAAATCCGCGCCGCCGCCCATGCGCATAACACACATCAAATCGCCATTCGACAATTGCACCAGGGATGGCTCGCCCGGCCCGTGTCCGCGTGGCCCAGTGCTGGGGGCAATTTCCGGGCCGGCCACGGTCGCCAGATAGCGCCAGGTGCGCCCGCCATCGTCCGAGGTGGCGACGACCACGGAGTAGAGCGGATCGCTGCCCTTGCCGTGATAGGTTTGATTGCTGCCATAGAGCGTCGCCAGCAGACGGCCTTCGACAGTGAGCGCATCGCCATCAAAACAGAGATTGACGCGGTGCAGATTGGGGCGGTAGGGGTTGGGTTGGGTCGCCACGGGCCAGGGCCAATCGAGCAGGCGCACCCCCTGCGGCTCAAAGATCACCCGCCGCCCGGCTTGTTCAAAGCGGATGGCGGCCCCGCAAAAATTGTGTTGATCGCCGGGGGTCAAGGCATAGAGATAGGCCGGGATGGCAAAGAGCGCACCATCCGCTTGCGGCACATAGATCATAGGCTGATGTTCGGGCAGAATGTCGTAGCGGGGCGTCCAACTGTGGCCCCCATCCGCCGAGACCTGGTAGCCGGAGAGGTCGAATTGGTTTTCGTTGGTGTCGGGGGCCAGCGAATACGTCAACAAAAGTTCGCCCGTGGGAAATTGGGCCAGGGCGGGAAACCAGCCATGCCCGATACTCTCCATGATCTGGATAGGTTCGCCCAGATGGACGGTAACACCGTGAAGTTCAATGGTTGTCATTGATAAGTCTACTCCCTTCCCTGATTGTGCCACCAACGCACTTCGTTGCTGCCTATCTCTGCCGACGCGACGAGGTCCAACCGCCCATCCCCATCCACGTCCACGGCAATCACCTGATTGGCGCGTCTCCAGCCATCTTTGAGGATTTGCATATCCCAGGGACCGCGTGGGTCGCCCCGATGCTTGAAGAGGGCCACCCGCCCGGTCTGGTCCCAGCCGACGCCGACCACCTCCATCTGCCCGTCATTGTCCAGATCAGCAGCAATCGCCTCGAAGGCATTGGGCAGACGGTCGCAGATGATGTGCTTCGGCCAGGGTGTCTGGGACGGATCGCCTGTATTCTCATACCAAACAATCTGTTGGTGTTCGATTTCCAGCGGGTCTTGGGCTGGCGACATACCCAGCGCCATGACCACATCAATATCGCCGTCACCATCCATATCCACCGCGTGACCGTGCGTAGGCTGTGGCGCGCGGTCAATCACATGCTTGCGCCAGCCAAGATTGACTGGATCGCCCAGGTTTTCGTACCAGACGACCTGGCCGCCGACCCGGGCCGTGCCCAACAGGTCCATTTTGCCGTCGCCATCGAAATCAGCCGCCTCCATCGTGCGTGTCTCTGCGATGTTCTCTTCAATCGTGTGTTTGATCCACTCGACGCCGCCTGCGCCCACGCGTTGCTCGAACCAGGCAAATTGATTGCCCTTGCGCCAGCTCGAGGCGGCCACGTCCAGGTCACCGTCACCGTCAAAATCGGCTACGGTGACCTCATAGGCGCCCGGTAGCTGGCGGTCGCAGATGGTATGGGAGTGCCAGTTGGCGCGCTGGCGCGGGTCACCGCTGAAGGCGAAGTAGAGCAGGCTGCCGTTGATATTGTCAACAATCACAATCTCCGGTCGTCCATCGCCGTTGATGTCGGCAATGACGTGGCGTTCCAGCCATTGATCAACCTGTTCATGGATAATGTGGCGGGTAAAATTGCCGCGACCATCATTTTCAAACCAGTAGAGTCCCACGTTCTTGTCGGCGGAGACCAGATCGGGTGCGCCATTGCCTGTCAAATCAACCGCGGCAATCCCATAGGCGTAAGCGTACCCATCCCCGATCAGATGTTCCGTAAAGTTGATCAGCGTTTCCATGTAATTTTTCCGTTTGGTGATATGCTTGGGGCAGTGATAAGGACGAAAAGGCTGGTCGGACTACCAGTCCGACCTACGCAGGCTATTTCAAGTCAGGTCAATACAAGCCCACATGTCGCTGGGCTTGGGCCACAATATCCATTTCTACCCGCTGGCTCCACGCCTCTAGCAGCCGCCGGGTGACAGGTCCGACAGTGCCATCACCCACAGGCAGCCCGTTGAACTTTGTCGCGGGCATGATGCAATAGGGCGTGCTGGTGAAGAACGCCTCGTCTGCGGTGTAGATGTCGTAGGGCTGGAAGTCGGTAATCTGGGTCGAAATGCCCAACTCGCTTGCCAGTTCCAGCGCAGTCTCCCGGCTGATGCCCGCCAGTGCGCCCCGGGCATGGGGTGTTTTGAGGACGCCGTCGGCATAGATGAAGAAATTGCCGCCCTTGTTTTCGGTGACGTTGCCGTCTATGTCCAGGAGGATGCTTTGGGCCTTGGGATCGACGAGCTTCACCTCGAATTCGGCCAGGGTGTAGGCCAGACGGCTGCGATTCTTGATGCGCGCGTCCAGGGACTGGGTGGGGATGGCCCGGCTGAAAGGGGTAACAGCGTGACAGCCCTCTGTGTAAAAACCGGCCCAATCGGCCAGGATCAGGGGCGTTGTATGGATGATGATGGTGGCCTGGGATCGTTGCACTGTTGGATCAGCGCCAGCCGCCCACATGCCGCGGGAGATATTGTGGGTGATCCAGACATCTTCCTGGGCCGGCACATGGGGCAGATTGGTCTCCAGCACCTGTAGTGTGATCTTGGTCATCTCCTCAGGCGAGAGGCCCGGATTGATGCGGCTGACCTTCATGGATTTGTAGAGCCGGGCAATGTGGGCGTCCAGCTTGAAGGGGATATGGCCGAAGGTACGGGTCGATTCGGTCATCGTATCACCGAGGGTGACGGCGGTGTCAAAAACGGAGATTTTGGCCTCGTGCGGAGGTACCATTTCCCCATTCAAATAGACCAGGTGTTTGCTGGCGTCGTGCTTCATCGTTTGCGTTCCCTTTTCAATAATGAAATA
>CAMDEX010000343.1 GCA_945897075.1 Litorilinea aerophila
TTCATTTCGGCGATCGCCTCCTTTTCATTTCTATTTTTTCATTTGCTCTCTGCTTTGTGTAATTTTCACCCATATTCTCTTTCTGTCAACTCTAATTTCTGACTATTATCTTATATGATTGCAAATGTTTTTCTGAAAATCTATAGTTCGCCTGATGGATACCGCCGTGGTAGAGAAATGAATTGTACCATACCTTTCCAGCTATGAAAGTGTGTACCCTTCTGATTCAGTTGCCCGCGTATTTGGTGGGTGACTTGGCTTAGAGTAAAATCGGATCGTTTGTCCACTGGTCATCACTACGATTCCCAGAATCAGGGAGAGTATTTTGGCAACTCTACGCTTACCCGGTCTGATCGACGCCCACGTCCATCTGCGCGAGCCGGGCTATAGCCACAAAGAGGATTTTTACACCGGCACAGCCGCAGCCCTGGCCGGCGGTGTCACAACGGTTTTGGATATGCCCAATACGAATCCACCCACCGACACGCCAGAACGTTTTGCCGAAAAAGCAGCTCTGGCCGCGGCCAAAGCCGTCTGCGATGTCGGGCTGTTTGTGGGGGCCACGACTGACAAACTCGACGCCTATCTTCCCATTGCCCAGCGCGCCTGCGGGCTGAAAATCTACGTCAGCGAGACCTTCGGCAGCCTGCGTATCGAAGACCTGGGCCTGCTGCATCGCTTTTTCCGTTCGTGGGCTACTGAAGTTGCAGGTGGCAAGTTGCAGGTGGCAGGTAGTGAATCAACACTTGCCGATCCCCAGTCGCCAATCGCCGATCCCCAGTCGCCAGTCCCCAATCCCCAATCCCCAGTCGCCAATCGCCAGTCGCCAATTGCCGTCCACGCCGAAGAACTGATGCTGCCGGTCTGTCTGAATCTGAGCCATCTCTACGACGTGCCGTTGCATATCGTCCACGTGACCCGGCGCAGTGAGATCGAGCTGATCCGCCGGGCGAAGGAGCGGGGCTATCCCGTCACCTGTGAAGTGACACCCCATCACCTTTTTCTGAGCGCGGATGACTTGCCCCGGCTGGGCAGCCGTGGGGATATGCGTCCGCGGCTGGCGTCGCCGGATGATGTGGCTGCGCTCTGGGAAAATTTGGCGTTCGTAGACATCTTCGCCACAGATCACGCGCCGCACACACTCACGGAAAAGGCCCAAGCCACGCCCCCGCCCGGCGTGCCGGGTGTGGAGACGTTGCTGCCTCTGCTGCTCAGCGCTGTCCACGCCGGGCGGCTGACGCTGGACGATATTCTGTTGCGCTGTTTGGAGAACCCGCGGCGCATCTATGGCCTGCCCATACAGCCCGACACTTTTGTGGATGTGGACGTAGACGCCCGCTATGAACTGCGCGATGCCCACATGTACACCAAAGTTGGTTGGACGCCCTTCGCTGGCACATCGCTCTTTGGCCGGGTGCAAACAGTGACTCTGCGCGGGCGAACGGTCTACGACGGGGAGCGGGTTCTCGCCGAACCGGGCAGCGGGCAAGTATTGTTTCAATCGGTTTGACGGAGGGAGGGGATCGGGGAGCAGGGATTGGGGATCGGGGATACTCATCCGGTTCCCAATCTCCAATCTCCAATCCCCAATCTCCAATCCCCAATCCCCATCTCAGGAGGCCCGAATGCGACCATCTCACCCACCCCTGCCCACCCCTTCCTTTGCCGGGCAGGACATCCTCAGCGTCAGCCAGTTTGACCGGACAAAACTGGACTATATCTTCGGCGTAGCCCACGAAATGCGCGTGCTGGTGGAACGTTTCGGCGGTGCAGACCTGCTGCAGGGCAAAATTCTGGCAAATCTCTTTTACGAACCCTCCACCCGCACCAGTTCCAGCTTTATGGCGGCGATGATGCGGCTGGGCGGCCAGGTCATCCCCATCAACAACGTCCAGTATAGTTCCGTCTCCAAAGGTGAAAGCCTGCCCGACACCATCCGCACGCTGGAAAGTTACGCCGATGTGATCGTCCTGCGCCACCCCGAAGTGGGCGCGGCGGCCACTGCGGCCCGCTACGCGGCCAAGCCGGTGATCAACGCCGGCGACGGCGTGGGCGAGCACCCCACCCAAGCCCTGCTCGATCTCTTTACGATTGTCGAGGAGTTAGGGCAGGCCGATGGACTGACTATCACAATGGTGGGTGACTTGAAATACGGGCGCACAGTCCACAGCCTGACCAAACTACTGGTCAACTACAATGTGACCTTTCGCTTTGTCAGCCCGGAGATTCTGCGCATGCCCGACGATGTGCTGGATGTGGTGCGGGGCACAGGTCACACATACGACGAAGTGGAGAGTCTGCCAGACGCTATCGCCGCGTCCGATGTTCTCTACGTCACCCGCATCCAGCGCGAGCGCTTCACAGACTTGGCCGTCTATGACCGGGTGAAGGATCTGTATGTGGTGGACGAGGAGCTGCTGACCCAGGCCAAAGAGCAGATGATTGTCATGCACCCCCTGCCCCGTGTCGGCGAGATTAGCTACGGCGTGGACGACGATCCCCGCGCCGCCTACTTCCGCCAAATGCGCAACGGCATGTACATCCGCATGGCCCTCCTGGCGTCGGTGCTGGGGAGAGCGTGAAGCTGGCGAACGGGGATCGGCGACTGGCGACTGGGGATCGTTTCGTCTCGCACAAAGCGCATTCCCAGTCGCTAATCGCCGCTCGCCAGTCTCCTGTTCGCTTTATCCCGCGGGGAGAGGATCGGGTCGGTGATGCCCCAGGCGATGGCGAGGGTAGGATCGTCCCAGGCCACGCCCAGTTCGTCCGCGCCGTCGTAGTAGTTGTCCACAATGTAGGTCAGGGTGGCGTCGGTGAGGGTGACGAAGCCGTGCGCCACACCGGTGGGGATAAAGACGCCCATCTGGTTGGCGTCGCCGATTTCGACGGTTTCGGTCTTCAGGTAGCCGGGAGAATCCGGGCGCACATCGGCCAGCGCCACCCGAATAGTGCCCGCAGCACAATACCAGTAGTCCACCTGCTGGCGGTGGTGGTGCAGCCCGCGCAGCACACCGGCCTTCGAGTCGCTGCGGTTGCTCTGCACCCGTTCCCAACTGCGTTCGGGGAACCACTCCTTGCGAAAGGTCTCCACAAAACGACCGCGCTCGTCGGCAAAGGCAGCCAGGACGAAGAATTTCACGCCGGGGATGATTGACGATTCGATGATTTCGGCCATAAGAATTCCCGAAAGAGGAAGGGAGGAAGGGAGGAAGGGAGGAAGAGTACTCCATCATCCCAGCATCTCAGATAACTGCCCGCACTTTTTCGATTAGCCCCTGAATCTGCTCGCTCTTCAATTGATACGCCGCCCGGTTGACGATCAGCACCGCCTGCACCTCCAGAATCGTGCGAATTTCCACCAGCCCGTTGGCGCGCAGGGTAGAGCCGGTCTCCACAAGATCCACGATCAGATCAGCCAAATCCAACACAGGCCCCAATTCCACCGAGCCGGAAAGTTCGATCACCTCGGCGTTGACCCCGCGCTGGCGGAAAAAGTCCTGGGCCAGCCGCGGGTATTTGGTGGCGATGCGCGGCTGGCTGGCATAGCGCAGGGGTGTGTCCGGGCGATCTTTGGGGCCGGCCACGCTCAGGCGGCAGTGGCCGAAGGGCAGGCGCAACGGTTCATGGACGCGCCGCCCGCTCTCGCGCAGCACATCCAGCCCGCAGATGCCCACATCCGCCGCGCCGTATTCCACAAAAGTGGGCACATCCCAGGGCTTGGCCATCACAAAACCGATGCTGCCGTCGTTGCTGGGCAAGACCAGTTTGCGGCTGTTGGTATCCACCGGCACGGACAGCCCGGCCCGCTGCAGAAGGTTCAGGCTCTCGTCGGCCAGCCGTCCTTTTGACAGGGCAAAGAGCAGGGGAACAGAATTACTCATCGAAGAAAATCTCCCCCTGGCTGGGTTGGAAAACGCCCTCTGCATCGGGGCGATAGGCCATAAAGCGGCCCTCCTCCCACACCAACACCTGCCCCACACCTATGCGGGCGGCGTAGGGCAGGATTTCGGCCAAGACGCGTTCGTTGACTTCCATCTGAAGCCGGTAGCCGCTCTCCCGCCACACCTGAATTTGGGCAAGGGCCGCCGGGTTGCGGCTGGCGACGACCAGCGCGTGCGGTCGGGTGGGCCGCAGCGAAGCGAGTCTGCCCGCTTGACGCTGGCGGGCCAAGAGCAGCCGCTCCACGCCCAACGCCACGCCCACCGCGGGTTGGGGCGGGCCAAAGTGCGCCACCAGATCGTCGTAGCGCCCGCCGCCGCCGATGGAAAAGCCCGACTGGGGGGCCATCGCCTCGAAGCTGATGCCCGTGTAGTAGCCCAGCGAGCGGATTTCGGTCAGGTCTAGCGCCACACAGCCCAGCACACCGTAGCCCGCCAGCGCATCCACAACCGCGCGCAGATTGACCAGCGCCCGGTGCATCTCCGTGTTCAGACAGTGGCGCTCGGCCTGATCGATCACCCGGTTGATGTCGCCGCCGCTAAGGCTGGGCAGGCTCTCTACTGCCTGGCGCTGACCGGTGCGCAGGGGTGTCTCGCGCAGAAAATCGGCCAGGGCTGGCTCGCTCTTGCGTTCGATGGCCCAACGCAGCGCCTCGGCCTGGGGTGGCGTCAGTCCCAGAGCGGCGAGCAGACCGCCAAAGTAGCGCATTTGGCCCAGAACGATCCGGTAATCCTGCAGACCGGCTACGGCCAGCGCGCTGGCGGTCAGGGCCAACACCTCCGCATCCGCATCCGCCGACGCCGCGCCGAAAAGTTCCACCCCCGCCTGCCAGAATTCCCGCTGGCGACCGGCCTGGGGCTGCACATAGCGAAAGACACTGCCCGCATAGCAAAAGCGCTGGGGCATCGGCCAGTCGTGCAGCCGGGTGCCCACCAGCCGGGCGACGGGGGTTGTGAATTCCGGGCGCAGGGCCAGGGTGCTGCCGTCCCGATCCAGAAAGCGGTACATCTCCGCCTGCAAGCCGGCGCTGGCCTGGGCAGCCAGGGAGGAGGCATATTCAAAGGCGGGGGGCATCACATCGCCATAGCCCCAGGCGCGAAAAGTCGCCAGCAGATCGGCGATCAACGCCTGGCGCTGGAACGCTTCTTCCCAAAAATAGTCGGCAACGCCGAAGGGGATTTGGCCTTGCATTGTTTACTCAGGATGGAATGTGGATTGATCAGATTGCTGTAGGGGTGCTGCTTGCTGCACCCGCAGAG
>CAMDEX010000344.1 GCA_945897075.1 Litorilinea aerophila
CCCAGAAACGGGTCAGAGGGCTTGAATGCTTGTGCTTTGGCGTCTAAAACCACATTATGACAATTTAGAAACCTTACATCAACTCGAAAACAAGACACAATTAACATAAACTTACCCAAATCTAGCCTTTCTCCGACAGGCTGCTAGACCTGACAAAATGACAAGGTGAAGGGGTGAAGGGGTGACAAGGTGACATCGCCTTGTCACCCCTTCACCCTTTCACCCCTTACTCGCTTCCTCCCTTCCTCCCTTCCTCCTCTCCTCCCTTCCTCTTTTCCCCCAGGCCGATGGTAGACAAACGCCCTTTCCTATGGGATAATAGGCCCCAGGAGGCAATACGCATGACGAACTCGTTGCAATACCCCAGTTACTTTGACTGTGTGGCAGACATTTTAGGCCATTCCAGCGCTCCGCTCTCGGTGGATGTGCTGGTCGAAGAGGTGAAGAGCCAGCGCCCGACCGGCAAAGGCGTGCGTAGCGCCGTCTATCAGGCCCTGGGCAAACTCTATCAGGCGGTTCCGGTTGCGCCGGGCACCTTCGGCTGGTTGTCGTCTCTGCTCAAAGGGCAGACCTTCCGCCATCCGTTGAACAATTTCGAGGTGCAGCGGGGCAACCTGTTGATGGACGAACTGGAGCATGCCATCTTTTTCCCTGCATTTTTCCAGGATCACCAGCCCGATGAACGCATCGTGCATCTGCATCTGATGGGTGGACCGACGATTGAAGTCCACGCCGCGGTGGATCAGGAGACGTGGGCGCTGCGTTTGGGAAAAGAATTTATTGCCTGGGTGGATGAGGCGGGCGGCTCTGCCCACGACGATCTGCTCATCCACGTCTTGGATGCGGTCAGCGCAGAGTATAGTATGCGTTTGCAGCCACGCGAAGGACGCCAGGAAGGAGAAATTCAGGAGCGCAGCCTCTTTCTGGCCCGCAGCGCCGAGGCGATTGTGGCGGGGGATCGCAAATCTCGTTCGGCTATGCCCGTTTGGGAGCTGGCCGCCGCGCTGATCGGGCGGGGTGTTTACGCCGACCCTACGCCGCCCGATGATATGCACTTTGTGCTTCACGAACAGAGCAGCCTGCGCTTGCAGGACGATGTGGGCTATTCTCCGGCCAGCCGCGATCTCTTGCGCCGGGAACGCCGAGACCGCCAGAGCGGCCGCGCCCGTTCGGGCGGCGAGCAGCCCCCCCGACAAGCAGCCGAAGAGAGCGGATGGACGGGCGGTTTCCTGGGGCAAGAAAGGTCAGGCAGCTTTGTGGGCGGCCGGGCCGATGATCCGGGCTTCTGGGATGCCGTCGAAGACAATGTGGCCGACTTTTCCGATATGGAGACGGAACAGTGCGAGGGCTACCAAGCCTATCTGGCCGAGTTTGAACTGATGATGCCAGAAGAAGATCCACTCAGCCACATGGACTATCATCTCCTCGAAGCCGAGTTGGAGACGCTTGTGGGGTTGGAACAGGAGTTTGGCTATCTGATGCCGGAACAGGAAGAACGCAAACAAGCATTGGCCGCCCGTCTCTATATCAATCCGGATATTTTTTACGGTGGCGACTGGGACGAATCTGATTACGACCAACCTGACTACGACGGCCCGCCTTTTTGGGACAATTGATCTTTGTCAACAGCAGTCAACTGCCGCTATTTCTTTGGCGACTATCACCGGGGCGCCAATTTGGAAAAGTGCCGTCTGTTGGAGGCCAGCCCCAACAACACCCGGCCCTGGCGACGCAAACTTTGCGATTCCTGCCCTGTGCCCGACCTTCTACTTACAAGCACCTGTCTTGATCTGTTGCTTGAGGCAGAGGTGCAGAAGAGTTTTCTGCGCGAACGGGTAGCAGTGACCTTCGCTGTCTGCGCCCGCCATCTCACCGAATTGGACGATCCCCAGGATTGCCCCCAATGCGCCGTGGAACAGGAGCGATTGGGCAGAGAGGAATAGCACCCGACAAAAATTGATCCCTGCCGCTTTTGTATGTTATAATGGATTACAACAACCGCATATATGGGGAGCTTGGATGCGCCAGGCTGAGAGGACAACCGGCCAGTTGTCGACCCGTAGACCTGATCTGGGTAATGCCAGCGTAGGAAGTCCGCCACAGAGCCTACTCAGATCGAGTAGGCTTTTTTGATTGGTTGATTAGTTGATTGGGGGAAACATTCGATGGGTGGAAAATTTCTGAATAAACGTAGCAAGATATCTGTTTTTCTGTTGCTTTTGTGGCTGATCAGCGCTGCCTGCAACCCCGTGGCTGATCTTTCCGCGCCGCCAGGCCAGGCAAAACCGACGACGCTGGTGGTGGCGACCCACGATTCGTTCAGTGTCAGCGATGAAGTGCTGGCCGTCTTCCAGACGGAAAGCGGGATCACCCTGCAATTTTTGGCTTTGGGCGACGCGGGCGAGGCGCTCAACAAATTGATCCTGAGCGCAGATGCACCCCTGGCCGACGTTTTCTTCGGTGTGGACAATACATTTCTGAGCCGGGCGCTCAACGCCGACATCTTCCTGCCCTATGCCTCGCCGCTCCTGGCGCAAATTCCCGACGAGTACGAGTTGGACGCGCAACACCGGCTGCTGCCGGTGGACTACGGCTTCATCAATCTCAACGCCGACCGGGGCTGGTTTGCCGAGAAGGGGCTGGCGATCCCGACGACTCTGGAAGAGTTGGCCCAGCCAGCCTATAAGGGGCTGCTGGTGGTGGAAAACCCGGCCTCCTCGTCACCGGGGCTGGCCTTTCTGTTGGCGACAATTGCCCACTTTGGCGAAGATGGCTATCTGGACTATTGGCGGGCCTTGCGCGCCAACGACGTGCTGGTGACAGACGGCTGGAGCGCGGCCTACTACGAGCACTTTACTGTGGGCGGCGGCGGGGATCGCCCGCTGGTCGTCTCCTACACCAGCAGTCCGCCCGCCGACGTTCTCTACGCCACAGATGGCCGCACAGAACCGGCCAGTGTGAATGTCAATCCGCCCGGCGGCACCTTCCGCCAGATCGAGTTTGTGGGGATTGTGGCGGGAACGAAACAGATTGCGGCCGCGCAGAAGTTTGTTGACTTTCTGCTCGACACGCGTTTCCAGGAGGATATCCCCCTGCAAATGTTCGTCTACCCGGTCAACAGCAGCGCGGCCCTGCCCGATCTTTTCGTTCAGTTTGGCGAAACGCCCAGCGATCCGGCTTCCGTCGCTCCCGCGGCTATCGAAGCCAACCGGGAGACGTGGATCAACGCGTGGACAGATGTGATGGTGCGTTAGTATTGTTAGGAGCGGCGCAGAAACCCAATCGTGCCCAAAAAATGTGAAACGTGAAACGTGAGATCACTGACGATTCTCACGTTTCACGTTTCACGCAGCACAAAAGATGACCCCAATCACCCGACGCCTCTCCCCCTTCCTCTACACCCTTCCCCTTCTCTTCCTAGCCGGGTTTTACTTCTATCCGCTGGCCGCGATTCTGCGCGCCAGCTTTGCCCAGGCCGGGACGACGGGGGGGGCGGTGTGGGCGCAACCTTTTTTCTGGCGCGTGTTCTGGTTTACCACCTGGCAGGCTGGGCTGTCTACGCTGTTGACGCTGCTGGTGGGGCTGCCATTGGCCTGGCTCTTTGCCCGCTTTGACTTCCCCGGCAAGACACTCCTGCGCGCATTGACGACAATCCCCTTTGTGATGCCGACGGTTGTGGTGGCCGCCGCCTTCACAACGCTCGTCGGGCCAAACGGGCTGGTCAATAGCGCACTGATGGAACTGTTTTCGCTCTCCGCGCCGCCTGTGCAACTGTTGCAGACAGTCTGGGTGATTCTGCTGGCCCACGTCTTCTACAATGTGAGCGTCGTCATCCGCACGGTCGGCTCCTTCTGGGCCAATTTGAGTCCCCGTTACGACGAAGCTGCGGCTGCTCTGGGCGCAAGTCCGGCCCGCCGTTTCTGGTTGATTACCCTACCCCTCCTCCTGCCCAGCGTAACCGCAGTGGGGCTGCTCGTCTTTCTCTTCTGCTTCACCAGTTTTGGCGTTGTGTTGATTCTGGGCGGTCTGCGCTTCGCCACGCTGGAAGTGGAAATCTACCGCCAGGCTGTCACCCTCTTCAACTTGCCCGCGGCGGCTCTGCTCTCGCTGGTGCAGATCGGTCTGACCTTCGCTGTGATGGCTGTCTACACCCGTGTCCAGCGACGGGCCAGCCGGCCGTTGAACCAACGCCCGGCCCAATCAACCGCCCGCCGTCCGCGCGCGGGCGGGGAGTCGGCCCTGCTCGTCGGCGGGATGGGGATTGCGCTGCTCCTGCTGCTCGCCCCGCTGCTCTCCCTGGCCTGGCGCAGCTTTACACTGGGTGACGACGGCGTGACGCTGGCCTACTTTCAGGAGCTGGCCGTCAACCGGCGCGGCAGCGCTTTTTTCGTCACGCCTCTCTACGCCATCCGCAATTCGGCGCTGGTAGCCCTGTCGGTGGTGGTCTTGAGTCTGGGTTTGGGCCTCATCAGCGCCTATCTGCTCGCCCGCCGCCGCAGTTGGCTGACCGCTCTGCTCGACCCGATCTTTTTGCTGCCGCTGGGCACCTCCGCGGTGACCCTCGGTCTGGGCTATATTGTGGCGATGGGCAGTCTGCGCGCCTCGCTCGTGCTGATCCCCATCGCCCACACGCTGATCGCCGCGCCCTTTGTGGTGCGTACACTACTGCCCGCGTTGCGCAGCCTCAACCCCCGTCTGCGCGAAGCCGCCGCGGTGCTGGGCGCGTCGCCTTTCCGCATCTGGCGCGAGATCGATCTGCCCCTGCTGCGCCCCGCGCTGATCGTCGGCGCGGTCTTCGCCTTCACCATCAGCCTGGGCGAGTTTGGCGCAACGCTGCTCATCAGCCGCCCGGACTTCCCGACGATGCCGGTGGTCATCTACCAGGCGCTGGGGCAGCCGGGTCTGTTGAATTACGGCAAGGCATTGGCGATGAGTACGATTCTGATGGCGGTGGCCGCGGCCGGGCTGCTGCTGATCGAGCGGCTGCGCTGGGAGGGCAGCGGGGAGTTTTGATCAAAAGAGGGACGCAGATTTTCATGATTTGGATTGATCAGCGCTGATCAATCCAAATCATGAAAATCT
>CAMDEX010000345.1 GCA_945897075.1 Litorilinea aerophila
CTTTTCCGGAAAAGTCGAACTTCTGGCGCTCGCACTGGTGATGTCATGCAAAAACAGTCTCTTACAAAGTCTTTTACTCTCCTATTCGGCATTGTGGTCGGCCTGCTGGTGATTTGGCGGGTGGTCACCGTCGGTCTGGCCGAAGGCTACCCAGCCTCCTTCTGGATCTCCCAGGGGATCAACGGGCTGGTGCTGGGCGGAGTCTATGCGCTGGTGGCGCTGGGCTATACACTCGTCTATGGCATTCTTTTTATGATCAACTTTGCCCACGGCGAGGTGATGATGATCGGCGGCATCACCGGCTTTTTTGCCCTGCAATTCGCCGCTGCCCAGGGTTGGATGGAAGGCTCGAACGCTGTGGTTGTGGCCGCCCTGCTCTTTATTCTGGTGACGGGGATGCTCGGCTCGGTGGTGACAGGCGTCACATTGGAGCGGCTGGCCTATAGGCCGCTGCGCCGTGCCCCCCGTCTCGTGCCCCTTATCAGCGCCATCGGCGCTTCCCTTTTTCTGCAATACTCCGTCCTCCTCATCTTCGGTGTCAGCCCCCACAGCTACAACAAACCCGATCTCATCTCCGGCGGTATTCGCACCGGTGACGTTTTTATCCCCTACACAGGTCTGATTATCTTTTTTGCCTCTGTGCTGCTGATGCTGGGACTCTACCTGATTGTCCAGCGCACAAAGCTGGGCCGGGCCATGCGCGCCGTGGCGGAGGACAGAGACACGGCCGCGCTGATGGGTGTCAATGTGGATGCCGTGATCGTGGCGACTTTTATCCTCGGCTCGGCCCTGGCCGGCGCGGCCGGGGTGATGCTGGGCTTCCACAACACAGTCGTTAAGTTCAACAGCGGCTTCGTCCCTGGTCTGAAAGCCTTTACCGCGGCCGTGCTAGGCGGCATTGGCAACATCCCTGGCGCAATGTTTGGTGCGCTCCTCCTGGGGATGATCGAAGCCCTGGGACCCAGCGCGCTGGGCATCCCCACAGAATACAAGGACATCATCGCCTTTTCTGTGCTGGTGTTGATTCTGATCTTCCGACCATCGGGTATCTTCGGTGAAATTCTGAGCGGGAAGAAGGCATAATCTGAAAATAGCGACCAGCGACTGGGGATCGGGGACTGGCGGTTGTGGTCCACCGACTGCTGTCCCTATTTTCATTATCTGCATCCTCTGCGAAATCTGCGTTCCCGTTTTCATTGCTGATTGTGCCCGATTCGGGCATGGACACTAACTTATGAATAAAGGACTCAATACAGGACTGATCGCATTTGCGGGCCTGACCTATCTCACGCTGATTGGTCTGCCAACCCGGCTGGAAAGCGCGGCCCAGCCTGTGCTGGCGCTATTTTTGGCGCTTTTTATCTATGCCAGTTTGCGCAGCCAGGCCAAAGAGATGGGCCGGGGCGCATTGCTGCAAAACGGCTTGGTGGCTGGTCTGGTGGCGGGTCTGCTGCTCGTGTTGGAAGTCGGCCTCTTCAACGGGCTGCTGGCCGACGGGGTGAAAATTCAGCCAGTCTTGGACAAAATCGTGCCGCTGAATCTGGCCGCGCTGCTCAATGTGCGCGCCGGGACGATTGTAGACGGAAGTCTGAGTATTGTCACCTATGCCATCCTTCTCCTCTATCTGGCTGCGGCTGGTATCGTAGGCGCGCTGTTGGTTCTCTTTACCCGCAGCGGCGCGGCCCAGTCAACGCGGGGGTTGCGCATCCCTGGCGGACGCTGGCTGGTCATTCTGCTCCCTTTTGCCCTCTTTGCCTTCATCTACTATCTGGGCTTGGAGGGGGTCGCCACCTTTGGCAACGACAAAAACATCATCCGTCTACTGATCGTTCTGGTGGCGACGGGTGCCGGTCTCTTTGCCCAGCGCGCTGCCAAGAGTGGGCTGGAGCAATTGGCGGTCGGCGGTCTGCTGGCCGCGGTCCTGCTTTCTCTTCCCTTCGTCCTCAACCAATTCCAGAATTCGGTGATGAATATCGTCTTCATTTTCGTAATGATGGGGCTGGGGCTAAATATCGTCGTCGGCTATGCCGGTCTGCTCGATCTGGGCTATGTAGCCTTCTTCGCCATCGGTGCCTACGTCTATGCCTTTGTCTCCGCCCCCTTCTCGTCACCCTACATCAGCAGCGTGCTGACCGGGATGGGCATCTCGCCGGCCAGCCCGTTGCTCGGCTACTGGTCGGCCATTCCTCTGGCGATGATTACGGCGGCCATCGGCGGCGTGCTGCTGGGCATTCCCGTGCTGCGGCTGCGTGGCGACTATTTGGCGATTGTCACGCTTGGCTTTGGCGAAATCATCCGCCTCTTTATGCTCAATCTGGGCGAGCTGACCAACGGGCCGCGCGGTCTGCTGCAAGTAGCCCAGCCCACTATTTTTGGCATGGCCCCGTCTGCCCTGACCAGCCATCTGGATGCCCAGGGATGGATCTTTTTGTTGGCAATTCTGGGTGCCGGGTTGGTGGCATTTGTGGCGATCCGGTTGAATGACTCGCGGTTGGGGCGGGCGTGGGTCGCCATGCGCGAGGACGAGGACGTGGCCCAGGCCACGGGCATCCATCTGGTGCAGACAAAATTGCTGGCCTTCGCCATCGGCGCCACATTTGCCGGGCTGGCTGGGCAACTCTACGCGGCCCGCCAAATAAATATCTTCCCAGAGAATTTCACCCTTTTCGTCTCCATAGATGCCCTGGCGCTGATTATTGTGGGCGGGATGGGCAATATCCCCGGTGTGGTGCTGGGCGCGCTGGCGCTGAAAGGGTTGCCGGAGGTTCTGCGCGGCGTGGACGAATACCGCATTGTCACCTTCGCCGTGTTGCTGATTGTGATGATGATTGTGCGCCCGGAAGGGATTCTACCCTCGGCCCGCCGCCGCCGGGAGCTGCGCAGCGAGGAAGACCGAACCGAAGCGTCAGCGCCCGGCGTCAACGATGGGCGCGAGTTGGAAGGAGGGCGCGGCTGATGGCTGTATTGCTGGAAGCAAAGGGTGTTACCAAAGTTTTTGGTGGCTTGACCGCTGTGGATCGGGTCGATCTGGTGATTGAGCGCGGCTCGATTGCCAGCCTGATCGGCCCAAACGGCGCGGGCAAGACGACTTTTTTCAACTGTATGACGGGTCTCTACCGCCCGGAGAAGGGGTCGATCCTCTTTGACGGCCATTCGCTGGTGGGCCAACGTTCGGACCAGATTATCGGGCTGGGCATCGCCCGCACCTACCAGAACATCCGCCTCTTCAAGGGGATGAGTGTGCTGGAAAATGTGTTGGTGGGCCAGCACGTGCGTATGCGGGCCACGCCGTTGGGTGCGGTGCTGCGCACCCCCTTTCAGCGGGCCGAGGAACGGCAGAGCCGTGACTTTGCGCTGGAACTGCTGGAGTTTGTGGGGCTGGCTGGCGAGGAGGAGACGCTCTCCACCAATTTGCCCTACGGCGACCAGCGGCTGCTGGAGATTGCGCGGGCCATCGGCAGCCGTCCGCAGCTTCTGCTCCTGGACGAGCCAGCCGCAGGGATGAACCCGCGCGAGACCGAACAGATGATCGATCTGGTACACCGGCTGCGCGATGAGAAGGGAATCACCGTTTTTCTAATTGAACACGACATGAAAGTAGTCATGAATATCTCGGAGAACATCACCGTTTTGGATTATGGCAAGAAGATCGCCGAAGGCAAACCCGCGCAAGTGCGGACCAACCCGCGGGTGGTCGAGGCGTATCTGGGGCCGGGGGTTTTGCTGGATACATCGGGTGGGACAGAAAAGAAAGGAGGAAAATTGTGAATGGTGAATTGTGAATTGTGAATGAAAGGGGAGTCGTATGGCGAAGGGTGACGATTTAGAAGACCGGTTGATACGTTTTGCAGTGATGATCATCCAACTCTGTGATCGCCTGCCGCCGACACCTGCTGGACGCCATGTTGCAGGTCAATTGTTGCGTAGCGGGACTTCGCCGGCACCCAACTACGCCGAAGCGCGAGGGGCAGAAAGCAAACGGGATTTTGTGCATAAACTTCGGATTTGCCTGAAGGAGTTGAATGAATCCCGCGTCTGGCTGAAGATGATTGGGATCGCCCAGCTTCTGCTGCGTGAAGAAGTGCTACCAGTCTACCGGGAGTGCGACGAACTCTGCCGCATTATGAACACAAGTGTTCAAACCGCCCAATCGAGTGACTAACCCATCATTCACAATTCATAATTCACAATTCATAATTTTTGTATGCTTACATTAGAGAACATCCACACCTACTACGACCGCATCCATGCACTCAAAGGCATTTCCTTGACGGTGGAGCAGGGCGAGATCGTCACGCTGATCGGCTCCAACGGCGCGGGCAAGACGACGACGCTGAATACTATCAGCGGCATCCTGACGCCGAAGGAGGGCGCGGTCTATCTGGAAGGCGAGCGCATTGACCGCCTGCCCGCGCACAGCATCACGCGCAAAGGCGTCTGCCAGTCACCGGAAGGGCGTAAAATTTTCGCCCGGCTGACGGTGCAGGAAAATCTGGAGATGGGGGCCTTCAACCGCAACGATACAGACGGCATTGCATCGGATTACGCGCGGGTGCTGACACTCTTCCCCCGTCTGCGCGAGCGGCTGAAACAGCTTGGCGGCACACTCTCTGGCGGCGAACAGCAGATGCTGGCGATGGGCCGGGCGATGATGGCCCGCCCGCGCATTCTGCTCCTGGACGAGCCGTCTATGGGGCTGGCCCCGATTCTGGTCGAGGCGATTTTCCGCATCATTCTGGAGATCAACAGCCAGGGCACGACAATTTTGCTGGTGGAGCAGAACGCCCAGGCCGCGTTGCAAGTGGCCCACCGCGGCTATGTGATGGAGACCGGCACGATTCGTCTGAGCGGCGACGCCAAGACGCTCCTCAAAGACCCGCAGGTGGTGGAGGCCTATTTGGGGTTTTAAGTCGTAGGTTGGGTTCTCCCGGCAAGAGAGCGCCATCTACGCGACCCGCTTGTGCCGGGAGAACCCAACACGCTGCGGTCTACTGAGATTGGCTTTTTCTTTGTGTCTTCGTGACTTTGTGGTTGGTTGTAATTTGTCAGGATGTGAACCACAAAGACACAAAG
>CAMDEX010000346.1 GCA_945897075.1 Litorilinea aerophila
AGAGCGGCGTCGTTGAGAGGGCGTACAGGCCCCGCAGGCGCATAACGGATGCGACTGCCGGTCTGCTCCACCAGACCAAAGAAGGTGGCGGCGCGGGTGTACTGCTGCTGTGCTGTCGCCAGACGTGCCGCCACCCAGAGACAATCCACAACTTCGGTGCTCAGCCAGCGCACTGTGAGCTGGTAGCCCAGGCTGTTGCTTACGGCCTGGGCTGCCGCTGCCAAGTTCCCCTCAGCCAACTCAATTTCGGCCAGATAGCCATAGATACGCGCCAGGAATACATTGTTCTTCAGGTCGAGCCAGAGCTGCAAACTCTCGCGCAGAATACGACGGGCGGTCGCCACGTCGCCCAAATAGAAGGTGACAATGCCCAGTTTCGGCTGCCAGTCCCCCAAGCTCATGCGATTGCCCACAGCCATCGCCATTGCCACTGCCTCTTGCAAAAGTCTGTGCGATTGACTCCATTCGCGACGCAGAAGCGCCAGATGGCCCAGCGCACCCAGGGCATAGGCGATCATATCCCGATTGCCCATAGCCTGGAAGAGTTGCAGACTCTGCTTCGCCAGCATCTCGGCACGGGCATACTCACCCGTTTCATCGGTCAGGCGAATGGCATAGCGAAAGTAGGCCATAGCCAGGAGATTGACCCGGTCGGCAAAGAAACAGTAGTCAGCGCCCGGCCCCGGTAACCCCTCCGCCTGCAGCAGCAGATGAATGCACAGATCAAAGCCGCGGCCGGCCTGGGCCACGTCAGGTGTCGAATTGGCCAGATAAAACCAGACCGCGGCGCGCAACAGCGGCTGGTTGGATGTCTTCTCCAATTGATTGACTTCGTCGGTGTAGGCTTCAATCAGCCGAAAAAGGTGGAGTGCGATCCAGAAGCGAAAGAGCGTGAGCAGCAGCGCCAGGCGCAGATCGGGCGCGAGCAGATGGCGGTGGGGCAGGAGTTGCTCCAGCCATTGGGCCACTTCGTACCAGCGGGCGCGGATATGCCAGGTGTGACACAGGGCGATGCCAAGCCAAGCCGCGTCCACAAAACGCTCTGTATCCAGCGCCCACTGCCAGGCAGCGCGCAGGTTGTCCTGTTCCGCTTCCAGCCGGGCAAACCAGGCCACGACCGCCGGCCCGCGCACTTGGGCATCGGCAGTGCGGGCCAAATCCAGGAAGGTGTTGAAGTGGTGCTGCCGGATCGACTCCTCTTCACCGCTGGCGGCAAGCTGTTCCGCCGCATATTGGCGCACCAATTCGTGGATGCGAAAGCGCTCCTCAACGCTCTGCACCAGCGATTTGTCCACCAGAGCCAGGAGCAGATGGTGGATGGCGCGGCCGTGGGCGGTCACAGCGTCGTGTACAAGCGTTGGCCCAAAACCCTCATCCACAGCCAGGACGCGGGTCGCGCCGGCCAGGGTCCAACCGCCTTGAAAGACGCTCACCCCGGCCAGGACGCGTTGTTCGTCCGGGGAGAGCAGACGCCACGACTGGTCAAAGAGGGCGTAGAGGCTGCGATGGCGTTCGGGCAGGTTGCGCAGCCTCGTCGTCAGGAAGTCAAGGTTCTGGCGCATCTGCTGGCTGATCTCCGCACAGGACATCACGCGCACCCAGCTAGCCGCCAGTTCAATCGCCAGGGGCATGCCCTCGGCCTGGCGACAGATGGTGGCAATCGTCTCTTCCTGGCCGTCGGCCCGAAAGCTAGTGTGGACCCGCCGGGCGCTGCGCAGGAACAACTCAGCGGCCTCGCTTGTCACACCTCCCTCCAACCCAAGACCGGCAACGGGCAGGAGCCATTCCTCCAGCAGGTGCAGCCGCTGGCGCGAAGTGACCAGGGCCTTGACGTGGGGGGCGCGGTGGAGAAAATCCGCCACTCTCTCCGCACCGTCCAGCAGATGCTCAAAATTGTCCAGAATCAACAGCACTTTGCGCGGGCGCAGATAGGCAACGACCTGGGCCGACAGGTCTCGACTGGTCGTTTCCAGGCCCAAGCTTTGGGCAATGGCGACGAGGAGCAATTCGGCTGTCCCTACCGAGGCCAGAGAGACAAAGCAGATACCGTCGGTAAATTGGGGACTGGGGATCGGAGACTGGAGATTTGAGACCGGAGATTGAAGAGTAGCCGTTAGAGGCGTTGCAGAATCGAAAATCCGCTTGACGGCTTCAACAGCGATCCGGGTTTTACCAATACCACCGCTGCCGAGCAGTGTAAGCAGGCGGCAGTCGGGATTGCTCAACAACTGTTCGATCTGCGCCACTTCCCCAGCGCGACCGATGAAGGGGGTAGACTGGGGCGGAAGATTGTGAGGGGGTGAGGAGGTGATAATATGTGGGGGTGAAGATGTCGCCGTGTCAAGCGTGCCGGAACGAATCTGCTTGGCCAATGCAGCCGTGGCCTCATCCGGTGTGACATCCAGTTCGACTGCCAGCAGGCGGCGGCAACTTTCGTATTGGGCCAGGGCCGCGCTGCGTTGGCCGCTGCGGGCCAGAAGCCGCATGAGTTGGCGGTGGGTCGGTTCGTGATAGGGATCGAGCCGGAGCAGACGCTGGGCCGCACTGATGGCCGCATCCGGTTGACCAGTCTCCGTCAGTTGGGCGATCAGTTGCTGGTAGGCGGTCAGGGCCAGAATGTGCAGCCGTTCCCGTTCCAGCAGCGCCCACTGCTCAAAGGCTGGACTCTCGTCGAGATAGAAGCCAGCCAGAAATGGGCCGTGGTAGAGGGCCGTAGCCGCGGCCAGATCGCCGGCGGCAAAGCGATCTTCAAAGTGCGTCACATCGAGTACAATCGACGCAGCGGGTTGGAAGGCAAGGCCCTGGCGGCTGATGAGGAGAAAGGGATCAAACTGCTGGCGCAGGCGGTGGATGGCCACGCGCAGATTGGCCCGCCCCTGCTCCTGGGAGCGATCCGGCCAGAGCAGTTCGGCCAGTTGATCCCGTCCGACTGGCCGCCCCTGGCAGGCCAGATAGAGAAAGAGCGCCTGCACTGTGCGCGTTTCAAAGGAGAGGGGTTGACCATTCACCCCCGCCCTGACAACGATCTCGCCGAAGGTACGGATTGCTAAGGTTGCAGATGCTGCGTCGTCTGTCGCTGCCATAGCCGTTTGCCTTGAAAACGCGCCCAATTGGGGTGGATTTGGAACGATCTCGTAACGATCGCCCTCTATTATAGGGGGTAGCAAGCGGCACGACAACTCGATTTTGGACTATCACACCCGGTGGGATTTGTTGACCCCAATGGAGGAATTCCTATGACCACACAGCTACCCCAAGTCATCCACACCTATCAGACCCAAGCACTGGACAGCACCCGTTGGCAGCGCTACCAGCCCCGTAACGGCGACATTGTCATCTCGACTGCGGCCAAGTCTGGCACGACAGTCACCCAGGAAATTATCCGGCAGTTGATCTTTCTGGGTCAGGATGCGCCGCAGGAGAGAGAGGCAGCCCTCTGGGATATTTCGCCCTGGCTCGATGCCCGCTGGTCGCCCCTCGACGATCTGATGGCCGGCCTGGAAGCGCAACCGCACCGCCGCTTTATCAAAAGCCATCTGGCCCTGGATGGGCTGCCCTATTTCCCCCAGGTCAAATATATCGTCGTCGGGCGCGACGCGCGTGATGTCGCTATGTCTCTGTGGAATCACTACGCAAACTTTACCGAGACGGCCTATAAAATTTCCAACGAGACACCGGGGCTGGTCGGCGAACCCCTGCCCCCCTGTCCACCGGATATTCACGCCTTCTGGAAAACGTGGATGACCCGTGGCCTGCACACCTGGGAAAGCGAAGGCTATCCGTTTTGGGGCAATCTGCACCATACGCAGAGCTGGTGGAACTATCGCCATCTGGACAATATCCTCTTTGTCCATTTCAACGATCTGCTGGCTGACCGGGTGGGCGAGATACGGCGGATTGCCGCTTTCCTGGGGATTGCTGTTAGCGACGACGACTTGCCGTCCATTTTGCAGGCGCTTGACCTATCCACGATGCGCGAACAGGAAGGGAAACGCAATCCCGCTTTTCAGGCCCTTTGGAAGGACGGGGCGCAGACCTTCTTCCACAAAGGCACGAATGGCCGCTGGCGGGATGTGTTCTCGCCAGAAGAACTGGCCCTCTACGAGGAGAAGGCTGCGCAGGTGTTGACGCCGGATTGCCGGGCCTGGTTGGAGCAGGGACGGGTGGCTTTGGGCGTTTTCTGGTGATATTCATCCGTGTGGGTTTGTCGATTCCAACATTCGTACAATAGCAAAGAGGAGACTATCTATGAACTTTCCAGTGATTCCCCAACGCATGGCTCTCGTCAATGTGCATATGCAGAACTGTTTTGTGGAGAATCCTGACCGTAAAGGATTGGCGCTTTTGGAGCGCATCAACGACTTTGCCGCAGTCTGTCGCACGGCCGGTATGCTGGTCGTCCATACCCGATCGATCTGGCGCGCCGATGGCGTGAACGCAGGCGTCTTGGGTGAAATCTTCCCCAAGGGGAAAGAGATTTTCCGCAGCGATAGTTCGACCGCAGCCCTGCATCCCCGTCTGGTGATCGAGCCGCAGGATACTGTTGTCGATGCCCCCCGCTACGGTGCCTTCCATGCCACCGATCTGGAACTGATTCTGCGTACCCGGGGCATTGACTCTCTGGTCATTACAGGGATCGCCACCAATATCGCCTGTGATACGACTGTGCGGGAGGCGGCCTCCCGGGACTTCCGCGTCTTTCTTCTGAGTGATGGCACTTTAACCGCGGGGACGGGCGGCCTCACCCCGGAAGAAGCCCAACGGGCCAGCTTGGCCACCCTCGGCGCGCTCTTTGCCCAGGTGCTGTCGATGGATGAGATGATCGAGAAGATTCAAAACGCTGCATAAGCGTCAGGGGCGGAAGTCACGGTCATTAGCGTAGCAACCGCCTCCGCCAGCGTCATCTGCTGCCCGGCGGCGAAGGCTGCGGCGAACACCTGCTGCTCCAGCGCGGCCTGTACCGTCGCCAGAGCGGCGTCGTTGAGAGGGCGTACAGGCCCCGCAGGCGCATAACGGATGCGACTGCCGGTCTGCTCCACCAGACCAAAGA
>CAMDEX010000347.1 GCA_945897075.1 Litorilinea aerophila
GATCATCCAGCGATCTCACGTTTCACGTCTCACGCTTCTTCTCGCTTCGTCCCCATCATCATCAGCCCAATCTCTTCCACACGGGCCGTCGCGCCATCCACCACCCCCATCACCCGCCCGTCGTAGAGGACGGCGATGCGGTCGCTGAGGGTCAGCAGCTCCTCCAACTCCTCTGAAATGAGGAGGATGGCCGCGCCGTGCCGCCGCTGGTCGAGCAGATGCTCCTGGATCGCCTCCACCGCGCCCACATCCAGGCCGCGCGTGGGTTGGACTGCGACAATCAGGCGCGGGTTGGCGGTGATCTCGCGCGAGAGAATCACCTTTTGGAGATTGCCACCAGAGAGCTTGCGCGCCTGGGTGCGCACGCTGGGGGCCAAAATGTCGTAGGTCTTTTTGAGGTTCTGGGCGTAGCTGGTGGCCTGGGCCGCGTCAATCGTCCTGCCGTTGCCGATGGGCGCGGAGCGGTAGTGCTTCATAATTACGTTGTCGGTGATGGTCAGGTTGGGCGCAGAGCCGACGCGCGTGCGGTCTTCCGGGATGTGGGAGACGCCGGCGTGGATGGCAGTAATGGGCGGCTGGTTTGCCAACTCCCGCCCGTCCACCTGCACGCTGCCCTTTGCGCACAGGCGCAGACCGGTGATGCACTCGGCCAGTTCGCTCTGCCCGTTGCCGGCCACCCCGGCAATGCCCAGAATCTCCCCGGCCCGGATGTTCAAGTTGACCCCGCGCAGTGCCGGTGTGCCTTTGTTGTTGGACGCCTGGAGATTTTTCACCTCCAAAATGATGTCGCCCGGCTGTTGGGCATCTTTCTTGACAGCAAAGACTACATCCCGCCCCACCATCAACTGGGCCAGTTTTTCTTTGTTCAGCCCGGCCATCAAAAAGCCTTCGGCAGTCACTTTGCCCTTACGCAGCACAGTAATGCGGTCGGCCACCGCCTCGACTTCGTGCAATTTGTGGCTGATGAAAATAATTGACTTGCCCTGGGCCACTAGGCTACGCATCGTCTGGATAAATTCGGCAATCTCCGCCGGGGCCAGGACAGCCGTGGGTTCGTCAAAAATCAGAACATTGGCGCCCCGGTAGAGCGTTTTGAGAATCTCCACCCGTTGCTGTTCGCCCACGGCAAGCTGCCAGATTTTGGCTGTGGGGTCCACGCGCAGGCCGAACTGATCCTGCAAGGCCAACACCTGGCGGTCGTATTCGGGCAGGTTCATCCAAAAGCGCGGCGTGTCCAATCCCAGGAGGATATTTTCGGTGACGGTCTGGGTGGGGACGAGCATAAAGTGTTGATGCACCATCCCGATACCGGCGGCGATGGCGTCTTTGGGGGAGTTGAAACTGACGGGCTTGCCGTTGACCCGAATCACACCGGAGGTGGGTTTGTAAAGACCGGAGAGCGCGCTCATCAGCGTACTCTTGCCCGCGCCGTTTTCGCCCAGCAGCGCGTGGATTTCGCCTTGCTTCAGCGTAAAGTTCACGCGGTCGTTCGCCAGCACGCCGGGGAAGCGGATGACGATATTTTCCATCTGCACGGCGAAAGGGGCGTCGGGCATGGAGGGCCTCGCGAGGGAGTAGCGGTCGCTTGGAAGGAAATTAGGCTGCAAATGCGTGAATAGCAGGCGCGAAAAGCGAACGCTCAGGGCTTTTCTCAATCACAGATACGAGAAAATTGTTGAGGTCACGCACAAGCGGGTTCTGCTGAATGCGTTCGATGGTTTGCCCATCCATCCGCGCCAATAACTGTGTCAACGCTTGTGGATAGGGAATATCTTCCAGTTGGCTGAATAGAAATTTCTTGGGCTGCAACTGGGCATATTCGAGTTCAAATTGGGTAAACGCCTGTTTTGGCTTGCCGATCTGCTGCCCTACAAAGTCCCAGTCTTCAAAGAACAGAATTTCGATTTCGGGCACTGCGAGGAAGTATGCATACTTTGTGCCAAAGGACGCTTCGGCAAGAGACATCCGCAAAAAATCCTGCTCTTCTCGAATTGCCGATCTGTTCGTAGTTTCGGCGTCAAGCACAAGCGCCACGGGGATATACTTAGCGACAAGAATCGAGCGCGCAATAGAAATGGCTGAAGATCGCTCCTTTGCTACAACGAAGTCAATGTTTTCAAGGATTGTAGCGGGCAAGAGTGCTGCCAGAATCTCGCGCTCTCTTTGACCTTCTGTGACGATAAATGCTTTTGTCATCTTACACCTCAATCGAAATGTGATAATCTGGCGTGCCCTTTGCCAGGCAGACTCTGTACTTTTCCATCAGTCCTTTGCAAAACCAGCGGTTTCGCAGTGCGATTTCGACTTCGCTACCGGTCCACAGGAGAATCGTCTGGGGAGCGGTGAATCGAGCGAGCAACAATGCCGGACCTGTAAATCCGCTGCGACTGAACACAACACCAAAGATCGCGGGCGATCTGCGCAGAAGCTGGTTGCGCAATTTAGCGATAGGCTCTAAATTCGCCTTCTCCTCGCCATAATTTTTGCATTCTATCAGACAGGCAAGCCCGTTTTCTGTATGAACAAAGCCGTCAATCTGTTCAGCTATCTCACGCGATTCACTACCTGTTAGTTCCCCAATCGTTACTGTGTAGGGCCAATTGACATACGCTCCTTCCAATTGGAAAGCGCGCAGAATCAGATATTCAAAGGCTTTCCCCGCAGGCCAGCCCGGGGTATCACCGACGTTGATCGCACCCCACAGATCCAACAGATCGCCCCGGGCGTATTGCTCAATTCTCTCGCGATATTCCTCATCGGTTGCCATTCACCGCCTCACAAAGTGAGGTGTGATGCGTGAAACGTGAAATCATACCCCGATCTCACGTTTCACGTTTCACATTTCCACTTGGAAATCTGTCAGTTAGTCCAACTTGGGCAGTTCCGCGGTGACGTTCTCATTCCACCAGTACATACAGGTGGTGCAGGGGCTGCCGAACTGGGCGAAACCGTCCAGGTCGATCTGCTCCAAACTCACACCATCGGCCAGCACTTCGTTGCCCTGGTTGTCGGTGATGGGGCCTTTGAAGACATCGAAGCGGGTGAACTCGCCAGCCAGCATCTTTGCCAATGTATCCTTGACCAGTTGCAGATCCTCGGCGGGCAGTTCGGCTACACCGGGCTGCATCGTCTCGCCCTCCATAAAGCCGTAGAGACCGAGCGAGCCGCTGTCAGCGTCGAAGTATTCCCAGCCACCGACCCATTCGCCGGCCCGCGACTTCTCGACGATGGCCGCGTAGACCGGCCCCCAGTTCCAGTACATCGAGGTCAGGCAAGCGTCAATCGTACAGTTGCCGGAATAGTCGTAGGTGATGCCCCATTTGCCTTCCGGGGCTGCCTCGGCAGGGGCCGGGGTGTCGGCACCTGTCATCACCACCTGTGCGCCGCCGTCAAAGAGGGAGGAAGCAGCCTCTTTTTCTACAATCGGATCGTGCCAGGTGAAGATCCAGCGCACATCAACGGTGCATTCCGGGCAGGTCTTCTGCGCGCCCAGCGCAAAGGCGTTGCCCAGACGCAACTCTTCGGGGATAGGGAAGGTGGCAATGTAGCCCAGTTTGGGGTTGCCGTCCATCTTGGCCCGGCTGCCCGCCAGAATACCGGCCAGATACTTCATATCTTCCATCGCGCCCATCAAATTGCCGAAGTTGGCCTCGTTGGATTTGAAGCCGCTGATGTGGACAATATCCACGTCCGGGAATTCATCGGCCACCAGCTCCGAGGCGTCCATAAAGCCAAAAGAGGTGGTGAAGATCACATCGAAGCCTTTGCGGGCTAGAGAGCGGATCACCTGTTCGGCGTCGCCACCTTCTGCCACATTCTCAATATAGGCGGTGTGAACATCGGTCACATTGGCTTCCACGTACTGGCGGCCTACGTCGTGGGCCTGTGTCCAGCCGCCGTCGTCGTGGGGACCGACATAGACAAAGGCCACATTGTACTTGCCCTCCATCACATCGG
The DNA here is from genome assembly GCA_945897075.1 of Litorilinea aerophila. Taxonomy (GTDB): domain Bacteria; phylum Chloroflexota; class Anaerolineae; order Caldilineales; family Caldilineaceae; genus JACQGT01. Next base: position 3,958 of record CAMDEX010000347.1, read on the forward strand.
GGATCTGCACGCCAGCGCTGGGCGCAGCAGCCGGCGCTGCGGGCGCAGCGGGGGCGGCAGCAGCCGGGGCGGCAGCAGCCGGGGCGGCTGCGGGCGCTTCTGCTGCGGGTGCCTGTGCGGCGGGCGCGGCCGGGGCGGCGGCTGGGGCCGCGCATGCGCTGACTAGCAGGGCAAAGAGAGCCAGAATGCCCAAGAGCATTCCCATTCGAGCTTTAGCCATCTTCATTCTCCTTAAACAGTAGTTGAAATGGGAAAGAATTGAGAAGGTATCCATGAAACTACCGATAGGGTAGTCACAGGCAAAGAAATCCGCAAACACTGGGGGAAGAAATGCGTCAGCGTTCCTTGTGCGTATAGAAATTCTATGGGTGACTATACCCTAGCAGCGGCAGAATGTCAACGCAGGACCAGAAAATTCAGCACTCCCAAGCGTTGTCTTGGCTGGTTTCAATAGCGCGTTGAATCCGGTTTGCTTACGCATCGGGATAGGGAGTTGCCGCCTATTTATTATTCGCCAACTTTGACACAGACGCCCGCCTATGCTAGTATTATCTTTGCGCCTGTTTCGGGTGCCAGTGTATAATTTCTGTTTTGTCCAGCACGAGGGGAACGGAAGTATCTTCCCCCGGCAACCCACCGGAGCCCTGGTACACGGTTGCTGCAAGTTGCGTTTGGCTGTTTGTCCCTCTGTCCGCCGGGAACTCGCATCCCGCCCAGACGGTTCGACAGCCCGCAGTTGCAGCAGACTACCAACCGGCCCAGCGCTACCAATTGTTTTGGGTTGTTTGTGTCTGAACTTGCAATATCTGCGCCACGCAACACCCTCCTGCTATCAGGGGGGTGTTTTTTGTAGGTCGGACTGGTAGTCCGACCGGTCGGACTACCAGTCCGACCTACAAAAAACACCC
>CAMDEX010000348.1 GCA_945897075.1 Litorilinea aerophila
CCCCCCCCCCCCCCCTACTTGCCGTGGCCCACGTTGCCATGACAGGCGATGCACGAACGTTCTTGCCCCGGCTCGGAACTGTGAATCTGGCTGACGAGGGTACGGTGACAATCTACGCAATTGGCCTGCACTACATTCGCGTTGAAACCCCGGATGCGGATGGGGTCCGGGTAGTTGCCGGTGGTGAAGGCCAGGCTGTGATTCCAGCCATTGATGCCTTTGATAATATACTTTTGTGGAAATGAATGGGGCGTGTGACAGGTATTGCAGGTTGCCACGTTCTTGTGGCTGGAATGATTCCAACCCTCGAACTGGGGGCGCATGACGTGGCAGTTGAGACAGGCTGCCGGGTCGTCGGAAAAATAGGCCAGTCCTTCGGCGTAGTCAAAGGTAAACGTGCCCAAACCGATAAACATGCCAACCAGAATGACGACGGCTATACTCCACAAGGAAATGGTCTTGCCGGGTAATGAAGTGGGATTGGGCATCCAGTGCCTCCGCGCTGGGCTATGAATGGGGTGAATAGCGCCCCCCTTTGCATCTGTCGGGAAGGAGATCACAACCGGGCTATACCTGCGCCAGTTTACTTGACCCCTTCCCGGAAGATTGGGGCGTGCTTTCTTGATAAGCCCGTCGCACGTCAGGGCGGAGAAATTGTAAATGAAAACCCCGCCAAAGACAACCCGTCAGGTGGCTAGGATTGTGAGCCGACAGTGGACAGTTTGTTGGTACTGTCCGCCAAAGACAGCCATCTGACCTAGTGATCCTTTCCCCAGACGTATGCTACACTGTGCTATAGTCTTTCAGATAGTCATTTGTAGATGCGCTTGCTTGCTGCGCCCGGCACACAGGAGACGGGCGCAGAAAGCAAGCGCCCCTACCGTGCAAATCTTTATCTGAAGAACTATATCACCCGCATAAAATAGGACATCCGACGTTCAAAAGGCAGGAGGAAGAAAAATGTACGGAAATGAAATCGTTTTATCTCCCGACAGGAACGAGCCGGGAGAGGGCGTGGCGCAAACTCGCCGCCCGTCCACCGCAGAGGAACGCGAGCGGCGACGCCAGAGCCGGCGGCTACTCTTGCAGGGCGCTGGTGTGCTGGCGGCCTCGGCCGCAGCCACCGTCGCGCTGACGCCCAGCCGGGTCGGCGCGTCGCCCACGCCACAGGACGGGCAACCTGTCCCAGCCATGCGCACCATCCGCTACCAGACCCAAAGCCGTTCGGGCACGGTCGCGGGCAAGCCAGCCCTGCCCAGTACGGCGGTGATTGCGCTCAACCGCATGGGTTTTGGCCCGCGCCCGGGCGACATCGCCGCCTTCAATGCCCTGGGCAACACCGACAGCGCGCGCTTGACCGCTTATGTGGATCAGCAACTCAACCCGGCCACTATTGACGACAGCGCGTGCGACGCCGTCATCACCAGCTATGCCTTCCAGACGCTGGGCAAGTCCCAAGCCCAGTTGTGGGCGGATCACATCGAAAGCGAGGCGGCCAACGATTGGCAATACCGCCGCCTGCCCATCTGGGAGACCGAGCGGGTGGCTTTTCTGCGCGCGCTGCACAGCAAACGCCAACTGGTAGAGGTGCTGGCCGATTTCTGGCACAACCACTTCAACGTCTACGGCTGGGACAATTGGATTCAGTCTATGTTTGTCCACTACGACCGGGATGTGATCCGGGGCAATATGCTGGGCAACTTCCGCAAGATGCTGGGCGATGTGGCGCGCAGCCCGGCTATGCTCTACTACCTGGACAACCAGTCCAATTCGGGCGGCAACCCCAACGAAAATTACGCCAGAGAGCTTTTCGAGCTGCACGGCCTGGGCGCGGAAAACTATTTCGGCGTGCGCAAGACCAGTGACCCCGAGATTTTCGATGGGGAGGGCAAGCGCAAAGGCTACATCGACAGCGACGTCTACGGTGCCACCACCTGCTTTACCGGCTGGCGTGTGGACACAGAGACCGGTCTTTTCAAGTTCGACCCCAACAGCCATTTTCCCTATACAAAAGTTGTGATGGGGCAGATCATTGATGATTTCCTGGGCGAGGAGGACGGCAATATCGTTCTCGACCTGATTGCCAACCACCCCGGCACGGCCCGCTACGTTGCCCGCAAGCTCTGCCGCAGGCTCGTCAGCGACAACCCGCCGGAAAGTCTCGTCCAGGCCGCGGCCGATGTTTTCTACGCCAACCGGGAAGCCGCCGACCAGCTCAAAAAAGTCGTGCGCACGATTCTGCTCGCGGAGGAGTTTAGCGCCACCTGGGGCGACAAGATGCGGCGGCCTTTCGATTTTGCCGGCGCGCTCTTGCGCGCCACCCAGTGCAACTTCGATCCAAAGTCCGACTACTTCTTCTGGTGGTATGACGCGATGGGCCAGGGCCTCTTCGATTGGCGTCCACCCAACGGCTACCCGGACGTAGCCAGGGCGTGGAACAGCACAATGCCTATCCTGCAGCGCTGGCGTTTTGTCAACGACATTCTGGAATGGGAGATCGGCGGGGAGGGCGCAGACAAAGACAACAAACGGATTGTCGTGGATGGCATACTGCCCGCCGACGTGGCCACACCGGAGGAGATTGTGGACTTCTGGAGCCAACGGCTGTTGGGCTACCTGCTACCCGCCGCGGAACGCACCGAGATTGTAGAGTTTATGGCCTTTGGCCGGGGCACAGACAGCGACCTGCCCCCAGACCAGATTGCTGAACGGCAACGCTATATGATTGCCCTCATCCTGATGTCGCCCTCTTTCCAGTGGCGTTAGAAAGCGAGAAAACCCAATGGCAAATACGTTCGACAGGCTCAGTACAAGTAATAGAATCACACGACGCGGCTTTCTGGTGGGCTGTTCCGCGGCGATTGCAGGCATGGCCGGGGCCAGGCTCACCCACGTGGCCTTTGGCAGCCCGGACGCCGAACCCAACCAGGAGGTGCTGGTCGTCATCTTTTTGCGTGGCGGCATGGACGGCCTTTCTCTGATTGCGCCCATCACCGGGGATGACCGCGGCTATTACACGGCGGCCCGTGAAGAGCTGGCCCTGCCCATCACTGGCAACAACAGAGCTTTGGACCTCAACGGGCTGTTGGGGCTGAACGCGGCCGCGGCCCCCTTCCACGAACTCTACCTGGCGGGCAAAGCCGCGGTTGTCCACGCCGCCGGGCTGACCAGCGACACCCGCTCGCACTTTGACGCTATGCAGTACATTGAATTGGGCACACCGGGCAGCAAGAGCAATTCCACCGGCTGGCTCACCCGCCATCTCGAGAGCGCGGGCAATCTGCCCGCCAATATCATCGCGCCGGCGGTGGCGACCAGCGGCTCCACGCCCACCTCACTGGCCGGCAGCCGGGAGGCCATCGCCATGAACCGGCCACAGGACTTCAACTTCAACGGTCACTGGAACTATCGCAATTGGCAGCGTATGGCCCTGCGCAATATGTACAACGGCACGACCTGGCTGCACAGCGCGGGGACGCAGACGCTCGATGCCATTGACGTCATCGAATATGCCGACCCGGCCAACTACGCCGCGGAAAACGGCGCGGTCTATCCGGGCAACAGCTTTGGCACCAGCCTACAGTCGGTGGCCCAAATGATCAAACTCCAACTGGGGGTGCGCATTGCCACCATCGATCTGGGCGGCTGGGACACCCACGAATACCAGGGCGACGCGGGCACGGGCTACTTTGCCAATATGATCGGCAGCCTGACCCAGGGGCTGCACGGGCTGATGACCGACCTGAGCAATTCCGGGGGCACCGATCACAGCAAACGGCTGACGGTTGTGGTGATGAGCGAGTTTGGGCGCAGTTTCAAGGAGAACGCCAGCCGCGGCACGGATCACGGCCACGGCAATGTGATGCTGGTGGTGGGCGGCGGTGTCAACGGTGGCCAGGTCTACGGCCAGTGGCCGGGGCTGCACACCGACCAGCTCTATGACCGGCGCGACCTGGCGATCACGACTGATTATCGCCGGGTGTTGAGCGAACTCCTCATCCGCAAACTGGGCAACCCCAATCTGGGCACGATCTTCCCCGGCTATACGGATTACAACCCGCTGGGGATTGTCCAGGGCAGCGACCTGACGCCCATCTACACACCAGCAACGCCCACGCCGACACCGACCGCCGATGGCAATGCGGGCAACCTGAACAACCACCTCTACTTGCCGGCGCTGAATCGGTAGGACAGGGTTACGCAAAAAGTCCCCGGCACTTTCCGAAGTGCCGGGGACTTTTTTTAGATCACTGGTTCGAGGAACATTTGGCGATTGGCAATGATGGCGTCCTTGTACAGAGGCCAGTTACGCAGGGTTTCCGGGTCGAAATCCGCGCCGTTGGGCCATTCGAGACAGCCAGCGTAGGCGATGAGTTGCACTTGGGCAAACAGTTTTTTGTCGCGTAGCGGACCGAATACAGGCCCATACAAAACAGGCAGGAAGTCTATCGTTTGCTCGCTGCCGTCATCAAAGCGGATGCGCAACGTATAATCGTCAACGACTTTAAACTTCGTAACCCGGAAAAGTTGATGGCGTTCCATCTTCAGATTCTCCCTTCAATTCTAACCATTGGCATACCCAACCTAGCCTGATTCCAATTATCCATCAACTCCTGCTGATGAACCTCTGCCCACCCCAAGATGATCTGCTGCTGTCGACGCGGCATACGGCCCTCGTAGAAAGCCGGAGGATCAATTGTGAATAAGGCTGTAAACCTGATTGACTGACAAAAGTGGAAAAGACGGGTCTTTCCAAAGTAGACAAAAGAGTCTATAATTTTCTTTTCGAGAGCAAACAAAAAGGAGAAGGGAAATGGAAAACACATCTCGCTTGTATGATACGTTGATGACGACAATGGTGAAA
>CAMDEX010000349.1 GCA_945897075.1 Litorilinea aerophila
CCCCCCCCCCCCCCCCCCGCCCCTACAGAAAAATCGGTATCTGAAAACGATACAATGAAATCGTCTCCCTCAATTGTACCTCGTTTTGTATGTGGTGAAAAGTCTCCCAAAGGCAAGTAGGGCTTATCAGTTTTCTAAGAGTAGGCCCAAGTCCCCGGCACTTTCTGCCCACGCCAGCCTGCATTTGGTATTGACTCCCCTGATGAACGGGCAGTGCCGGGGAGTTGCAAGGTCTGATCGTCTGAGAACTGCTAAGCCCTGGGCGGTGCAAAGTCTACTGTTTTGCGCCTGACGACGGGTTCATCGGCCACAGTATCCTTATCAGAAAGGGCAGATCACCTTTCATGCAGCACCACCCGTGCCGCTGCCCCGCCCGCGCCACTGCCCCTGCCTGCGCCACTGTTGCCCCGGCCGCCGACAAAGACCATTTGCCTTGCGCCATACTTAACTCCGTATGCTTTGGCTTTTTGCAATGGAGAATACACCCTTTGGCGAACTGCTTTGGATTTTTCCATCGCCTTCGTGATACAATCCCTACCATACAATGCCTGCTCGCAGCCTTTCAGGACACTGCACCCGATGTTTACTCTGATTTCTGTTCAAGAACCGGTCTTCGCCTTTACCACCGGCGAGACCTTTGCTGAATTCTGTGCTGCCCAACCAGCGGAACTGGCCGGACTGTTACGCCGTATCTTTGCCGGTACACGGATTGATCCCGACACCCAACTCTACCTGACTACCTATCCCATCTGGCTCACCTGTGTTGTGATTGTGGAGGATCAAGCACCGGACACGGCCCTGATTGTCCCAATCCTGGTACGCATGGCCGAAGCCTGCCCACGCCTGGGGTTGCGCATTCTCTCTACGACAATGGACCTGACCGCCATCAACGAGTTGGCAGACGACGATCTCGACCTGGAAGAAGACGATCTGGATCTGCCCTTGCTGCTCTTTTTTGATGAAGAGTGGAACCAGCAGGCCCAATGGGGACCCCGCCCGCTGGCTGCCGAGAAGCGGCTGGACGCGTGGCTGGCCGCCCATCCCGTCTACGAAAAGCTGCTGGAGGACGACTCCAACGACGATGCGCTTGCATTGGAGCGGCTGGTCGGGCAATTGACACACCAGATGCGCCTTTGGTACAACGATGACCTGACAAATGCCTGCATTGGCGAAATCCGGGCCGTGCTGGAACAGTTGGAGTCCAAATTATGAATCCACTGTCGCGGTGGCTTCTATGGCTGCTCTTGCTGATTTTTGTGGGTGGCTGCGCACCCAAACATACCTTTACGGGCCTCGTCTTTGATGATTTGCAGCCGGTCGGCGATCTGCGTGGGACAAATCACACAGGGGCATCCTTTGATCTGGTCGATCTGCGCGGCAAGCTGGTACTCGTCTTTTTTGGCTATACTTTTTGCCCGGACATTTGCCCCACCACCCTGCTGGAAGTATCCTCGGCTATGCGAATAATAGCCGAGGAAGAACCCAGAGCGGCGGAATCTCTGGCTGCGCTCTTTGTCACCATCGACCCGGAGCGTGACACTGTGGAACGGCTCGCCCAATATGTATCCGCCTTTCACCCGGATCTGCTCGGCGTAATTGTCGAGCCGTCTCAACTGGACGAAGTAAAGAGCAATTTTGGTGTCTATGCCAAAAAGAGTGATGGTAGCCATTCCAGCGCGGCCGGCTATCTGATGGACCACACCGCCGGCGTCTACCTGATCGACCGCGACGGCAACCTGGCGGCGCTCTTTCCCAACGATACCCCGGCCGCTGTGTTGGCCGCAGACTTGAAAGTATTGCTCAAACGCTGATGCGTAACGACGAACGCAGACGAAAAACCATCCTTCTCATCTTTGCGTTGTTGCTTCTGGGCGCGCTCTGTATGGCCGCGCCCACTTTCGCTGCGCTGGAAATGGTGGAATTTCGGGTCTTTTCCCTATCGGATCGGGTGCGGCTGGAATGGGAGACGGCCAAGGAATACAACCTGATCGGCTTTCAACTCTATTGCAAGCAGGAGGATGAACCAGATGTTGGCTATCATGCCATCGGATTCCCCATTCCGGGCAGAGGCAGCCTGGAGACCGGTGCGGTTTACTTCAGCGAATTGCGTGATCTGCAACCGGGTGTAAGCTACTGTTTCCGTTTACAAGAGATCACCAGCAACGAAGAACCCGGCGAGGTCTTTGAAATTTGCGGCTATGGCCTTCGGGTCACGCCCACAGCCAGCGTAACCCCCACGGCCACCGAGACCGAAACGCCGACGCCCACCATCACAGCGACAGAGACGCCGACGCCGAGCGAAACCCCTTCACCTCCGCCTCCCACGGACACGCCCACGCCCACACCCGAAGGAACCCAAATCGGCGGCCTGACCATCCAACTCTCTACAGCCACCGCCCAACCGACCTTCGAGATGATCGTCGCCACCGCCACACCGACCTTTGCCTCAATCGCGCCCACAGCCACACCTCTGCCCAGCGTGACACCGGCTGGGGCTTTTGGGTTGATCGGCTCTGCGGGCCGCCCGCCCTTCGGGCTTTCATCCGTCAGCGATCTGCTGGTTCTTCTGCTTTGTCTGGCTGCTGTCGGCCTGGGCTTTCTGGGGATTCTAACGCTCTTGGGAAGCATCTTCTATCTTCGCTCCCGCACAGACCGCTGACGGTGGACGGTGGGCGGCGGGCGGCGGTCAACGGTCTGCGGTCAACGGTCTGCCGTCGGTGGTTTCTCTACCGACTGACAGTGGGCATGAATACAAAGTGGTTCATCTGAATGGTCACAGGCAGTTCCAAGTTGGAGGTAGCACCGACACCCTGGACTTCGACCAGTAGATAATCGCCACCGTCTGGGTAGACCCGGTATTGGCCAAACTCCAGATTTTCAAATTGGAAAGTGCCTTCTGCATCGGTGAAAACAAGAGCAACCATTGCACCATTGACTTCCTCGTCCACCCGCTGCAAATAGACTTCGTGGTTGGCCAGAGGCAATTCGTTCGGCTCCATAATGCCGTTGCGGTTGCTATCGCGCCAGACAGTGCCAGTGATGAAGCCGTTGGAGAGGTCAGCGTAGGCAGAAGCGGCTCTGGGGACGGCCACACCGGCGATAAACGCAAAAAAGATGGCGATAAAAACGATTGTGACGAAGTTGTTGGTGTGGATGCGGCTGTTCATGTGACTGCTCCTGTTAGAAATTTTCTGGTTTGATCTGCTGTGACCTGCTGTTTCTCCGTGACCTGAGTCTACACGAGAATCGGCCCGATTTTGTTGACTGCTTGGTTACAACGCGCCTACAATAGAATACATTGTTTGGGCAGTACTCAGGTACTGATCCCCTGCCAAACAGTACGCCCTGATGCAGCCGCTATGCACTTTGTAGCCGTTTTGACAATTCGTGCCACTTGATGTATAACAGTGACAGTCAAGCAAAAGTGACAGGTGCAAAAAGTGGATTTGCACAGTTTGCAATTTCACGGTATGATATTTTTGTATGATTTCTCCGCACAGAACAGTCTTTGATGGCACTTGCCTAGTCAAATAATCCCAGTAACCAGAGCAGGGACACTTCCCCCAGTGTGGTAAGGTACAAACAGCGGAAGCCAATTTCACGATTTGCGCTCTCCGCTGTTTGCGCATAGAATGTAGATGGTCGAATTTGTTTTTCAATCCTCAGCAGTATCGCTCATTCTCTTTCGCCTCAGGAGGTAATCCAATGCAGAACCGACGTTTGATGTTTTGGACAACAATGCTGCTCGTAGCAATGATTGTCCTGGCTGGCTGTGCCCCCCGCGCAGGCGCGGGCGACGCAGCCGCCATGGCCAGCGACCCGATGGAGCTGGTCGTCGATCTCCCCGCCATTGTTCTGGATGTTCAGAGTGATGGCTCCGTCTCTGTTGGCAACGTGCCCCTTGCCCAGTTGGGTGCGATGGCCGGTGCCGACCTTTCCGCTGTTGCCGTGGACCCCTCGTTGGTAGACTATATGTCCGCGGGCAACATCCAGCACGTCCAGGTCAACAACAGCTCACACGGCCTGTTGCTCCTGGTCAACGGTGAAGCCATTCCCTCCATTACGTATGATGGCGAATCCCTGCAGGCCACTGCCGATGCCCTGAACGCCTTTGGCATGGCAATTCCTATGCTGGATACAGCCCTGAGCCTGGTTGACCAGATCGGTCTGGGTGTTATCATGCGCTTCCCGGTTGCGGCGGGCATGGCCCAGATTCCCCTGTACGTCGAAGGTGACAGCGCCTCTGCGATGGAAGCCAAGATGGCCCAGGACGAATTCCTGGCCGCTGTCGGCGCTCCCCCCCGCATCAACCTGCCCATCTTCTACGAAGCCGATGGCAGCTTCTCCATCGGTGACCTGACCGACGAAGAGTGGTCGTCCCTGACCGGCGCTTCCCTGGCTGCCCTGCGCTTGAATACCAGCGTCCTTGATGGTCTGGCCGCTTCCGGTATCACCAAGCTCGGTCTGGGCACCGACGCTGCTGGCATCCACATTATGATCAACGACAGCGCCCTGCCCACCCTGGACTGGTCCGGCGGCAAAGCCACCCACCTGCTCAACCTGGCCGACCAGTTGGGTCTGTGGAATATGATGGCCCCCGGCATGAACATGGGCGAAGTGTTGGCGACGATTGAGGGTCTGCTGCCCGTCATCCAGGTTGCCGACTTCGACCTGACCGTACACCTGCCCGGCAGTGGCGTAGCCACCCGCTAAGAAGTGTGACCTTCTGGGAAGATTCGGAATTTTCCCGGAAGGTCACCAGACAAAAGAGCGCACCCGACAGTGTCGGGTGCGCTCTTTTGTTGTAGGGACGCTGCCCTAAAAAA
>CAMDEX010000350.1 GCA_945897075.1 Litorilinea aerophila
GCCTCGAAAATAACCGAAGATGGATATTTTGAACCAGTTTTGGGTCAATTTATCCGATAGAATGGCCTGGGTTGCGAGTAGAATGGCCTGGGTTGCGAGTAGAATGGCCTGGGTTGCGAGAACCAAATCCTTAACTTAATGACATTGACTCGCAACTCGCAACTCGCAACTCGCAACACCCGACCCATTTCCACACGACCATTCGGGAGCCACCCAATGAACATTGCCCAAATCCTCGAAAAGCAGCGCAAACACCTCTGGCCCAACCACCTGCTCTACTACACCGAACCCCTGCCGCTGGAGCGCGGCGACGGTCTTTACGTCTGGGATGTGGAGGGCAACAAATATCTCGACTTCTTCGCCGGGATTCTGACGACGAGCGTGGGCCACAACAACCCCCACGTCAACAAGCGGGTGCATGAACAGGTGGACAAACTGCTGCACACCTCCACCCTCTATCCCAACCCGGTGCATGTGGAGCTGGCGGAAAAGCTGGCCGAGATCACCCCCGGCAACTTGGACACCTTCTACTTTGGCGCGTCGGGCACAGACGCCGACGAGACCGCGGTGCAGATCGCCAAAATTGCCACCGGCCACTCGGAGGTCATCGCGCTGCGCCACGGCTACAGCGGCAAATCACCGATGGGCATGGCCCTTACCGGCCAGTCCGCCTGGCGCATCGGCGGCACACAGATTGCGGGCATCAAACACGCGCTCAACCCCTACTGCTACCGCTGCCCCCTGAAGATGACTTATCCTTCCTGCGGCGTGGCCTGCGCCGAGGATGTGGAGGATGTGATCCGCACGACGACATCCGGCAAAATTGCGGCTTTCCTGGCCGAACCGATTCAGGGCGTGGGTGGTTTTGTCACCGCGCCGCCGGAGTATTTCACAATTGTCGAGGAGATCACCCACCGCTACGGCGGTCTGCTTATTATTGACGAAGTGCAGACCGGTTTCGGGCGAACAGGCGAATACTGGTTCGCTATCGAGCGTTCCGGCGTCGTGCCCGATGTGATCACAATGGCAAAAGGCATCGCCAACGGTCTGCCCCTCTCCGCCGTCGCCACCACACCGGAGATCGCTGCCTCCACTGTGGGCGCGGGGCTGACCCTCAGCACCTTTGGCGGCAACCCGGTGGCCTGTGCGGCCGCGCTGGGCACCCTGGAGGCCATGCACGCCGACGCGCCCCCCGCCCGCACAGCCGATGTGGGCGACCATTTGCGCGCCGGTCTGGAACGCTTACAGGAGAAGTACCCCCTCATCGGCGATGTGCGCGGGATGGGGCTGATGCAGGGGGTGGAGATGGTGCGGGATCGCCAGACCAAAGAACCAGCCGCGAAGGAGGTGGCCGCGCTCTTTGAGGTGACGAAGAAGCTCGGCCTACTCATCGGCAAAGGCGGACTCTACAGCAATACCCTGCGCATCGCCCCGCCCCTCACCGCCACGAAGGAGCACGTGGACGAGGCGCTGGAAAAGCTGGACTACGCCTTCGCCCAGGTGCAGGAGATGGTAGGATAGATATTGGGTATTGGATATTTCGTAAGGGTGCCCTGCCGACGAACCGACAAACTGCCCAATATCCCAATATCCCAATATCCCAATACCCCATAGAAGGATAGTATGCCACCACCGCCCACCACCCCCGCCGCCGACAGCTACCGGATGCCCGCCGAGTGGGAAGAACACAGCCGCACGTGGATGCTCTGGCCCTTCCGCCCGGATGTCTGGCGCGAGAACGCCCGCCCTGCGCAGGCCGCTTTTGCCGCGGTGGCCGCGGCCATCGCCCGTTTTGAGCCGGTGACTGTCGGCGCGCTGCCCGCACTGGTGGAGAGCGCCCGACGGATGCTTCCCGCAGAGGTGGCAGTGGTGGCGCTAGAGTACAACGATGCCTGGCTGCGCGACAGCGGCCCCACATTTTTGGTGAATCGTGCGGGTGGTCTGGCCGGGGTGGACTGGCTCTTCAACGCCTGGGGCGGCCATTACGCCGACTTCTCTGCCGACGACGCGCTGGCCGGGCATATTTTGGACGCGGCCGGGGCGCGGCGTTACCGGGCCGATACGGTGATGGAGGGCGGCGCGCTGCACACGGACGGCGAGGGTACGCTGCTGGTCGTGGCGGAGTGTCTGCTCCATCCCAGCCGCAACCCACACCTGAGCAAAGCCGAAATCGAAACCCATTTGCAAGAGTGGCTGAACGCGCAGACGGTCATCTGGCTGCCCTACGGCGTTGCCAACGACGAGACCGCCGGCCATGTGGACAATCTGGCCTGCTTTGTGCGGCCCGGCGTCGTCGCCCTCACCTGGACAGACGACGAGAGCGATCCCCAATACGCCCGTTCGCTGGCCGCCGAGCGTATACTCCTCGCGAGCCGCGACGCGCAGGGGCGTCGGTTGGAGGTTCACCGTATCCACCAGCCCGGCCCGCTTTTTATGACCGACGCCGAAGCGTCCACAATTGTACAGAGAGAGGGCAGCCGCCCCCGGCGCGGCGGGGCGCGGTTGGCCGCGTCCTACATCAACCACTACATCGCCAACCGCGCGGTGGTCGTCCCCGTCTTTGACGACCCCCACGACGCGCCCGCGCTGGCCCAGCTGACCGCGCTCTACCCGCAGCGGGCCATCGTCAGCGTACCCGGTCGGGAGATTCTGCTGGGCGGGGGGAATGTGCATTGTATTACGCAGCAGCAGCCGAAGGGAGGAAGGGAGGAAGGGAGGAAGGGAGGATGACACGACGCATCATCCCATTATCCCATTATCTCTTCGTTAGCGAAAGGATCGAATGATGAAGAAACTCCGTGTACTCGAACTCACCGGCAGCCCCTACGCGATGGGCTATGCGCACGGGCTGGCCTACCGCGACGACATCCGCCGCTATACGTTGGAGCGGGTGGCGCTGGCGGGCAGTCCGGGCTGGACGGGTGGACTGGGGATGGAGCAGGCAGGGGTGCTGGCCTTGGCCGAGGCGTGTGTAGCGGAACACGAACGCTACGCGCCGGATCTGATGGAGGAGGTGCGCGGCACTGCCGACGCCACCGGTCTGCGCGTGGCCGAGCTGGTGATTACCAACGGCTTCACTGATTTTGTGGATGCGGTCTACGCCCAGGCCCGGCAGCGGGTTGTCACCTCCCAGGCTGCGGATGACTGCACCGCCTTTCTCGTGCCCGACAATAGGACGGCGGACGGTCACGGCTTCTTCGGCCAAACCTGGGATATGCACGACGACTCCACCGAATTTGTCATTCTTCTGCGTGGCCGACCGGATACGGGGCCGGGCTATCTGGCCTTCTCCATCACCGGCTGCCTGGGGATGATCGGGATGAACGACGCGGGCATCGCCATCGGTATCAACAATCTGCTGGGCGGCGACGGGCAGGTGGGGGTGACGTGGCCGTTCGTTGTGCGCAAGGCGCTGCAACAGACGGAGATTGAGGCTGCGCTGGCTTGCATCACCGAAGCCAAGCTGGCCGGCGCGCACAACTATCTGCTCTTTGACGCGACGGGCCGCGGCTACAATGTGGAGGCGATGTCAAGCCATTGCGAAGTGACCGCTTTGAACGGCGAAGCGATTGTCCACACCAATCACTGCCTGTTCCCGCAAACCATTCAGCGTTCCCGCCCGCGCACAGCCGCGTCCCAGGCGGCCAGTGCGGCCCGGCTGACCGAGGCACAGGCTTTTCTCAGCGACGGGCCGGTGAGCGCAGACGATCTGATGGAATTGACCCGGCGTAGCCCGGTCTGTGTGCGTTCCGCGCCGCCCCTGCATATCGAAAGCTGTGGCGCGGCGCTGATGCGCCCGGCCACCGGGGATTTTTGGGCTGTCTGGGGTCCGCCCGCGGATGGGGAGTATGAGCGGTTTCGGTTGTAAAGGAAAAGATGGCGCTTTGTTCCAGAGGCGTGAAACGTAAAACGTGAGATCGCTCGGACCCTCTCACGTTTTACGTTTCACGCCTTGCGTGGACTCTGACAGCCTGTTTTGCAGGAGATTCCCATGTCCGTATCTATTGTCACCGTTCGCCCGGAGTACGCGACCGGGCTGGAAGAGTTGCAGCGTATCTGCTTTCCCACCCTGGGCGAGCAGGAGCTGATGAAAACCGAGCACTTCTTGCGCCACTGCGAAGTCTACCCGGAAGGGGAATTCGTGGCGCTGGTGGAGGGGCAGATCGTCGGGCTTGGCTCCGGCTTTCTCCTGGATTTCAACTTTGAACACCCCGGCCACACTTTCAATGAAATAATGGACGGGGGCTGGTACAGTCATCACAACCCAGACGGCGAATGGTATTATGGCACAGACATCAGCGTCCACCCGGAGTATCGGGGGCTGGGCATTGGCAAGCTGCTCTACCAGGCGCGCAAGGAACTGGTGGTGCGTACCAACCGGCGGGGGATTGTGGCGGGCGGTGTGCTGCCCGGCTATCCCCACTACCGGGCGCAGATGAGCGTGTACGCATATATGGAAAAAGTCGTGGCCGGTGCATTGTGGGACAGCACCCTCAGTTTTCAGTTGCGTAACGGCTTTGTCGTGCGGGGGATGCTGGAGAATTACATCGAAGACAGCGCGTCGGACAACTGGGCCACGCTGATCTGTTGGGAGAACCCGGAGTATCGGGGATGACGCATCGGTTCAATCTGGTTTGCGCAAATGTCGTTTTGCTCGCAGGTCGAGACAGCAATTCTCAATATGGGATTTTGACAGGGGATAAGGGGACTGGTAAAAGAGAGGGAGTGGAGAGAAGGAATGACAAGGGGGATAAATGGAAACAGGATTCACGCACGCTGGGTTGATGGAAATTCTGCAACGGACATTCAAACAA
>CAMDEX010000351.1 GCA_945897075.1 Litorilinea aerophila
CTTGCTGCGCCCGACGTCGGGCGCAGCAAGCAGCGCCCCTACGGTCATCAATCAGAATGAATCTGAGGAGCCAGCCACTTCTCGGCTTTGCACAGCAGCCCGCCGCCGCTTGCGGTTGACTCTTCCAGGACGCGCACAATGCCGAGCAGACGCCCGTCAGCGTCCACAGCCTGCACGACACCGCCCGCCGAGGAGGGCGGCGCTCCGGCAGGTAGCCAGACCCGCTGCCCCAACCCCAGACGCCGGGCATCTTCTGCATCCAGCAGCAGCCGGGGCAAATCCAGCCCGACACCGGGCGCAAGTAGCAGGGAAGCCAGATTGCCATCTCTGGCTGCGCTCTCTACGGCGGCCAGCGTATGGGCATCGGCCACGGTAAAGTGACCGGCAGCTTCCCGGCGCAGATAACTCAGATGGCCGCCCACCCCCAGCGCTTCCCCAATATCATAGGCCAGACTGCGCACATAGAAACCCGCGCCGCAGGCCACCCGCAGCCAAATATCCGCACCGGAAGCGTAAGCGCCCGGTTCAGCGTCGGGCGCTGATGCTTCCAGTTCGGGGCCGGGCGCTGACGCTTCCAGTTCGGGGCCCGCTCCGAGCAGTTCCAGCCGGTGTACCGTCACCGGACGGGTCTCGACCGTCACCTCCTCGCCCCGCCGCGCCTTGCGGTGCAAACTTTCGCCCCCCTGCTTCAGCGCCGAATAGATGGGCGGACGCTGGGCAAACTCCCCCCGAAAGCGGGCCAGCACCGCTTCGATGGCCTCCACCGACAAGTGGCCGACCGGGTGGCTGGCGGTGACTTCACCCAGCGCATCGTAGGTGTCGGTGGTTGTGCCCAACGTGACACAGGCCGTGTACACCTTGTCGTGGCCCTGGTAATACTCGACCAGACGGGTAGCCACGCCCAGGCAAAGTACCAGCACGCCCGACGCCATCGGGTCCAGCGTGCCCGTATGACCGATGCGCGGCTGGCGACTCCAGCGGCGCACCCGTTGCACGACATCGTGGCTGGTGGGCAGATCGCCAGCCGCGGCGCGGGAAAGATCGCGCCCCAGACCAGGCTTGTCTATAACGAGCAGCCCGTCCAGAGCGCTTTTCTCAGCCATGCGCGGCCACCCCAACGGGCTGTACCTGCCCCGACGCCTGCATCTGGTGTGCCTCTTGCAGCGCGGCCACCACCTGCGCGGAGATCGCGTCCAACGGCCCGGTCAGCGTGCAGCCAGCCGCTGGGGGATGGCCGCCGCCGCCGAAGGCCAGGGCCACCCCGCTCACATCAAAGCCCGGTTTGGCCCGGAAGCTGCACTCCACCACACGCGCCCCGCTCTGCACCCGCTCGCTAAAGGTGGCAGCGATGTCGGCTTCTTTGGCCGAGGCGAGCAACCCGGCCAGCCCTTCACCGTCACCCTCCTGCGCGCCCACCTGTTTGCGTTGGGCTAGGGAGATCGTCGCCCAGATCACCCGCTTCTGCACAGTTGCGTGGGCGAGCACAGAACCCCACAGACGCAGGCCAGCGTAGGTACGGCTTTGCAGCGTGCGCGCCACAATCTCCTGAATCTGCGCGCCACCTTCGGTCAGACGCATGGCGGCCTGCAGGACGTGGGCGTTGGTGTTGGAGGTACGCAAGCAGAGGGTGTCGGTGATCAGCCCGGTGAGCAGCGCCACGCACAGGTCAGCAGAAAGGGGCGCGCCCAGCGCATCCGCCAGATAGACGAGCATCTGGCAGACGGCGGCGCAGCCCGGCTCCACCCAGTTGAGTGAGCCAAAATTGGTGTTTGTGATGTGGTGATCGATCACCAGTAGGGGAATCTGGCTGTGGGCGGCGGGACGATAGACAGCGCCCATCCGATCCGGGCTGGAAGCATCCAGACAGATGATAAGGTCGTAGTCGTCTGCCACGCCGGATGTGCCGACAATTTCACGGAAGCCGGGTATGTAGTCGAAATCGGCTGCGGGTTTGTCGGCCAATGCCAGGGTGGGCTGCTTGCCCAGATGACGCAGAATCCAGCCCATCCCCAACAGGCTGCCGATGGCGTCTCCGTCGGGGGAGACGTGGCTGACACAGAGAATGTTTTGCGCGGGAGCGATGGCAGAACGCAGGGCGCTCTCCATCTCTGGGGAGAGATAAAGAGCGCCCGCTGTGCTGGATTGGGTCATGCCCCGGACTCCTCAGACTCCTCGGACTGCTGCGGTCTGCCATCAGGAGCGCCGCCATCAGGAGCGCCGCCGTCGAGAGCGCCGCCGTCGGGAGCGCCATCGGGAGCGCCGCCATCCCTGGCGGCAGCGACGGCCCGCTCTTCCCGTTCCGCGGCGATACGGCGCAGAAGCTCCTCCACGCGGGCCGCCCGTTCCGGCGATTCGTCGTAGTAGAAGATCAACTCCGGGACGACGCGCAGACCGCAGCGTTCGGCAATCTGGCGGCGCATATACGCGCTGGCATTCTTCAGCCCTGTCAAGACGGCCCGCCGCGAAACGTTCTCGTCGGAATGGGTCACATAGACTTTGACGGTGCGCAGATCACGGCTGACATCCAGATTGGTCACGCTGAGCAGTGACAACCGGGGGTCTTCCAGTTCATTACTGATGATGATAGAAAGCTCTTCAAAGAGCAGTTCGGAGACGCGCTCCTGGCGAATTGTACCCATAGCTCACTTCTATAGCCAAGTAGGATCGAAAAACCGAGTTTCGCGTGGACAAATCCAGTCTGGTAGCGACATAACAGAGACTCGAAAAACCGAGTTTCTCGCAGACAAATCCAATCTGGTAGCGGCATAACAGAAACTCGGTTTTTGGTTTCTCAAAATAATTTTGCTCTAGCGTACTTGACGCTTCTCAAAAATCTCGATGACATCGCCTTCCACCAGGTCTGTGTTGATACCGCCCAGATGGAGGCCACACTCGAAACCGGAGCGGACTTCGCTCACATCCTCTGCGAAACGTTTGAGGGTGGCAATCGTGCTGGTGGCGATCTCCTCTTTGTTGCGCAGGAGACGCGCCCCGGCATTGCGCTTGATGATACCATCCAACACCATACATCCGGCAATCAAGCCGCCGCGACGCACACGGAAGAGCTGGCGCACTTCGGCGTGACCAATGACCACCTGCTCGAAGATCGGCTCCAGCATACCGGTCATCGCCAGTTCGACGTCCTCGATCATCTTGTAGATGATGTCGTAATGGCGGATTTCCACCTTGGACTGTTCGGCCCGTGACTGGGCAGCTTTGTCAACGCCCACGCTGAAGCCGATGATAATGGCGTCGCTCGCTTCGGCCAGCATCACGTCCGATTCGTTGATGTCGCCGATGGCGGAATGCAGAATCTTGACGCCGATCTCGTCGTTGGATAGCTCCTGCAGGCTCTGCATAATCGGACCCAGCGTGCCTTGCACATCTGCGCGCACGATCAGATTGAGGGTCTCGGTTTCGCCGCCTTCGATGCGGGCAAAGAGGTCTTCCAGAGAAACTTGCGGGCGCACAACGGATTGCGTGACCCGATCCAACTCTTCCTGGCGTTCGGCGGCAATCGTACGTGCGGTGCGGTCATCCTTGACCCGTTCAAACACTTCACCAGCCGCAGGGACTTCTTGCAGACCCAGCACAATGACCGGTGTACTCGGCTCGGCCTTTTTGATGGGTTTGCCCTCGTAGTCAAACATCGCTTTGATGCGACCCCAGGTCGGCCCGACCAGAATCGCATCGCCCTGCTTCAAAGTCCCATTTTGTACCAACAGTGTTGCGGTGACGCCGCGGTATTTGTCCAACTCGGCCTCGATCACAGTGCCGACGCAGCGACCCTTGGGGTTGGCGCTGTACTGCTCCAACTCGGCCACAACCAGAATGTTTGCCAGCAGATCGTCCACACCGGTGCCGCGCAGGGCGCTGACTGGGACGGTGATGGTGTCTCCGCCCCAGGCTTCTGGCTGTAACCCGGCCTGTGATAGTTCCTCCATCACCCGTTCTACATTGGCGTTGGACCGATCCACTTTGTTGATGGCGACCACAATCTGCACACCGGCCGCTTTGGCGTGGTTGATGGCCTCGCGCGTCTGGGGCATAATGCCATCATCCGCGGCCACCACCAGCACCACAACATCGGTAACCTGTGCGCCGCGGGCGCGCATGGCCGTAAATGCCTGGTGGCCTGGGGTGTCCAGAAAGGTGATTTTGCGCCCGTTTACATCCACCTGATAAGCGCCTGTGTGCTGGGTAATGCCACCGGCTTCGGTATCCACCACTTTCGTCTTGCGGATGCGGTCCAGGAGTGTCGTCTTGCCGTGATCGACGTGGCCGAGAACAGCCACCACCGGCGGCCGCTCGCTCCTGTCTTTGGCGCTCTCGCGGGCCAGAATGTCTTGGACAAAGATGCGTTCCTTGGGCCGGGTGTCGGCCACGACAGCCATCTCTTCGGCCTCTTCCATCTCTGCGGCTTGCACTTCCGGCCAGACAATCGTCACGCCCAGCTCTTCGCCCACAATGGCGGCGGTGTCGTGATCCAACGCCTGGTCAATGGGGGCCATAATGCCAAACTGCATGAGCACTTTGATCAGATCAATGGGGCTGCGTACCATCCGATCCGCCAGGTCACGCACAGTGATATGCGCCCCTACCGTCACCCTGGACGGCGGACGGACTGCTCCATTTTTCGCCTGTTCTCGCACAGGTGTAGCCGTTTTCGTCATTGTCATTGTTGCCATATATGCGCCCTCTGTTCTCTAGGATATCATTTCCATCAAAGCGGCTGTCCAGACGACAGCCACTGCTATTATCTTTCGTAGGGGCGCTGCTTGCTGCGCCCGTCTCGTGTGTACCGGGCGCA
>CAMDEX010000352.1 GCA_945897075.1 Litorilinea aerophila
ATTATTCAACAGGCTCTTGGCTAACCACAGAATACACGAAACACACGGAAGGGAAGACAAAAGAAAATTTTCTGTGTGTTTCGTGTATTCCGTGGTTGTTGGTTTGCGTCGCTCGTGTCTGAATTATTCAACAGCCTCTCAGAGGCAGATTGCTTTTCGGGGCAGGGAGAGGGTAAGATAATAGGGGATCGGCGACTGGAGATTGGCGACTGGGATTTTGTCGTCTCGGCGCGTAATATCCAATCTCCCAATCTCCCAATCTCCCAATCTCCCAATCTCCCAATCTCCCAATCTCCCAATCTCCCAATACCCAATCACCAAAGGACACCCCCTATGCCCATTCTCGACAAATTCAACCTAAACGGTCGCGTGGCCCTCGTCACCGGCGGCAACCGGGGGCTGGGGCAGCAGATGGCCCTGGCCCTGGCCGAAGCCGGCGCGGACGTGGCGCTGACCAGCCGCGATCAGGCGCGGGCAGACGAGGCCGCGGCGTCCATCGCCCAGGCCACAGGGCGGAGCGTGCGCGGCTATGCCTGCGATGTGAGCAGCACAGCCGAAACCGAAGCCGTCGTGCAGCGCGCCATTGCCGAGCTGGGCGGGCTGCACATTCTGGTCAACAACGCCGGCATCAACATTCGCGGCCCGATTGACCAGCTAACACCGGAGGAGTTTCGTCAGGTGTTGGAGACAAACGTCATCGGCGTCTGGAATATGTGCCGGGCCGCGGCGGGCCATCTGAAGGCCCAGCGTTACGGGCGGGTCATCAACATCGGCTCCACCCTTTCGGTGATCGCCCTGGCGGATCGCACTCCCTACACCAGCAGCAAAGGCGCGGTCTTGCAGATGTCGCGCGCCCTGGCCCTGGAATGGGCAGCCTACGGCATTACGGTCAACACAATGCTGCCCGGCCCCTTTGCCACCGAAATGAATGCGTCGCTGAAAGACGATCCGGTGAAGTACAAGGAATTTATCGCCAAAATTCCCCTGGGGCGCTGGGGCGAACTGGACGAGATCGGCGGGCTGGCCGTCTTCCTGGCCAGCGACGCGGCCAGTTTTGTCACCGGCGCGGGGGTGACGATTGACGGCGGCTGGACGGTGCATTGACAGGCGCAAAGCCAAAGTTTATACTCAGTAGACCGCCGACAGCGAGTCACAGGAAACGGCGCTGGCAAGCGCCAAAGAAGCAATGCAACTTTGGCTGGACACAGCGGCAGAATTCGGCGATCCGATTCCCGCGCCCAAAGGCCGCCGTCTTCTCTTCGCCTGAAAGAATCGCCCTGTGAACAAACAACCCAACAGCCACTTCTGCTTCATCTGCGGCGTGAAAAACGTCGCGGGTGTGCAGGTGCGCTTCTACGAGAGCCTGGCCGACGACGGCAGCCGGGAAATCCTGGCCCGTTTCTGCGGTCAACCCATCCACCAGGGCTATCCGGGACGGATGCACGGCGGCGTGCTGACCGGCATTTTGGACGAGACGATGGGCCGGGCCATCAACTACGGCGCGGGGGAGCAGGTGGAGACGTGGGGCGTCACCGCCAATCTTGACTTACGCTTTCTGCTGCCTGTGCCGCTGGGCGTGGAATTGACCGCGCGCGGGCGCATCACCAGCGAAAACCGCCGCCTCTTCACGGGCAGCGGCGCGGTCTACCTGCCCGATGGCCGGGTGGCCGTCTCCGCCACGGGCAAGTTTCTCAAACTGCGTCTGGACGAAATCTCCGACGCCGACCCGACCGCGCTGGGCTGGCAGGTCTATCCCGACAAGGAAGATATGTGACGGCGGACGGCGGACAGCGGACGGCGGACGGCAGACAGCGGACGGCGGACGGCAGACGGCAGACAGTAAGTCGCCACCTGCCACCTGCCACTTTCAGATTGGGGGAGAGCGTTGTTTACACAGATTGACCATATCGGAGTCGTCGTCAACAGCATTGACGGCGCGCTGGCAACCTGGCGCGATACGCTGGGGTTTGCCCTGTTGGAGCGCAAAGCCGTGCCCGAACACGGGGTGGAAGTCGCCTTTGTGGACGCGGGCAACGGCAGCATCGAATTTCTGGCCCCCACCGACCCGGAGAGCGGCACGGCCCGCTTTCTCGCCAGCCGGGGCGAAGGCACCCACCACATCTGCTTTGCTGTGGCGGATATTGTGGCCAGCCTGGCCGCGCTAAAAAGCCAGGGCGTGCGGCTGATTGACGAAACACCGCGCCAGGGCGTGCATGGGCTGGTGGCCTTTGTCCACCCCAAAGCCGCCAACGGCGTACTGATCGAACTGCTGCAAAAGAGTCCCCACAAAAAACCGAGTTTTTAAGAAAAAACTCGGTTTTTTCAGCGGAGTTACAGTATGACCGCCCGCGCCGTCCGCACCAGCCAAGTCCCGCTGGCCGCCTGGAATCAGGCCATTGACGATCTGATCCAGAGCAAACGGGCCGCGGAAGCCATTCCCCGCATCCGCGTTGTCCTGAAAAATCTGCCCCGCCATCTGCCCTCCTACTTTCGCCTGCTGCAGGCCATCTGGCTGCTGCGCCGCTGGGACGAGGGGCAGGATTGGGCGCTGCGTCTGCTGCGCGCCGACCCCTGCAACGAGCTGGCCTGGGGCGTGCTGGCAAATGCGGCAGAGCAGCAGGGCAACCTGGCCGACGCCCGCCGCTATTGGGTGCGGGCTTTTGAGAATGCCCCCTACAACCAGCAGATCCGCGCTGGGATGGTGCGCACGACGCCGGGCAAAGCCGATCCCCTGCAACTGACACCCGTGGCCTTTGCCAGCCTTTGCCGTATGGATGGCCGCTGGCCACGCGCCGTGGAACTCTACACCCCGCTGCAACAGGAGCGTCCGCACCGGATGGATGTACAGTGCGCGCTGCTCGAATCCCTGTGGCGGGCAGAGCGTCCGGAGGAGGCGCTGCATCTGGCCGCCCATCTGGTGCGCCAGGAGTCGAACCTGCTCATCGGCTGGCTGGTCTCGGCCCAGGTGGGCGACGAAACGGATCAGGCCCTGGCCCAAGCGCCCCTGGCCGCGCTGGACGCGGACGGCGAGTATATGGCTGTGCGCTTTGGCTCTACGCTGATCTCCAGCAAACTGGTGACGATTGGGCTGTCGGGCGAGGAAGCCGCCTGGCTCGGCGCTTGATTCTTGCTTTTCTTTGTGCCTTTGTCTCTTGGTGGTTACCTGTTCCGCCTGATCCGCGTTCTATTCTTGCTTTTCTTTGTGCCTTTGTGTCTTGGTGGTTACCTGTTCCGTCTGATCCGCGTTCTATTCTTGCTTTTCTTTGTGCCTTTGTGTCTTGGTGGTTACCTGTTAGGTTCTGGCTTGTCCGGGTCAGGCGCGTGCCAAAGCGCCGAAAATTAGACAAAACAAGCGGGATCGGGTAAGGTGTTTGATTGGTTATTATTCGC
Organism: Litorilinea aerophila; assembly: GCA_945897075.1. GTDB lineage: Bacteria > Chloroflexota > Anaerolineae > Caldilineales > Caldilineaceae > JACQGT01. The sequence goes on from CAMDEX010000352.1 coordinate 3,391, forward strand.
AAATCAGGGGAGAGAACGATTGTATGGAACGAACATTTGTCATTATCAAGCCGGACGGTGTACAGCGGGGATTGATCGGGGAGATTGTTGGTCGTTTTGAGCGGCGCGGGCTAAAAATTGCCGCGATGCGCTTCTTACAGGTGAGCGATGCACTGGCCCGTAAGCACTACGCGGTCCACGAAGGCAAGCCCTTCTATCCCGGGCTGATCAACTACATCGTCAGCGGGCCGGTGGTGGCTCTGGTACTGGAAGGCACAAACGCCATCGCGGTGGTGCGCAAGATGTTGGGCGCAACCAAACCCGCCGAAGCCGAATTGGGATCGATCCGCGCCGATTTTGGCCTGGAGATTGGCCGCAATCTGGTGCATGGCAGCGACGGCCCCGACAGCGCGGCCAGCGAAATCGCCCTCTGGTTTGGCGACGATCTGGTGACATGGCAGCGGGCGACGGATCCGTGGATTTTTGAGTAAGACGTGATGCGTGAGGAGTGAAACGTGAGAGTAAGTCACGTAAACTCACGTTTCACTCCTCACGTTTCACGTTTCTTCTTTTACAGAATCTTCATCACCACATTCCCCTTCTGCCACAACTCTTCCAGCTTGTAGAAGTCCCGCGACTCCTCGGTGAAGAGGTGCAGGATCACATCCCCGTAGTCGAGCAGGACCCAGCCGCCGCCGCTCTCCTGCATCCCCTCGTAGTTCAACGGGCGCACCCGCTGCTGAATGTGCAGCTTTTCGTGCAAGTCCTGCCGGATGGCGTTGCCCTGCCGCTCATTGTCCATCGTCGCAATCACAAAATAGTCGGCGATGGATGTCTGCTCGCGCACATCGAGCAGCACAATCTCCGTCGCCTGCTTTTCTTCGATCAGGTCTACAATTTGTCGTGCCAATTCGTTGCTGTTCAGAGACCCCTCCTATGGGTGAAACATCAATCATCACTCTACGTAGTGTAGCACAAGTGGGCCGCAAACCGCAGACCGCAGACCGCAGACGACGGACGGCAGACCGCTGTGCTAACGTCCCTGACACTCCACATTTTCAATCACCCGTTGCGGTCTATTGAGTGTCAGTAGACTGCAACGGGTAGAGAGACTATCTGCGGTCCGCCGTCTGTGGTCTGCGGTCTACTGAGTGTAACATAAGTGGGCCGCACTCTCAACCAGCGGCAGATCACACGCGTTTATTGAGACAAATTGATAGTCGGCGGATTAGTCGGTAGAGTGTCAGAAATTGTACAATAGACGTGATATGTTCAGTAGGGGCGCTGCTTGCTGCGCCCGTCTCGTGTGTGCCGGGCGCAGC
>CAMDEX010000353.1 GCA_945897075.1 Litorilinea aerophila
GCGCCCGTCTCTGGTATGCCGGACGCAGCAAGCAGCGCCCCTACAAATGATTATCTGAAAAACTAAAGTATAATCGGCCAAGAGCTACGAACGGAGCAGAGTGAGGCGGGTATGGCGAAAAGAGTGAGAAAAAGCAACCTGCAAGACGGAGCGAAGGAGCCGCCTGACACCTTCTTTCGCCAACTCCTGGCCCAACCGGCGATGGTAGCTGATTTTGTCCAGAACTATCTGCCCGCCGAAGTCGTGGCCCTGCTCGACCTGACGAAGTTGCAGCAGGAGAAGGATACCTTTGTAGACCCCCGGCTGCGCAAGCACTTTTCGGACCTGCTCTACAGCGTCCCTTTGAAAAGCGGAGGCAAGGCGTATCTCTACCTGCTCTTTGAACACAAGAGCCGGCCGGACAAACAGGCGCGGCTGCAACTCTTGCGCTATATGATACGCATCTGGGAGCAGGAATGGCGCAAGCGCGGCCAGATTTCACCGATTGTGCCGCTTCTTTTCTATCACGGCCAGGAGACGTGGAGTTATTCCACCGAATTTGCCGATTTGGTCGAAGCACCGGAAGCGCTGCAGCAATACACGCCCCACTTTCGCCATCTCTTGACCGATTTGTCCGCCTGGTCGGATGAGGAGATACGCGGCCAAGTCTGGTTGCGCGTTGGTTTGTTGGTGCTGAAGCACATTTCCGACCCAAACCTGGGCCAACAATTGCCGCAGATTTTGGGTCTGGTGCGCAGCCTGGCGCAGCAGGAGAGCGGGCTGGAGATGCTGCATACTGTACTGTTGTACATCGCGCAGGCCAATCAAACGGTCAGCGAGGCGGAGTTTGAGCGGGGAGTGGCAGCCGCGGCGCTGCCGGAAGGAGAGAATTTGATGGCAACCTTAGCCGAAAAATGGAAAGAAGAAGGACGTGCGGAAGGCTTGGAGAGGGGCTTGGAGCAAGGCTTGGAGCAAGGCTTGGAGAAGGGCTTGGAGCAAGGCTTGGAAAAGGGTTTGGAGAAGGGGATGGAGAAGGGGATGGAGAAGGGGATGGAGCAAGGCTTGACGGCGCAACGCCAGACTTTGTTGCGCCTGTTGGAATGGCGTTTCCAGTTTGCCGAAGCCCAGAAAGCAGACTATCATCAACAGGTAGCCCAGCTAAACGACTTGCCCTTGTTAACCCAGTTGATTGACCACCTGCTCGCCGTGCAAACCCTGGCCGAGTTCGATGTGAAGTTGTTGGCTTCTCTCTCGACAACCAACGACAGCTAAAGAATGGCTCCTCAATAACTTCGACAACCTTCAACCTATTTGATCGCCGATCCTAAGACAGTCACTGTTTCACTGTTCTACTCTTTCCCAGGAGTTACCTCATGTCTGAACCGTTGATTGAGATCAAAGATTTACGCGTTGAGTTCAACGTGCGCGAGGGTGTTGTCAAGGCGGTGGATGGATTCAACCTGACCATCAATCGCGGGGAGACCGTCGGCGTGATCGGGGAAAGCGGTTGCGGCAAGTCGGTGACTGCGCGGGCCATTCTGAATATGGTGCCCAAGCCGGGCAAAGTCTCCGGCGAAATTTTGTACCACCGCCGTGCCAAAGGTGCTGCAACCGATGGGCTGAGCAGGACAACGGAAGTGATTGACCTCACGAAAGTTGACCCGGATGGCGAGACCATTCGTCAGGTGCGTGGCGGCGAGATCGGGATGATTTTTCAGGAGCCGATGAGTTCGCTGACACCCGTCTATAGCGTCGGGACGCTGATCAACGAGGCGGTGAGCCTGCACCGTCTCAGCCCCGTCAAAAAGATTGGTGATCAGATCACCGAAACGGTTCAAGCGCACCGGCGTGTGACAAAGGCCGAAGGGCGCGCCATCGCCATCGAAATGTTGCGTAAAGTGGGCATCCCCAAGCCGAATGAGCGGGTGGACAATTACCCGCACCAGTTGAGCGGCGGTCAGCGCCAGCGCGTGATGATTGCCATCGCCCTCTCCTGCGAGCCGGTGATGCTGATCGCCGACGAGCCGACAACGGCATTGGATGTCTCGATTGAAGCGCAGATTCTCGACATTATGCGCGAACTGCAAGAGAGTTCCGACATGGCGATTCTCTTTATTACCCACAACCTGGGGGTGGTCGCCAATATGGCCCACGAAATTGTGGTGATGTATATGGGCAAGGCAGTCGAACGGGCCAAAGTCCAGGACCTCTTTTACAACCCAAAGCATCCCTACACCCAATCCCTGCTCCAATCAATCCCCAAACTGGGCCAGAAGAAGAGCGGCGAACGGCTGGCATCCATTGCCGGATCCGTGCCCAATCCCTTCAACCTGCCCAGCGGCTGCGTCTTCCATCCCCGCTGCCCGGCCTTTATGCCAGGCAAATGCGACGTATTCACGCCGAAATGGACGCAGGTAGGCGAAGAGCATTGGGCCAATTGTCTTCTCTATGAGGAGGTGGGAAAATGAGTGTGAGCAACCGAACCCCATCCAGCACGCAAACCACGCCACGCACTGACAATATCCTCTTGAATGTCAAGGGGCTGAAGAAGTATTTCCCGATTCAGAAGGGCTTTCTGCGGCGCACGGTCGGCTACGTCAAAGCGGTGGATGATGTCACTTTCTTTGTGCGCGAAGGCGAGACGCTGGGCGTGGTGGGGGAAAGCGGCTGTGGCAAGAGCACAGCCGGACGCAGCATCATCCGCCTCTACGAGCCAACAGCCGGGGAGATCGGCTTCAAAAGCCGGGAGCTGGGGAGCAACGGCCAGACAAAAACTGTGAACCTGACCGAACTGAGTCCACAGGAGATGAAGGCTGTTCGTAAGGAGATCTCCATGATTTTCCAGGACCCCGTCAACTCGCTCAACCCGCGCATGAGCGTTTCTGACATCATCGCCGAGCCGATGGTGATTCACGGCATGAAGATGGGGCAGGCGACAGAAGATATCATCGTCAATCTGTTGGAGCGGGTTGGGCTGCGTTCGGATCATTTGCGCCGCTACCCCCACGAATTTTCCGGCGGTCAACGCCAACGCATTGGCATTGCCCGCGCCCTCTCGCTCAACCCAAGCCTGGTCATCTGTGACGAGCCGGTCTCCGCGTTGGATGTTTCGATCCAGGCCCAGACGCTCAACCTTCTACAGGATTTGCAGAAGGAGTTTAATCTGGCCTACATTTTTGTCGCCCACGATATGAGTGTGGTGGAACACATCTCGGATCGGGTGGCGGTGATGTATGTGGGCAAAATTGTGGAGATGGCCGAGACCGACGCCCTCTTCACCAACCCTCTGCACCCCTACACCGAAGCCCTGCTCTCCTCTGTGCCCAAGCCAGACCCGCTTTACAAGTCCCACCGGATTATGATGCAGGGCGAAGTGGCCGACCCGTCCAACCCGCCCAGCGGCTGCTATTTCCACCCGCGCTGCCGCTACGCCAAAGATCTGTGCAAGCAAACGACCCCCGAATTTCGCCAGGTCAAACCCGATCACTGGACGGCCTGTCACTTCGCCGAGGAATTGAAGCTGGAAGGGATTTAGGGTTTGCGGGTTGCGAGTTGCGGGTTGCGAGTGGCGGGGCCGGATCAGTGAGCGCTGATTGAGTAGCCGAGTCTGCGAGGCGTATCGAAATCAAGTGAACGGGTCCACCTGCTGGGTTTCGATACGCCTCAACCTGTGCTAGTCCTGAACAGTTACGACGGCGACCGTAGATCGGTCGCCGTCCTTTGTTTCTATCCCAACCCGACCCTACGCTACACTGCCCTACCCAGGTTGCAGTGCCGTCACCTCTGCTTCATCCAACCCAGTGAGTTCGGTAATGAGTTCGACCGACATGCTTTTCGCCAACATCGAACGAGCAACCGCCTTGCGTCCTCGTTCATCACCAAGCTCAATGCCTTGCTCAATGCCTTGCTCAATGCCTTCGCTACGTTCTTTTTGCGCATTCTGCTGCAATTTCTCCTGCCATTCGTGCTCATCCATGATGGCAGCCCGCTCCGCCGCCGTTATGGTATCCGAGGCAATCAAGTTCGTCGCTTTGACCAAGATGGGGCGCTGCAAATTGACCGTAGGGTTGGTTGGGTTCTCAATGCTCTCATAGGCTAACTTCAGCCAGTCACCGACTGCTGGCGGAATCGTCTGATCGATGTAGTTCGGGTTGATCAGATACATGCGATGGGGCGATTCACCCCCTTGCACACCGCTGGTCGATTCAAAATAGTGACGACTGGCCGAAAGCCCCTGGTTAAAGGGGGCTTCTTCGCTTTTCATGGTCAACCAGACAATCGTATACACCGTCCGTTCAGGTGTATAGCGTTGGTAGTTGCGCTGTAGCTCCATAATCGCAGCGTAATGGTAATGGGTAAAGCGCTCCAGCAGGTAGGCATAGTAGACCCGCTGAATTTCTACCACGACTCGCCGTTCTGAGTCTTCGGCAAAAATATCAAAGGCAATATCAATTAAGCCAATCGGTGGGTCGAATTTCTTCTCTAACTCGATATTTTCAGCTTTGAGGTTGAGTTGAATGCCCGTCAAATCTTTGAAGAAAGCCGTGAGTATCTCTGGGTCGCGAAAAAGTTTCTTAAAAACCACACTATTGTCTAGGGGTGCTAGTTGCATAAAATCACCTCCATCTCGCACAAGAACAGGAAACACATGTATGCTGACTATACCTTAGATAA
>CAMDEX010000354.1 GCA_945897075.1 Litorilinea aerophila
GTTGCAAACCGCACCTACAGATTCCACACCGTCTTACGCCGAACTGCCGCGCAACTTGAAGCCCAAACGACCAAAGAGATTCTTGGCCTGTTCTCCTTCCGCGGCTTCCTGCTTGCGTGGGAAGAGCGTCTCGGCCAGCGCAAACAGACGCTTGGAGGCCACACACTTGGGGCTGCTGATGACAAAAGGCACCCCCCGGTTGAGGGAATAGGTCACCATCCCCGGATCATCGGGCACAACCAGAGCGGCCTGCATATTCAAGCTCTGGCTGATGTCATCCACAGCCAGCCCACCCGGCAGCCCGTCGCGGTTCACAACCAATTGAATCTTTTGGCGGGGAAAACCGTTCTCCTCAGCCGCGCGCAGAAATTGGCCGCAGCGACGCAGGCTTGTAATTTCGGGCGTCGTCACCAACAAAATCTTCTGTGCTTTGGTCAGCGCAACCGCGGTCTGCGTCTCAAAGATAGAACCGGCGTCTATGATGATGACATCGTTGTACTGGGCCAAGATGCCCAGCACCTGGTCAAAAATCTCCGGCGTGACACGATCGGCATCTTCCAACTTCTGGCTGCTGGGAAGTACGCGGAGGCCGCTACTGTGCATGGAGAGTACACCCACCACCAGGTCAGCGTCCATCCGGTCGCCGTGTTCCAAGATATCGCTGAGGCTAAAATCGGCCTGCAAATTGAGCGCGGTGGCCAGATCGCCAAAGCTGCCCTGCCCGTCCACCAGGACAACTCCCTTGCCCGTGCGTTCGCGAACCGCCACCGCCAGATTGACGGCCAGCGTTGTCGTGCCAGCTCCACCCTTCGGGCTGACAACCGCAACAATCTCACACTTTGGCAGAGTGGTGCTGATATCAATCTGGGCCTGGCGGCTGCGACGGAGCGACTCCATTTGCAGCAGTTGATGGACCGCGCCGATCACATCCGGGTCGTTCAACGGTTTGGTCAGAAAAGTCCGCGCACCGGCCAGCAACACCTCTTGCACATAGTTGACAGCCGATTGCTCGGTCATAGCGATGATGGGCACTGAGGGCAGCAAAATCGCCAAACGTCGCACTGTCTCCAGCGAAGTAGCATCAGCGACTTTGTTGTCGACAAGAATAATGTCAATCTCTTGGTTGTTTTGGCCAGCAATCTGCAACGCTTCCTGACAACTATTGCTGAACTGAAGCGCGAAGCTCCGTTCCACAGCGAAGATATGCTGAATTTGGTTGACGGTTTCATGTCCATCGCTGACAACAAGTACATAGTTTGCGTTGTTTTTCATAGGTCACCCATGAAAGTCCCCAATGAGCAGTGAGCAAAGAGCAAAGAGCAAAGAGCAGTAAAATCAAGGCACTGCGGCTGGGGTAGCCACTGGCTGGCTTTGAATCAAGGATTGAATCTGCGATACGCCCTCATTGGCTGGGAGAGCCGCACCGTCGAGAGTCCGTGTGCTGCGGCTGGCAAAATTCAACGGAACGTCGAGATCAAGCTGAAAATAGTCGATCAAGAATTGCTGATCCACAGGCGTCACCGCCAAGAGAGAATTGTTGCCCGGAGAGCGCAACAGAATATCCATAGGAGCGCCGGCATCGATCAGATACTTGAGGATCAGCGCCTCTTGGGGGGCGACGGCCAGCAAAATCGCATCGGGAGCAGGTGAGATACCTTCCTTAGCCACAGAACGGCTCATCAACCCTTTGATTTCCAGATTTTGTAAACTCAAAAAGGTAGTGGGAGCTGCATCGTCCACCACCTCGCCGTTCTCATCCTTATGCACAAACTCGCCCGTATAGGCAATGTCTATGTGCTGGCCGACAGACAGCAGCCCCAGTTGACCGGCCAGGGCTGCCGTGGGCACGGTCACCAGCACTTCGTCCTGCTTCATTGTGTAGAGAACGGGTGCGTCCGGGTCCGTCGGATCGGCCAGGCGGGGCGTGACCAGTATCTCGCCCAGGGTGACGGGGGCGAGTGTCATCTTGCCGATCACATCTTCGATGTTGACCACATGTTCTTTGGGTGCCATAGTCGCCGGCACTTCCAGCAATGTGACCATTCCGGTATTGATGGCAACAAAGGGGGCAATGTCAGCCACAGCCACGATCACCGAAACAGTGGCCGCATCTTTCTGCTCCGACACACTGGCCGCTGTCGCCAGCTCATTGACGACCTGAAAAGTCATCAGTCCGGCCAGCAATGCCAATAGAATCCCTGCACTCAACCAAAGCCAACCCCGTCGCTGTTTCATTGCACGCTCCGCTTGCTCTTCTGGTTACAATATCCCAGAGTGGACAAATCTCTTTCAACCATTCCATCAACTATGACGAGGGGAGGGCGGGCATCGCCCACCCTCCCCTCGTCATGAACAGTCTTCGCTAGATTGTTTGCCCGCCTGTGGCTGCCACAAACGGGGCGGCTGGCTAGAAGCTGAATTCTGCGCCCAAACCATCAAGGAAGGCGCTGATGTCATCGCCAAAGGCAGTGACACCGGCGATAGCGACGACAGCAACCAGCGCAATGATCAGGCCATATTCAGCCAGGCCCTGGCCTTCTTCGTTCTCGGCGACGGTGACCAGGTTCTTCACATACAGGTAGTTCTTGAGCAAGTTGGACATTGTGATCTCCTAAGTTTGGTTTGATAGATTGAATTGGTTTCAACTGTATAGCAGTAAAGGTAGTCTGTGGCGAGAATCCGTTTTTAGATTTTGTTCATAGGCTCTGTCTCCGTCAGCAATCCGGCAGTGCCGGGTGTGTTATTTTCTGTGTGCCCTCAGAATATCGCTGCTTGGCTTCGATGGCAATGGTACGCTTGTCCTGGACTTGTCTAGTACCGAACGACGGGTTTGGCCTGGGTGAGAGTTCGGCAAGGGCGCTGCTTGCTGCGCCCGGCGAACAACGGGCGCAGCAAGCAGCGTCCCTACGCGATTCCCATTTTGGTGCGTCGCACCAAGAGATCATCCATATAGCGCAGTGGCAAACCCAGGCAAAATGCCGATAGAAAGTAGTACATACGTGGGGGGACATTTGATCACAAATTCCTCTACAATGATGCAAGGAATACAACGATGCCTAGTCCGGTTGCGACACGAAAGGATCAAATGGAAGCGACACCGCCACAACGACAGCCAAGCGGCTGGCGCGTTTTGTTGGGCAGGCACGAACAAGGGCAAAGTTTGATCGAGATGGCGATCATCTTGCCCGTGATTCTGCTCATCCTGGCCGCTGTACTCGACTTCGGGCGGGTCTTTCACGCTTATACGGTTGTGGTGAATGCTGCACGCGAAGCGGCGTTTGCTGGCGCAGCAGAGCAGTTGAGTGATAGCGCTCTGCGGGCCGTGCTCGATGCTGAACTGCAACGTGGCGGTGTTAGCGGCGGTAGCGCTACCTCGACGATTACATACGCAAACAAAGGAAGTCCGGCCAGACAGACGTTGAAGGTGGATTTGTCTTACAATGTCCCATTGATCTTTCTGACATTGACCCTCCCATCGGTGACAGTTCGCGCACAAGCAGAGACGATCACATTCCGATAAGACAAGTTCGTCTTTATTCTATCAATTCGGACGAGGTTCTATGCCCACTCATATACTGAACACGCAGTTGCATACGATACAGCCAAAGGATAGCCACTCCCCCCGACAACCCCATCGAGAAGAATCTGGCCAATCTCTGGTACTCTTTTCCCTTTTCCTGATGATCTTCATCGGGATGCTGGCTATTGTGGTGGACCTGGGCTATGGCACAGTCATGCAGCGTCAGATGCAATTTGCCGCCGACGCAGCCGCGTTGGCCGGCGCGCGTGACCTGGCCGGCGGCCAGTCGGAAGACACGGCAATCGCACGTATGCAGGATATCCTGGCCGCCAACAAAGCCGATGTCCAGCTTTCCTCATACACAGTCACTGCTGGCAGCACAACCGATGTGTGGGCCAGACTCTCCGTTCCCACATTCATCTCCGGTCTGTTTGGTCTTGACGAGATTCAGGTAGGCGCGCATGCCAGCGCAGCCGCCGGGCAAATCAGTGAGTCCGACAATCTGATGCCCTTTGTCGTGGAAGAGGGTGAGTGGGTGTTGGGACAGCCGGTGGTTCTGTGGGGAGAGAGAAACGGACCGGGCAACTTTGGCTGGGTGCGTTGGACAGGGCAAAACCCCAGCACACCCACATTGCAAGCCAACATCAACGACCCCTCGCGCAGCGATACACTCTCCATCGGCGATCTGATCAGCGGCGATCCGGGGGTCTCGTTCAATCCTGTGCAGGGCAACCTGAACGCGTGGATCGGAGAAATGGTCACCGTTATCCTCTACGATCCTGCTGAAACTCAGGGCAACGGCAGCAACCTCACCTACACCGTGTGCGGGTTTGCCTACTTTGTTCTGACCGGCACCTACTCGCACGGCAACCACAGCGAAATCTATGGCACGTTCGTCTCGTATGTGGCATTTGGGGCTGCCATCAATCCAGGGGTGACAACAGGCGCGCAAGGGGTTGCGCTTTTGCAATAAGGCGATTCCAAAGTCCCCGGCACTTTCTGGAAGTGCCGGGGACTTTGAAATCTGGTGCGGATTACCAAAGCTGATGAAAACACAACTGCCCCGGAGGATTCGACCTCCGGGGCAGTTGTGTTTCCGGTAACGATTTGCCCTGTAGGGGCGCTGCTTG
>CAMDEX010000355.1 GCA_945897075.1 Litorilinea aerophila
TTTTTCTCCTTCGGTTTATGACCTGAAGCAACCTTCATCCATCCTGTTCAATTTTCCACAAAAGCTTCCCTTTCGTCCACATTCCCTTCCTTTGAAAACTTCTTTATCTCTTAACTTAATGACATTGAGTGGCAAGTGGCAAGTGGCAAGTGGCGAGTGGCGGGCAGTGTGGCGCTGCGTCCCTGTTTTTATTGATATGAAAAAAGAAGACGGATTTCAGAATTTATGGATTGCCCGTTTGACCGGAGCGCCTCTCCCCGAACTCCTCGTCCTGGCCGTGGCCGCGCTCACCCGTTTTTGGCGGCTCGGCTATCACAGCTTCTGGTTTGACGAGATCGTCTCCCTCGATTGGGCCTCTTACCCTCCGCCCCAAATCTGGGAGATCGGCTTCCAACTGGTGCGGGAAAAACACCCCCCCGCCTACTACCTGACCCTCCACGTCTGGCAGCAATTTCTTGCCCTGTTCGGTCTGCAACAGAACGACGTAGCCCTGCGCGCTCTGGGCAGTCTGCTTGGTATTCTGACTGTTCTGGGCGTTCTGCTCCTGGCAACCCGGCTCAGCGGGCGGGCCACTGGGCTGTTGGCTGGGCTTTTCGTCGCCCTTAGCCCGTCGCTGGTCTGGTACAGCCAGGAACTGCGCATGTTCCAACCCGCAACCACCGCCCTCGTCTGGGCCACCTATTTTCTGGTCGCTGCGCTTTCCCCTCCCCCATTCACAATTCACAATTCACAATTCACAATTCCCCAATCCCCAATCCCCAATCCCCAATCCCCCTTCCGAATTCTACACTGGCTCAGTCTGCTTCTCGCTCTCACCTACGCCCTCTACAGCTATCTTTTCGCCGCCTTCTTTTTGCCCGGTCTGGGACTCACGCTGCTTGTGCTGGCCTGGAAACGCTGGCGGCTGCTGGCTGAAGGGGTGGCAATACTGGGCATGAGCGCACTGCTCTTTTTGCCCCTGGCGCGTAACGCCTGGCTAATCAACGACGCCGAAAGCCCACATGCGGCAGCGTTTGCTGGCTTTGGCGCACAGCTATGGCGGCAGATGCAGGTCTTTACCCTCTGGCGGGCGGATTGGGATGGCTGGGCGGTAACGGGTGGAGTGCTCTTCTTTGCGCTCTTGGCCCTGACCGGCGTTGCCTGGCGCGGGAAGCGGCGGGTCGGGCTGTTGCTGGCGCTGTGGAGCATCCCCCCGTTGCTCATCGCTGGGCTATTGCAGACGATCAACGCCGACATTTTCAAGGAGGATCGCTACCATCTCTTCCTGGCCCCTTTTGTCCTGTGGGCGGCGGCGCAGGCAGTGACATCCCTTGCCCGCGGCTGGCGTTGGCTGGGATGGAGCAGCTCTGTGGTGGGTGGGGCACTGCTGGCCGCGGCCCTGCCTGTGCTGTGGACGCCGGGAATGCTGCGCGAGGATTGGCGGGCGGCTGCGGCCTACATCGCAGACTATCAGGATGGTTCACCCGGTCTTGCCGCGAGTGGGGTGGCCCACGTCAACTATCTGCGCCCGGCTGTGGTCTGGTATCTGGAGCAGCGCATTGCGGCCGATCGCCTGCCTATCTTTGGGCTGTTTGGCGGGCCGCTGACACCGGAACAGATGGAAGATGTGATCGGCCCACCTCTGCAAGGGATTGAGACGGCGATGGGCGCACAGACTCTTTGGCTTTTGCAGAGCCATTTGGCGGGCGTGGATGATCTGGGGTTGGTGGAAAAATGGCTGGACGATCACTACCCGCTTGTCACAGAGCAATACCCGACCGGCATCAAACTGAGCGGTTATGCTCTGGCTACCCGTTATGCTGCGCTGCCTGCACTGGCCGCCAATGCGCTCTACCCCGGCGTGGAAGTCGCCCCGGCCATCGAGCTGGCCGCCTGCGAAGTGGTTACAGCGCGTGTGACCGCACAGGATGAACGGATGCACCCGCCCAGCGGCTGGGTTCATCTGCGTCTCTGGCTGCGCGCCACCGCACCAGTGCGCGCCGATTACCAGCCATTTGCCCGGGTTGTGGATGCCGGCGGCGTGTGGGGGGAATTGCTGCTACACCCCAACGGTGCGTTGGAACGTTTCCCCACCAGCGCGTGGCGAGCAGGCGAGTTGATGCGGGTGGAGTTGGACGTAAATCTGAACCCGGAGACAGCGCCGGGAAGCTACGAAGCGCGGGTTGGCTTCGGTTCAAATCCCGATGTTTTGTGTGGTGTAGTGGATATTGGGTATTAGGTAATGGGTATTGGGTCGTGCTTACCCAATACCCATTACCCAATATCCACTACCCTCTATCCGCCATCAGCGCAAATCATTCGTTTCGATTACAATCGTCTGCCCGGCCAGGGGCAGCAAACCCAACGCTGTCTTTCCCTTGCGGCAGGCGATCCGGCTGGACAGCAGCCCCTCGTTCATTTCCATACCCACCACCACATCCCCGGCTGTCCCAGGCAGATCTGCATAGTTCAGCTTCACCCGTCCGTTGGAAAAGAGCGCAATCTGAAAGCTCACGCGATCGGCGGCTGTCGTGGCGGCGGACAGCGAGACATCGAGAAACTCCGCCACATACGCGCCGGATAGACTCGTAAAAGTGCTGACACTGCCGCCGAGAGAGGGGTTCAAATCAGTCCACCAGCCGTAGATGGCCTGTTGAGCCGCTGTCGCGTCGGGGGTACAGGCGACGGGCAGCGCAGCCACACTTTCGCTGGCGGGAAAGGTCATAAACCCATCGGAATAGAGACGAATCGTCGTCACCGTCTGGGATTCCAGATAGAAGGTAAAGGGTAAAGGCAACCCGGCACTGCTATTGTCGGTCATCTGCATAGATTGCTTGCCGTTGGCGTCCGGGGTTTGCCATTCCAGGGGTGTCGTCGTTCGCCCGATCTGGCTCAGGTAGACTGTGTGTAGCGCCGAACGGACATGCAGATCAACCGGAATTGTCAGGATTACTTGAGAGTTGTTTGTCCGGGTACCGGTGATGCGCAGCGCGCCGGCATAGTCCCCGATAGGCAAAAGCGTCGGCGAAAGACGCAAGGGAAGCTGCGTCGGTTCGCCGTAGCGGGTGCCACCGCTGGCATTTTGTACAGCCAGCCAATCGTTGCCGTCCGTCACAGACGCCTGCCAGAAGATCGGATCGCCGCTGGGGTTGTCCAGCGTCAGGGTTTCGGTATAGGCAGGAGCGCCAACGACCACCAACCCGGAAATCTGGGCACGGGAGGTCCGCACGTCGCTGAGCAGCGCCTGGCGCACAGCAGCCTGCACATCCAGCCGCCCCGCGCCTACATCTGTGCTGGGCGCGCCTGTCTTGCGCGCCGTTTCCAGTAGAATGTTTTTGATCTGCACCAGCGAGAGGTCTGGACGAGTACCCCAGACCAACGCGGCCGTGCCGCTGACAAAGGCTGCGGACATACTTGTGCCAACGGCCGTGCAATAATTGGGGCCGACTGTTGGGCAGTTGATGCCTGTGGGCCAGGTACTGTGGATCAATTGGCTGGAAAGACCGCCCGGCGCGGCCAAGTCCACCGCGCCAGTGTGGCTGTAATAGGTGCGCTGATCCGAACGATCTGTGGCCGCCACCGCCAGCACGCCCGGGTATGCCGCCGGCCACCAGACTGGATTGGGTGCGGAGTTGCCCACCGCCCCCACCAGCAAAATCCCTTTGCCCAGTGCGTAGTTGACCGCCGATTCTAACACACTGCTTGGCTGGTCTGTCGTCAGGCTCAGATTGATAATTTTCGCACCCCCATCCGCAGCGTCGCGGATAGCCTGGGCGATGTTGGCTACTGTGCCGCTGTTCAGGCTGTTCAGGACTTTGCGCGGGTCAATCAGCACATGCGGGGCCAGCCCGGCCACCCCTTCCCCGTTGTTCAGCGCCGCGCCGATAATGCCGGAGACGTGGGTGCCGTGGCCCGAATCGTCCTGGGGCGTTGCGCCAGGGGTCACATAATTTTTGCCCGCCAACAGCCGCCCGGCAAATTCCGGGTGGTTGAGGTCAATGCCGCTGTCCACCACTGCCACCCGAATTGCTGATCCCTGGCTGATGGCCCAGGCCCGGGACGCGCCGATACGCTGCATCGCCCACTGGTTGGTCCGAAAGAGCGGGTCGTTGGGCAGCACCGGCGTGGGCATTTCATCGCCATTCATCACCGCGGCGTGGGCGATCCAATTCGGCTCGGCGAAGGCAATGGCCGGGTCTGCCTGCAGGCGGGCAATCGTCCCTATCTCCCTGCCCTCTGCCACATACAGGCGCAGAAAGAGGGGCGCATTGGCGGCGTCGCTGATCTGCAAAACTTCTGTGTCGGTCAGGGATAGCCCGCCAAATGCAGACAGCGTGCCAATGGCTTTGATTGCGTCGCTCTCTCTGGCCAAAGGCAGCGCAGCGCGGCGCACACCCACCAATACTTCGCCGGGGGCATAGGCCGCGCCGCTGCTGATTGGGGGTGGATCACTCGTCGGGCCGTTGTCCGCCGCCTGTAACCCGCTCTGTCCGAGCGCAGTGGAGAGTCAATGTCATTAAGTTAAGGTTTTGACGAGGTTGTGAAAGCCTCGAAAATAACCGAAGATGGATATTTTGAACCAGTTTTGGGTCAATTTATCTGATAGAATGGCCTAGTTTTCGAGTAGAATGGCCTGGTTTGCGAGAACCAAAT
>CAMDEX010000356.1 GCA_945897075.1 Litorilinea aerophila
AGTTCGGGGCCGCGGGTGTCGCGCTGGCTGGCGATGTGACCGGAGATAGGACCCAGTGTGGGCGCAAGCAGATCTGCGATGAGATTGATGCCCCGGGTCAGGTGTTCGTGTGTTTCTGCCGGCCCCGCGACCGCGGCCCGGCTTCGGGAAATTTTTGCCAATGGACTGTCTTTCTAGTAAAGGAACGATGAGAAGAACAGGATTACGGAATGTACGGATTGTTGTCGATTTTCACAGACCGCGGTGGGACGAAAAGAGAACACGGATTACGAAATTTACGGATTGTTGTAGGTGCGGTTTGCAACCGCACTTTCGCCGGTAGATGTGCGGTTGCAAACCGCACCTACAGATTCCACATATCTCACGCCCACAGATGCGCGTATTTTAGCCCCGTGCCTGTGTTGAAAAGGACGACGCTCTCCTCCGGCTGAATCCAGCCGTTCTGCAAAAGACGAATCTGGGCGGCCAGACAGGCGGCCCCTTCCGGCGCAGGGAAGATGCCTGTGTGCTGGCCCATTGTGCGGGCGTGGGTGATCATCTCTTCGTCAGGTATGGCGATGGCCGTGCCGCCGCTCTGCCGGATGGCGTTGAGGATCAGAAAATCGCCCACCGCGGCGGGGACGCGCAGCCCATCGGCCACTGTCTTGGCCCCCTGCCACATCTCGGCGTGTTCGCTCTCCTCCTCAAACGCGCGCACGATGGGGGCACAGCCTGTACTCTGCACGCTGACCATCCGCGGTCGTTTGCTGTTGATCAGCCCCATCTCTTCCATTTCGTCAAAGGCTTTCCACATCCCGATCAGCCCAGTGCCGCCGCCGGTGGGGTAGATGATCACATCGGGCAACTGCCAGCCCATCTGCTCGGCCAGCTCGTAGCCCATCGTCTTCTTGCCCTCCAGCCGGTACGGTTCTTTGAGGGTGCTGACGTCGAACCAGCCATACTTCTGCGCACCCTCGCGCACCTTTACGCCACAGTCGGTGATCAGCCCGTCTACCAGCGTCACCGCTGCGCCCAGGATTTTGCACTCCACCCGAAAGGTCATCGGCACATCCGCGGGCATAAAGACGTGGGCAGGCAGACCAGCCGCGGCCGCATAAGCCGCCATTGCGCCGGCCGCGTTGCCCGCACTGGGGATGGCAAGCTCTTTTGCGCCCAGTTCGTAGGCCCGGCTGACGGCCAGCGCCAGCCCGCGCGCTTTGAAACTGCCGGTGGGGTTGAGCGATTCGTCTTTGATGTATGTGTTGGCGCAGCCGATGGCCGCACCCAATCCGCCCGCCTGCACCAGCGGCGTCCAGCCTTCTCCCAAGCGCAGACAGGCGTCGTCCCGGCGCACAGGCAGCACCTCTTCGTAGCGCCACAGAGAGGGTTCCCGTTCGATCAGACTCTCTTTTGTCAATGTCTGGGCGGCTTTGACCAGATCGTAGCGGGCCAGAAGAGGACGGTTGCAGGCCGGGCAGAGGTTCATCAGGCGGTCAGCGTCGTAGCTTTCGCCGCATTTGCCGCATTCCAAATGGGTCAACGTTGAACGGGTCATCGGGTATGTCTGTCCAGATTTGGGTCAGGGAATGGGCCATAGGATGGGGCGCTGCTGGATCCATACAACGGGGAATCGTCAAACAGGCAGAACAATTTTACTCTGGGTTGCCGTCTTAGCAAAATCGTGGGGTGGATAGGGGTAGATAGAGGCAACCCTCCCGGAAGCGGCCAGCAGAACATTCCTATTCCCACAATCGTCTGGGCGCTTCCGGGAAGGTCGAAATCGTCAGCCTGTTGGCGGCGACAACAGCCCAGCTAAAATCGCCTGCCGATCCGAGATGACCGCCACTTGGAGACATTGCACCAGCAGCTCGCTGGCGTAGAAGTAGTCGTTGAGTGTGTCAATATCCTTTTTAGTGAACCCCCAGTCGTGTGCCAAATCCCGTTCGTCGCGCAGAATGGCAAATAGTGCGTCCGCATATTTCTGCCATTCCTGCCCAGAAGCTGTAATCGAGGGAAGCAGGAGGCTGTGCAGACGGCGGGCCACCTCAACCAATCCGGCTTCATTTGCCGACCCGGCTTCGTCGGCCAGGTCGATGACACCCGTCAATAAATCGGAAAAACCCTGCATGGCAGCCTGCCAATCTTTACCTCGACGGTCGAGAAAGTCGTCGGTAAACAGAGTAGCATTACACCAGGCGTAATACAGTACATAGTCAACGCCAACCGCTGGTGCGATGGCGAAAGCAAGAGTGCGAGCAAGCTCCCGCACGCGATCGAGAGCGCGTGCGGGAGCTTGGGTGAGAGCTTGAGCGAAAGCAAGAACGGGAGCACGAGCGGGATCGAGAGCGGGAACGCGAGTGAGAGAGCGAGCAGAAGAGCGAGCGATATCTGGATCGAGAAAAATGTACGCTATTCGAACGGCAATACGCCGCTCAGTCGGCGTATTGCCAGCCGTCGTTCGTTCGTCTGCCCATCTCAATAGCTGGACTACTCTAGGCGCGGATGTCAACAATCTCTGGGTTGTAGTACGCAGGGCAGCGACAAAGTCATCTGCATTCTCCAGCAGGCTGGCCGTCAGGAGCAAAACCTCGCGCCAGCGGGGGTCAGGCAGATGCTTGGCGATCAACCGGTCTATCACACCTCTCCCCTGGTTTTCGACCAGATAACGGGCGGTCAGATATTCCTGAAAGGTGAGATGGGAAAAAGAGTAGATGCCCTGTGCCCGCTCCACCAGAATGCTGTGTTGGGCCTCCATTGCTTTCAGAATTACAGTGCCGTCAATCGTGTCCGCGGGGGGCGCATCGGGCAGACGTGCCAGATAGTCGACAATCCGTTTTTCCAGGTCCCGTTGGCGGAAGAAGAGTTCCCCCTCTTCAAAGGTGGGGACGGCAATGGTCGTTAGCAGGTGCAGCTTGCGTTTATGGGAAAGTTGACGATAGATTTCGTCCCGCTGAATCTGGCGGCTGCTGTCCCATTTGCGCAGCAGGGCTTCCAGGGCATCTTCATATAGCTCGGCCCGGTTGGGCGGAAAGCGCATGGCATTGTCAAAGGTCAAACAGAGCATAGAGAGCAAGAGGGGCGTATTGGCGAGTTCGGCCAGCCCTCTGTTTTCTGGGCGGGTAATTTCGTGAGCAAAGGCTTCCGCCTTCTTTGTGTTCTTGCCAAACCAATGGCGGGCGTATTCGTCCACCTGCTCAGGCGTAAAATCGGCCACCTCCACATCGGCAAAACCGGCAAAAGCGTAGTCACTAGCCGCGATTCGACAGGTGATCAGATGTTG
Source organism: Litorilinea aerophila (assembly GCA_945897075.1). GTDB lineage: Bacteria > Chloroflexota > Anaerolineae > Caldilineales > Caldilineaceae > JACQGT01. The sequence continues at coordinate 3,260 of CAMDEX010000356.1, forward strand.
AGATTTATCGTATTTACGGGCAAACTCTTGCAACAGGCGGGTCAGGCGATGACGTTGCAACTGCTCTTGTTTCACTTCATCCAAGCCGTCAAACAGTACAATCGCTCGTCCCTCTTGCAAGAGATAGTTGATAAAGGGTGCTGCGTCAGGGAAGTCACAAATCTCAAACTGTTCAATAATAAAGGGCAGCAGTGCTGCCTTATCACCTTGGCCCCATTTGCTGTCGGCCCACTGGTTGAGTGAAATAAAGATCGGGATAGATTGTAATTGCTTGCGAGCGGCTTGAAGGGTAATATATTTGAGAAAGGTCGTCTTACCTGCGCCTGGCTTTCCCAGTATAAAGAGATTCTGTCGGCTTCTGACAAGTTCTATCCCACGAGTGCGTATCCCTGGTTGGCGTTGAAAGTCAAGGCGGTCAAGACCTTGTTTGCGTAGGTTTTCTATATCGTGTCGCTGATGGGCAGTCGGTTTGTCCAAAATGTAGACTTGGGTAAAAACATCGCCCAGTGGCGTATCAATCGAATTGCCGAGAATTCGTACACGGTCGTAGAGTTTGATCACTTTGTCGAGATAGGATTGTTCGGCCTTGGGCCAATCAAAATGCTCAAGTTCTGCTATCGTTTGTTCTAATTCTGCTATCCTTTGGCTTGAACTATCGATGCCTGAATCTGTTGTTTTATTAGAGGATGAACTTGTCCTTTTCTTTTCCTCTAATTCTTTAAGTTTTTTCCGCTCATTTTGGCGGTTATCCTCCAAATATTCAACAAAATTACTGCCTACTGTTATCCAAAAAATGACATTTGTGGTGGTAATAGTCTGATCGCGGCCCACAAAGTCGCGGCCAGTCTGCACGCTATTGCCAACGGTGGCACCACCGCTTGTGTTGATCGTTGGTTCGCTGTTCGCCATCGTCTTTTGTCCTCGACAGGTAGCCATGGCTAAGCAGTAAATTTCAAGCCGCCGATTTTTTTTAGCAGTATTGCGTCGGCTCCAATTGAGCCGACGCAATACGTAATGAAAATAGTCGTGGTCCGCCGCTTAAATCAAGGGCAGCAGCGTCTTCGCCGTCTCTTCGACCAGCCAGCTATAGAACTCTTCCGAGAGTACACCGCTGCCGTGATCCTCGATGAATTTGAGTTGTTCGGGCGTTAGTTCGGATTCGGCGGAAGCGACCGCGTTTTTGTAGGGGTTGGCGGGGGTGCGGTCCAGCGGGGCCACAAACTCGACGGTAATCGCGCCGTCGTAGCCGATATCTTTGAGTGTGCCGATAATCTTTGCCCAGTCCAGCGATCCCATACCGCAGGCCATACGGTTGTTGTCTGCCACATGGAAATCAACCAGGCG
>CAMDEX010000357.1 GCA_945897075.1 Litorilinea aerophila
CTCAGCGGCTGCTCGCCGGAATACATCGCTACGCTGGCCGCCCGCCATCCGGGGGTGACGATCATTATGGATCACATGGGCTACCGGGAGTGGATCGGTCTGGCTGTGGCCGCCGCGGTCGCCAACCCCAACATCTACCTGGGCACGACACTCATCGCCGCGGCCGAACCGATTTCTGTCAAAAATGTGGTGCGGGGCGGGCAGGTGGGCGCGGATCGGGTGGTCTTCGGCTCCAACTCGCCATCGGGTGTTGCCAGCCACGGGGTCAACGGTCTGCGCGATGTGGGCTTCACCGACGCGGAATTGGCCTTGATTCTGGGGGAAAATCTACGGCGCATCTACAGACTGTAGCGCCATCGTAATTTCTTTACCACAAAGACACAAAGACACAAAAAAAGCAATCAATTCTTTTTCTTCCTTTGTGACTTTGTGTCTTTGTGGTTTAGTTGCAACGTCAGGAGAGAAGATGAAACTGCAAGGCAAACGCATCGCCTATCTGGTCGGCCCCGGCTTTGAAGATTTGGAATTCTACGTGCCCTTTATGCGTCTGCAAGAAGAGGGCGCTAAGGTCGTGGCTGTGGGACTCAAAGCGGGGGAGGTCTATACGGGCAAAGTGGCATTACAAGCCAAAGCGGACGTGGGCTGCGACGACGTGTCCGCTGCGGACTTTGACGGGGTTGTCGTGCCCGGCGGCTGGGCACCGGACAAAATCCGCCGCTATGCCGGGGTCAAACGGTTGGTGAAGGGCTGTTACGACAGCGGCAAAATTGTGGGGATGATCTGTCACGCCGGGCTGGTGGGTATCAGCGCGGGGATTGTGGCCGGCCACGAATCTACCGGCAGCGAGGGTATCAAAGACGACCTGCTCAACGCCGGGGCCACCTGGCGCGACGAGGCTGCTTTTCGCAGCGGGAATATCGTTTGGGGGCGGGTGGTGGCCGACATCCCCGACTTCTGCCGGGAATTGGTGCAGGCGCTGGCTGAGTAAAATTAACGACTATGGCGCTGGACGCGGCCGACGCCAGCCCCGCCCTGCAAGGCTACCTTGCCAACGCCACAGGTGCCTGGCTCTACCTTTTTGACGAAGCGCTCCGCACGGATGTCCGGGGCGGTCTGCTCCACACCGCTATGCACAGACACATCCGACCTTTTTATATTCGCAAAACTCCTTCCTTGCTTCCCTATCCCGCTCTCAACACCCCTCTTTACCCAACCTCCGGGAATTGCTGATGAGAAACTGATTACTGATTACTTAATATTATCGAGCATCCCGGCCCATTCCACCGCATCGGCCGGGGCGAGAAAGGGAGGCAGCGTGTCAAAAATTGTCTTGGCCGCGCCCAGCAAACGGCTTGCCTCTGCCCGCTCCCCGCGCGCCAGGGCCAGCGCGCCCAACCCGGCCAGACAGCGGGCCGTCATCTCCCGATCCCCCGCGGCCTGGTGGACGGCCAGACTCTCGGCGTAGAGCGCGGCGGCCTGCTCCCAACGACCGCGGCGGCGCGCCACCTGTCCCAAATGGTGCTGGGTGATGGCGACCGCTTCCCGGCTGCCCAAGGCGATAAATTGCTGGTACGCCTCTTGCCAGCAGACATCGGCCCGCTCCAGATCCGCCATCAACCAATAGGCTTCCCCCAACAGCGCCAGCCCCCAGGCGATCTCCGGCTTCTGGCCCAGAGCGCGGGCCAAGCCCAGCGCCTCGTCGTAGTGGCGGGCGGCGTCGGCGTAGGCTTCCCCGGCCACGGCCAATAGCCCCTGCTGGTGCAGCGCAAAGATGCGGCCCGGCAGATCCCCCAGCGCGCGAAAGACGAGCAGACTCTCCTCCAGCCAACGCTGAATCTGCCTTTTGTCCGCCCCCGGCGTGAGTACCCCAAAATGCGCCAGGGAGGTCAGAACGTCGGCGGCGTGCAGCCTGTCGCCCAGCGCCTGGAAAATGGCGAGTGCTTCGTGAAAAAGGGCAACGGCTGTGGCCTGGTCGTGGCGGTCGTTGGCCGCCCACGCGGCCAGACGCAGCGCCTCGCCCAGCCCGGCTTGATCGTCAAGCGACTGGGCCAACGCTTGCGCCTGCTCCAAATGGCGTTGCGCTGCGGCATAATCGCTCTGTTGCCCCAAGAGTTGGGCCAGCGCATTCAGCGCCCGCACCCGCGCCGGCGACGCGCCGGGCGCGGCGGCCAGTGCCCGGCGCAGCCATTCCCGCCCCTCGTCGTTGTAGCCGCGGCTATACCAGAACTCCTGCAACGTCCCGGCCAGGGCCAGGGCCGTTTCCGGCTCGGACTGCACGGCCCAGCCCAGAGCGCCGCGCAGGTTGTCCATTTCGTTGTCCAGCCGGGCCAGCCACTCCGGGCGGGAGCCGCTGCGCAGCGCGCCGTCGGCCTGGCGGGCCAGCCCCAACAGCCAGGCTGCGTGGCGGCTACGCAGGCTATTTTCCTCTCCGGCCGCACTCAATTGTTCGTTGGCGTAGGCGCGCAGCGTTTCCAGCATCCGGTAGGATTCTGTCTCGCCCTGTCGCTCCGGCTGGATCAGACTGCGGGCCGCCAGCAGCTCCAGCCCAGCCGGGTCGAGAGCCAACGCGGCCACTGCCCCGGCGTCAAAGCTCGCAGCAAAGACGGCCAGCCCGCGCCAGAGGCGCTGTTGCGCGGCGGAGAGCAGGCAATAGCTGCGTTGGATGGCCGCGGCCAGAGTGCGCTGGTGGGGCGGCAGGTCTTGCGGGCCGTCGTTGAGCAGCTCCAACCGCTTTTCGGTCAGCCGGGCCAGAAGATGGCGGGGCGAAAGCAGGTCCATACGCGCCGCGCTCAGTTCGATGGCCAGAGGCAGACAGTCGAGCCGGCGGCAGATGGCGGCGATCGTGGCCCGGTCACTCTCGGCCAGGGAAAATTCGTCGCGCACGGCCTGGGCGTGCAGGAGAAAGAGCGCGGACGCGGCCTCCAGCGCCAGCGGCGTCACGCGCACCCGCTGTTCGGCGCGCAGATGCAGACGCTCCCGGCTGGTCACCAGCACGCGCAGCCCCGGACAGGCGGCCAGCAGTTCCGCCACCAGCGGCGCGGCCGGGATGATCTGCTCGAAATTGTCCAACACCAGCAGCATCTCCTTGCGGCGCAGATGGCTGATCAGCCGGGCCGTGGCCGACTGGCTGGCCTCCACAGACAGATGCAGGGCGCGGGCGAGGGTGGCGGGAAAAATGGCCGGATCATCCAGCGCGGCCAGGGCCACAAAGAGCGCACCGTCGCGCCACGCGCTTTGTAGACGGCTGGCGATCTCCAACGCCAGACGGCTCTTGCCGATCCCCGGCGGGCCAAGCAGCGTCATCAGCCGCCCGCCGTGGCCGAGCAGCCGGTTGCAGAGGGCGTGTACTTCCCCCGCGCGCCCCAGCAGCGGCGTGGGCGGTGTGGGCAGGTTGGGCCGTTCTTCGTCGCTCTGGGTGATATGGCTGCGCCGGGCGGAGGAGAGTGTGGCGGGTGGACGCTCGCCGCGCGCCGCCGCAGCCAATTCCACCAGGCGGGCGGCCAAATGGGGTTCGTCCTGCAAGCCCAGCGCGGGGACAAGCGCCTGGGCCACCGTCGCCATGTCGGGTTGGCGGCTCTCCTTCTCCAGGCTGCAGACAAAGGAGACGCTGTAACCCACAGCCGCGGCCAGATCGCTTTGGGTCATACCGGCGCGTTTGCGCATCTGGCGCAGATAGGGGCCGAAGGATATGGAAGAGGGGGCAAGCATTGCAGCAGTCAGTTCCTAAAAGTCCCCGGCGCTTTCCGAAGTGCCGGGGACTCTTTTCAGGAGCGCGTCCGCCCAGACTGTATCGGAGTCGGAGAGGGGCGGCGAGGGCGGCTGTCTGTAATCCACCGAGAGATCGTAGCCGGCCCGGTCGTAGAGGTCGTGGAGAAGCTGGTTGAGTTCCAGGCTGGGTTCGCTTTCGGAACGGCGCAGAGGCACAGGGATACTCGGCAGCGGTTGGCGCAGCCCAATGCAATAGACGTCTACGTGGGGGCGCTGCCAGGCGCGGCTGACCACAATCCGGTAGTCGCACTGTTGCTCCTGCCGCCAATAGAGCGGGGGCGATTCACCGCCGCGCAGCAGGTCAATTTCGATCAGATTGGTTTTGCTCGACAATACTTTCTGCCGTTTGTCGTTGTACTCCTGGCGACCGGTCGGGTTGCTTTTGTTGGCGGGCGAGAGGAGTTCGATGACTGTCACCACCTCGGCTGTCTGTACGTTGCGAATCTCCAAAAAGCGCTCGACCACCTCCTCCGGCATGGGGATTTCGGCCAACAGCGGCCTGCCTCCATTGGCGTAGGCGGGGGCCGCGCTGGCGCGGCCCATCCACGCGGGCTGGAAGACAAATACATCGGGAATGCCTGCAAAGTCGTCTGGCTTTAGGAGAGCCAGATACGTGCGCTGTTCCACGCCGACAAAATAGGTGGGACGCAGGCGCGCGGCCAGGGCATCGGCAATGGCAACGATCAGACGTGTATGCACTTCTCCCCATATGCCGGGCCGTTCGAGATAAGGGTCCATTCCTGGAAAGGGTGTGGGCATTGAGATTTCCTCCTGGCGCTATTGCTCCTATGGCGTAGGGGCGCTGCTTGCTGCGCCCGATGCGCACGGG
>CAMDEX010000358.1 GCA_945897075.1 Litorilinea aerophila
CTGTTGAAGTGGCCGCCCGCCACAGCCGCTCCACAGTCTCTTCGTGGATTTCCCGGCAGAGGGGCGTGCGTCGGTTCTCCGGCAAGAAGGCGGCGGCCAGTTGCTCCACCCGTTCCAGCGCTTCGCCCTGGGCCGCCGCTGTGTTGACCGTGCGGCGCAACCCGTGCAGATAGCCCACATCCGCGGCCAGGCGGCCCATCACTTCCACCCGATCCCGGCCCAGCGAACCCACGCGGGGGATGAAAAGCTCCATCCGTCGCTGTTTGACTGTTTGGGCCAGCAGACGCAGGCTTTCGATGGCGTCGCTGCCATCCGCGCCAGGCGCGAGCAGCGGCAGGGCCAGATCGCTGCCAAACTCGCCGCTGCAGAGGATGCCCAGTGCGGGAAAGTAGACGACATTCCCGGTCTGCTGGCTGTAAATGTCCAGCAGATGCGCACCGATGCTGAGATGGGCTACACCGCCGGGCTGGGTTTGCAGGCTGGGTAGACCGCTCTCCACCGGCGCGCCGGTGCAGAGAACCGCGTTTTCTTCGGCCAAAGTGAAGCGTTCCGCCACATCCGCGGGCGGATCGATGAGGAGCAGACGATCCGGTGCGCCCAGCAGCCGGGCCATCACAAAGAGGGAATGGCAGGGCGGATCGCCTTCAGAGAGGAGTTCCAGACGCTCGTAAAGTTGCGTAATCCGAGTCAAGTTACGCTTCTACCCGTTCTACGGTGTCAAACAATCTCATCGTCACCCGGAGCCATTGATTTACCAGGTCTTGCATATCAATCTGACTTTTTTCGGCCAGGTAGGTCAAATACTCGTCCACATCTGGCTCCAGATAGACAGGCGCGTGGAACACAGCGCCAGGACGGTAGAACTTTCCTCGTTCGGCATTGGAAAAATCGTATTCGGCTTCCATCTCAAATTCATCTTCTTGCATATTGAATTTCCTCACTGCTTGTGGCAGAACGCGCTGAGAGCCTGAATTATTCAACAGGCTCTTGGCTAACCACAGAATACACGAAACACACGGAAGGGAAGACAAAAGAAAATTTTCTGTGTGTTTCGTGTATTCCGTGGTTGTTGGTTTGCGTCGCTCGTGTCTGAATTATTCAACAGCCTCTGAGATAATGTGGATACGCGTTGAATTGACACTAACTTCTTCGTAGGTATGCACGACGACTCTCAGTATACCATTGGCATCCAAGCCAATTGTGATCCAGCGATCTTCCAGGTTGCTATGCTGAGAATCGTAGGTGGTTTGTTGATTGGGATCGCGAAAAACGGTCATGGCCTCACGAAAGCTGTAGCGATGCTTTCGCATATTCCGGCGGAATTTTGCTGGATCCCACTCAAATTCAAAGGTGTAGTTCATGTTTGCTCGCGCTTCCACCAATCGTTCGCCAGCAACCCCCCTTTGCGCGGCGCGTTCAGCCTTTCGGCGCAGACACAGGTGGCGGGCGCAGACAACAACTCGACAAAACGGGGCAGCGCCTCCAAAACCAGTTCCAGCCCGGCGCGCATCTCCCCGCGGGCCGGGAAGGGCAGACGATCGGCGCTGCCATCGGTCACAGTCGTCACACCGGCGTAGCAGAGTTCCACTTCCCCGGCCAGGGCGATCTCCGGCACCAGATTGTAGCCCAGCAGATCGCCGCCCCACTGACGAAACATACGCGCCTCAGCTGCCGTCTCGCGCCGCGGGCCATCCACGCCCACATAGACACCGCCGGCAGCCATAGGCAGGGCCAGGGCCAATGCCTCGCTCATCTGCGGGCAGACCGGTGGCGACTGGTGGATGCCGGTGATGCCTTCGCTCTCGAAGAATGTATGGGGCTGGTGGCGCACAAAATCAATGTAGTCGGCCACAATCACCGGCTGCCCCCGGCTGAGGAGCGGGTTGAGCGCAATGGCCGTGTCCCAGTTCAACACCCGCTGCACGCCCAACGCACGCGCGGCCAGAAGCGTGGAGCGGGGGTCTGTGCGCGAGGGCAGGCCGCTGTAGGGCTGCACCCAGACACCCCGCCCGCCAGGGCTGCGACGCAGAGCCAGCGGGCCGATTTCACCGTAGGCAGTAGCGACGAAGCGTTCGTCCACGACTGGCCCCAACAGATCCAGCGCGCGCGGCGGCAACACAACGGCCAGTAAAAGGAGCAAATCGGCTTCGGGTGGTGGGGTGGTCATTGGTTGATTGGTTGATTGGTGCGGTATAATAGCGCAGTTATCAGTGAACAGTTATCAGTCGTGACGACTCCACTGATAACTGTTCACTGCTCACTCTCCATATTCACGATAGCACTGATTGTCCACGATGGCAAAAAGGATGAGGGAGACACCCAATGAGCCGGTTGCGACTTGCCCTGATCGGCGCTGGAACATTCGCTCGCAAAGCCCACGCCCCGGCCTACGCCGCCCTGCAAGAGCGTTGCCAGGTGGTGGCCGTCTACAGCCGCTCCCACGCGTCCGCCGCGGCGGTGGCTGCGCTGTTGCCGCAGCCAGTGATGATCTACGATCACATTCCATCCCTGCTGGCAGCGGAAAAACTGGATGCGGTGGATATTGTGCTGCCCATTCCCCTGCTGCCGGAGGCGACGGCGCTGGCGTTGGCCGCGGGCGTTCACGTCGTCAGCGAGAAGCCGATTGCGCCCTCCCTCGCCCAGGCCAGACCCCTGTTGGATCTGCACCGCCAGCGCCCCGGACAGGTCTGGATGGTGGCGGAGAATTGGCGCTACGAGGAAGCCTATGTGCGGGCGGGCCAAGCCATCCGCGACGGGCGGATTGGCCGCCCGTTGACCTGTGACTTTTCCCTGCAACTGCCTGTGCCGCCCGGCTCGCCCAACTACCGCACGGCCTGGCGGCGCAGCGGTGACTTCCCCGGCGGCTTTCTGCTGGACGGCGGCATCCATCACGCGGCTGGTCTGCGCCTGGTATTGGGTGAGGTCGAGAGCGTCGGCGCGGTGGTGGCGCAGCAGCGCGACGATCTGCCCCCGGCGGATACACTCGCCGCGTGGCTGCGCTTCGCCAACGGCGTGATCGGAAGCTACACCGTCACCTACGCCGCGGGCAGCCCTCTCGGCGACAACGGCTTGCATGTAGTGGGGACGCAAGGCAGCCTGCGCGTCACCACCCAGAAGCTGATCATCCAGCGCGGCGACGAACGCACAGAAGAGAGCTTTGGCCTGCCCTACAGCACCCACCGCGGTTTGGCCGCTTTTGTCGAATCCGCGCTCACCGGCGCGCCCCACCGCAATTCGCCTGAAGAGGCTCTGGCCGACCTGGCGATTGTCGAGGCGCTGCTGGCGGCGGGGGAGAGTGGGATGGCCGTGTCGGTTGCTTCTGATTTCTAGATTTTCCTGACGAAACGTGAAACGTGAAACGTGAGATCATCGGCCTTTCTCACGTTTCACGCCTCACGTTTCTCTGGGTTGAAGACAAACCCCGGAGAGAGTTCCTATGTTACTTGCAGGCGACATCGGCGGAACCAAAACCAATCTGGCAGTCTATGCGGCGGAGAGCGGGCTGACCGCACCGTTGGCCGAATCCACCTTTCCCAGCCGGCGCTACGCCTCGCTGGAAGCGCTGATTGACGACTTTCGCCAGCATACCCATCTGCCCTTCGAGAGCGCGGTCTTTGGCGTGGCGGGGCCGGTGGTGGACGGCAAAGCGACAGTCACGAATCTGCCCTGGCGTATGGAGGAGGCGGGGTTGCGGGCGGCCCTGGGCGTCAAGAGTGTCAAACTGCTCAACGATCTGGAATCGATCGCCAATGCAGTCCCCGCACTGGAAGCCAAAGATCTGTACACCCTGCACCCCGGCCAACCTGTGAAACAGGCACCGATTGCCATCGTTGCCCCTGGCACGGGGCTGGGCGAAGCTTTCTTGACCTGGGAACGCAAACGCTACAAAGCGCACGCCTCGGAAGGGGGGCACGCTTCTTTTGCCCCAGCCAACGAAGAACAGCTAGAAATGTTGCGCTTCCTGCAGGCCAAGCTGGGCCACATCAGCTACGAACGGGTCTGCTCCGGGCTGGGAGTACCGAACATCTACGCCTTCTACAAAGAGACCGGGCGCTGCGACGAACCCGGCTGGCTGGCCGAGAAGCTGGCAAGCGCGCCCGATCCGACGCCGGTGATTGTGGAGACAGCCCTGGCCCAGCCCGACTGCGCCATCTGTCGCTCCACCCTGGAGATGTTTGTGGCGATTCTGGGCGGAGAAGCAGGCAATATGGCGCTGAAAGTGCTGGCAACCGGCGGCGTCTATTTGGGCGGGGGCATCCCACCGCGCATTCTGCCTGTGTTGGAAAGCGGCGCATTCCTGGCCGAGTTTACGGCCAAAGGACGCTTCGCCGCCCTGCTGCAAAATGTGCCTGTGCATGTGATTCTCAACCCGAAAGCCGCTCTGCTCGGCGCGGCCAGTTACGGTCTGGACCGGTTATAAGGTTCACCACCAAGACACAAAGACACAAAGAAGAATCCTTTCTTCCTTCGTGTCTTTGTGCCTTGGTGGTTTTGTGGTTCTATAGTTTTTCAGATAACGATTTGCACTGTAGGGGCGCTGCTTGCTGCGCCCGTCTTGTGTGCCGGGCGCAGCAAGCAAGCGCCC
>CAMDEX010000359.1 GCA_945897075.1 Litorilinea aerophila
GCCGCGGCCGGGAAGTGGGCCAGGGGCAGCCGCTGGAGCGATTCCTGCAACGCGGCTGCACCCGCCACCAGATTGTTGCGTGCGAGCAGATCGCCGCTGGTGTCGAAGGCGGCCAGTGCCTGCGCATCGGCCTGGACCAACCGGCTCACTTTGCGGCGCAGCGCGACCGCTGCCTGGGCCAGCGCAGTGCCCGTTTCACCGCGCGTCTGGCGTAGCAACTGGATAAAGTAATGCTCGTCGCCGCTGGTGCGAGCCACTGTGCGCGCCACAGCCAGGGCCAACTCCATCTGGATGCTCTCGTCGTCGGCGTCGCGCAGCAGCGCGAGCAGGGCGTCGGTGGCTTCGCTGGCCTGGAGCTTGCCCAGCGCCGAAGCGTAGGCCACCCGTAGCCCATAATCGCTTTCCGAATCCAGACGCGCCAGCAGATCGGGGATGCTCTCCCGATCACCCAGTGTAGCCAGGGAGCGGGCGCAGTGGGATTGGATGGAGCGGTAGGTGGAATTTAGCCCCTCGCGCAGGGGTGGCAGGGAGCGGGGGTCGCCGGTGCGCCCCAAAGCCCAGGCCGCGATGACGCTGAGCGCGGGCGACTTGCCGCGCATCACATCAATCAGCGCATCGGTCAACCGGGGGTCTGGCTGCATACGGGCAATCGAAATGATCGCTTCGTAGCGTACATTGAAACGTGGGTCACGCAGAGCGTCGAGCATCTCATCCACGGGCAGACGGCTCTGGGTCTGGCCCATGCGTGCGGTCATAAAGACGACGGAACGCTCATCCTGGGCGCGGTGATAGCGAATCATAGACTCAAAGGCGCGGATGGGGCTGCCATGCAGGAAGAGTCCGGCGAATTGTCCGGTACTCACGCCGCTGTCCCCACGCACCTGGCGAAAGATCCAAAGCCCGGCTGCGGTGAGGAGAAAAGCCGAGGTCATCAGCACTGTATATTGATCGATGCGAAAGCCACCGATCTGAAGCTGGAGACCGCCCAGCGCGTCGAGCAGACGGCCACCCAACATCTGGCTAGAGCCTGTAATCAGGCCAGCCAGCGCGTAATAGAGCGCCATGTATTCCATACTCTGGGCGCTGGGCACCACATTGACAAAGAGCAGGCGCGCGGAGCCAATCGCCCAGCCCACATCCCCGATGCCCTGCAGGACAGCGATGCCCAGCGCAAAGGGAAAACTCCAGGGGGAATTTTGGGGGAGCAGAAACCAGAGAATAGGGAGGAGCAGGCGGATAATTAGCCCACTCATCATCACTGGTTTGCTGCCATAGCGATCCGCGGCCCAGCCCCACAAATAACCGGCGAGCAGCCCACCGGCCAGTGCGCCGGTGGGCAAGCGTACGATATTGCTTTCACTCAGGCCGACGACCTCGCGCATAAAAAGGGGCAGGAAAGACAGCAAAGGGGTGAAGCCGACGATAATTAGCCCGATGCCCAACATATAGCTGCGGAAGTTGCGGTCGCGCCCGACAGCCAGCACCTTGCGCACGTCCATCGTGCTGGCGTTGGCACGCCGCGCCCCGCCAGGCACATGGGCATAGGCCCAGACCGAGACAAAGCCAGCCACAATGCCAGCGCTGATCAAAATCATGAAACCGCCCAGCCCAGCGCTGCGTTCGAGGACAAAACCAGCGCTAATCACAACCAGCAAACTGGCTATTGTGGCGAAGAGGTTGGAGGTGGCGTAATACTTGCCGCGCACACTGTCCGGGATATATTCTTGCACCCAGGGGAAGGCCGCAGTATCGGCGATGGCTTTGGTAAGGGCAAACCCACCGGTGATGGCGGCCACAAAGAGCGATGCTACACCCGGCCCATAGGTGGCGGCTACCCAGGGGGTGAGCAGCAAAAAACAGGTGATGATCTTGCGCAGACCAAAGAAGGTGACAAAGGTGCGTTTGTAGCCAAAACGCACGGCAAATGGCGCAATGATAAGCGCGAGGGTGCCGGCAAAGGGGATCAACGAGAGCAGAGAACCGATTTCGGTCTTGTTTAGCCCAAGTTTGTCCAGAAAGAGAATAAAAACCGAGCCAAAGAAGATGAGCTGGGAATAAATGGTGACGCTCGTATCGGCAGCAATGCTCCAGGGTAGGCCACGTAGCTTCTCCACGGTAGTCGGTTCGTTGTGTGTACTCTGTGCGGTGGCTGTCATCGAAACGAATCTCGTGAAGGACGGCAGACGGTAGACCGCGGACGGCAGACCGCGGGCGGCGGACGGTAGACCGCCGGGCAGTCGCGGTCTGCGGTCTACCGTCTGCTGTCTGCGGTCATACCCGGTTTCAACGAACTACATCAACGTAATAATTCCCCTCGACATAAGCATACTTTTCCTCCACCCCTTCCGCCAAAGTCACACCCAGACCGGCGCGCGTGGGCAAGGTCAGCCAGCCAGCCTCGATGGTGGGCTTCTCGGCCAAAATGCCCCATTGGAGCGGGCCTTGTATCATACAAAGCTCCAGCACTTTGGGATTGGGCAGCGCCGCCACAGCGTGGGCATTGGCCATGCACATCAGTCCATTGTGCCAGCTATGGGGGCAGAGGCCAATGCCGTAGCCGTCAGCAACTTCGGCAATTTTCATCAGCTCGGTAATGCCGCAGATACCCGCGTCGGGCTGGACGATGCCATAGGCCCGTTTCTCCAGGTAGGGACGAAACTGTTCCAGGGTGGTGTACTGTTCGCCGCCGGTGATGGGCAGATCCACCGCGCCGTTGAGACGGGCGTAGCCGTCCACGTCGGTTTGGGGAATTGGCTCCTCGAACCAGGTAAAGTCGAGACGATCCAATTCTTTGGCAATCGTCAGGGCCTGATCTTCTGTGAGGCGCTGGTTGCCGTCCAGCATCAGTTCCATACGGCCAGCCACCGTCTGGGCCAGTTCGCGCACCAGCCCCAAGAAACGGTCCACTGTCACGCCGTCCCAGGCCCAATGGGTGCCGATACGGAATTTCATGGCGGTGTAGCCCTGGGCGATGTATTCCAGCGCTTCGTCAATCAACTGCTCCGGGCGGATGCGCCAGTCGTAGCGGCAACCGCTGGAGGCGTAGAGACGCACTTTTTCCAGGGGTGCGGCGCTCAACATCTGGCTGACCCGCCTGCCTTCGATCTGCCCGCGCAGATCCCAGAGCGCGCAGTCGAGGCCCGCCACCGCGCAGTCGTGCGCCCAAGAGCGCCCGCTGGTATGGGGTACAATCGCCGTGCTGCGCGGGTCTCGGCCCACGAGGGTGTGGCGGCTGTACCACTCTATCCATTCTTGCATCAACCCCGGCCCGCCATAGGCGCAGGCTTCGCCGATGCCGGTCAGCCCGTCGTCGGTGTGAACGACCACCACCGGGCAGTCCGCTTTGACGATACGCAGGGTGGATGTCACCCACTGCTCGTGCCGTTCGTGCATACGCGAGAGAAGCAGTGTTTCTACTTTTGTAATTTTCATTGTTCCACTCCAGAAAGATGTAGAAAGCAATAGAGAGGACGCAGATGGCGCTGAAAGGAATGATTGACGCAGATATTATCAGCGTCAATCTGATGTTTCTGCGAAATCTGCGTTCCTACTTTGTGTTAGCGCGTGCTGACCGACCCGCGCACGTAATCGGCCTCGTCGCTGACCAGAAAGGCCAGCACCCGCGCCACGCCCAAAGGTTCACCCAACCCTGACTGGGCGGCGGCGTCCACGGCGGCTTGGGGATCTTCGCCTTTGCGGCGGGCATCTTCTTCGATCACCGAGCGCTTCATATACGTGTTGATGCCGCCGGGGAAGAGTACATTGACGCGTATGCCCTCGGGGGCCAGCTTGCCTGCCATCGTCGTGCCCAGCGCGCTGACACCGCCTTTGCTGATGGCATAGGCGTAGGAAGAGCTGACCCCGTAGGCCGCGGGGGAAGAGATGAGAATGATGGCCGGTTTCTGGCCCTTTTGCAGCAGGGGCTTGGCGTGTTTGGCACAGAGAAAGCTACCCACCGTGTTTACATCCAGCACCTGGCGCAGGGTTGCCATCTCAAAATCCTCCAGGTTTACATACGCGCCTTTGAGGATGCCGGCTGTCTGCACCAATGCGTCGATCTTGCCGTGGGTCTGGGCGATGCTGGCGCACATCGCCGCGACGCTGGCCTCGTCGGTCACGTCCACCCGTACAAAGGTGGCGTTGGCCGCCTGCGCAGTTGCCTTGCCCTCGGTCTCGTTGAAATCGGCCACAATGACTGTCGCGCCCCGCTCGGCGCAGAGCAGCGCGGTGGCCTGGCCGATGCCCGCCGCGCCGCCTACAATCAGAACTGTCTTGTTTTGCAGGTTCATCGCGTTCAATCTGTTCATCCTAACTTGGCAAAGCCAGAACCAAAGAGGGTTGTATACACGGATGGAAAGGAACACAGATCAGAAGAATCCGTGCTCCTTTCTATCCGTGTATACAAAAATTTTTCTTTTCTTGCGCAAATAACAAGAATTTCACTGGTTAGGTACTGGTTAGGTACTGACGGCAAAAAGAGTTATCTCCCGCAGAGGCGCGGAGACGCAGAGGGGAGAGTA
>CAMDEX010000360.1 GCA_945897075.1 Litorilinea aerophila
TCTCTGCGTCCATTTTCACCTTTCTCCTCTCGAAATAAGGTGATTTTACACGCTTTTGCACGATCTATTGATGTTTTGGTTGTTAACGTGCTGCACGATGTGCTGATGTTTTCTCAACTACGTTGTGCACGATGTATTGATGGACTACAGATATTGGGTAGTGCGTAGAGGTCACCCAATACCCCAATATCTAATACCCAATAACCCAATAGTGTATTGCTATCGTTGATAGAGAAAGGAACAGAAAGATGGCATTTTCGTACACCAATTCTAAGGGCAGCACCTATTTCCTGCATAGCACAGAGACAACCCTGCGCAACGGAGCCAAACAGACCCTCTACTTCTTTGCCAAACAGGTGAAGGATGAAGGTTCTCTGGATGTGGTTCCGGCTGGTTATCAGGTTTCGGAAAGCAAAAACGGCTTGCCTGTCCTCAAGCGCGATAAGTAAGTGGCGCGTCGTTCATAGGATTGTATGACAGGTGACTGTTGCTATTGTTGGCGGCAGTCATCTTTTATTTGCGCAGAAAATCGGTTCAACGAAGGAAGCTACGCGATGAGCAGTGAATTGACCAGTGAGGAAAAGATCGACGCCCTGCCCGCTGCCCTGCGTGCGATTGTCGAAGAGTTCCGCGAGGCCCTGCCCCAGGAACGGCTGGAGTATCTTCTCGACTTTGCGCTGGCTATGCCCGACCTGCCCGAACGCCTCCTCTCCCGCCGCGATCAGATGGAGCAGGTTCACGAGTGCCAGACCGCCGTCTTTGTCTTTACGGAGATTGACAACGGGGCTGTATACTTCTACATCGAAGTGCCCCGCGAGTCGCCTACCGTGCGCGGCTATGCGGCGATTGTGAGCGAAGGGCTGAACGGCGCAACCCCCGATGAAGTGCTGCGCACCCCGGAAGACATCTACTTTCTGCTCGGCCTCCACGAAGCGATCAGCCACCAGCGGCTGCGCGGTCTGCACGCGCTGATGGGCTATCTGAAGCGGCAGGTCGTGGCGAAGATGGGGCAGGGAAGTTAGGAGTTGCGAGTTAGGAGTTGCGAGTTGCGAGTTGCGGATTAGGAGTTATGCCGTCTGTGGTTCGCGGTCTGCGGTCTGCCGTCCGCTGTCGAAATGAGGCTTCCTATGTTGAATGCTTTGTGTGATCTACCGGGCGTGCTGGTGGGCCATTGGACAGACGCCCTCAATGGCACAGGCTGTACAGTTGTGCTGACGCCGGATGGGGCGTGCGCTGGGGTGGATGTGCGCGGGTCATCGCCGGGGACACGCGAGACCGACCTGCTCGATCCCACCGCCGGGGTGGACCGGGTACACGCCATTCTGCTCAGCGGCGGCTCGGCCTACGGGCTGGGCGCGGCCCACGGCGCGGTGCGCTGGCTGGCCGAACGGGGCTATGGCTTGTACACCCCCGCGGCGCGTGTGCCGATTGTCCCCGCGGCGATTGTCTACGATCTGGCCTACAACGGCTCCGCTGTCTATCCTACCGACGCCAACGCCTACAGCGCTTGTGAAAGCGCCAGCGCCAGCGACGACAGCCGCGGCAGCATTGGCGCGGGTACGGGTTGCACTGTGGGCAAACTGCTCGGTCTTGCCAATGCCAGTCGGGGCGGCTTGGGTCAGGCGTCGGTGACGCTGGCGGGCGGCGTTGTCGTGGCTGCGCTGCTGGTGGTCAACGCCATCGGCGATATTGTGGACCCGACCAGCGCCGACATCATCGCCGGAGCGCGCGACCCGGCGAGCGGTCAACTGGCCGACGCTCTCACTGCCGTCACGGCCCGTTTCGACCAATTCCTCTTTCGCCGCCCGCCCACGCGCGAAAACACAACCATCGGCGTCGTCGCCACCAATCTGCCCCTGAACAAAGCCCAGGCCACCAAACTGGCGCAGATGGCCCAGGCCGGCGCCACCCGCACCACCCGCCCGGCCCACACAATGTACGACGGCGACTGTCTCTTTGCCCTGGGCACTGGCGGCCTGGACATTCCCTTTGAACTCAGCCTGCTCGGTGCAGTCGCCGCCCAAGTCGTCGCCGCGGCTGTGCTGGATGGGGTACGCAATGCGAGCGCCGGGTTCGGCCTTCCTTCTGCGTCCGATCTGACCCCGTTGCCGCTGGGGAAAGTAATCAGTGAACAGTAATCAGTTTTTCATGCCCGGTTGTGCGCCACGGGGGATGAAAAACGACTCAGGACTCAAGACTTTGGACGATTTTTCAGGGCAGTGGGTTGCGCGCCACTGATTACTGTTCACTCAATGTCATTAAGTTAAGGTTTTGACGAGGTTGTGAAAGCCTCGAAAATAACCGAAGATGGTTATTTTGAACCAGTTTTGGGTCAATTTATCCGATAGAATGGCCTGGTTTGCGAGTAGAATGGCCTGGGTTGCGAGAACCAAATCCTTAACTTAATGACATTGACTGTTCACTGTTCACTTTCTTCAACACCGGCCCATCCATACACAATACACTTCCCTCGTATTCGCACGCGCCGCAGATGCCGATGCCACAGCGCATATAGGCTTCCCAGGAGAGTTGGGTTTCCACGCCGTATGCCACGCCTAACTTCTCCAGCGCGGCCAACATCCCGTGGGGGCCGCAGGCGCAGATGGCGTCAATCTCGCCCCTGTCCAGCAACGGAGTCAGCGCGTCGGTTACCCGTCCGTGGCTGCCCCGGCTGCCGTCTTCGGTCGTGACAAGTGTCTGCAAACCGGTTGCCTGCGCCGCGGCTTCTCCCGCCAACGCCGCAAAACGCCCTGCGTAGAGAATATCCTCCCCGGTGCGTGCGCCGATGATCGCGGTCAGCGACGCGGCCACGCCCAGTTGCGTGCGCGCCAGCCAGTGCAGCGGAGCCACCCCGTAGCCACCGCCCACCAGCGCCAGCCGTTTTCCCTCTCCTTCTACCCGGTAACCCGTGCCGAACGGCCCGCGCAGCCAGACGAAATCGCCCGGTTGTTTTTCGTGCAGCAAGCGGCTGAAGGGGCCTACCGCCGTAATCATCAGCGTCAGCGGGTCGGCGTTGACCAGCGAAAAAGGCTTCTCATCAAAACGGGGCAGCCAGGCCATCACAAATTGACCGGGATAGGCGTCCAGGCGGGCGTCGAGGACGAAAGTTTTCGTGCGGTAATTGTCAGTTTGCACGTCCAAAATGCGCGCCTGTGTGGGCAGTGCGAGTTGTGAGTTGCGAGTTGCGTAGGCAGTTTCCATCATCTCATAATCCCATCATCTTTTGGCTGCTTCAATCACCAGTACCTGCGGCAGATAACGCGCAATATCCCGCGTATATTCGTGTACGTCCGGGTCATCCGCCCAGCCATCGGGCAGAGGAAGTTCCCGTAAATTTTTGACTGCCAATCCGGCTTCGTGTAGCAATGAAAACCACCGCTCCAGCGTGCGGTGGTGGGAGGTCATCGCCGCCTCGCTCCCGGCGAAGTTCCAGCGCAGAGGCGAGTCGTCGAAGTAGCTGCGCGTCGGCAATATCGATTCTTCTTGCATTTCCGCATCCCAAAACGAGGCACGGATCGGGTGGTCCTGGGCGAAGATCAGCCGCCCGCCGGGACGCAGCAGGCGGGCGCACTCAGACAGGCAGGCCGCCATCTCCGCCACATATGGGAAGACGTAGACCGCCACAATCGCGTCGAAGGATGCGTCGGGCAGAGGGGAGAGGTCGGCGGCGTCGGCGCGCAAGAGTTGGACGGGAAGCCCGGCTGACTCCACTCGCTTCTGGGCCAGGGCAATCTGGCTGTCGCTGACATCTACGCCCGTAACCAGCGCACCCCACCGCGCCAATTCCACGCAAACATCCCCTGCGCCGCAGCCGATTTCCAGCACATCCATTCCATCCACCGGCCCCAACAACGCCGTCACTTCCCGCGTCGCCAGAGCGATCAGCGACAGATCGCCTTCGTGTAGCGAATTGAAAGCATCAGATGCCTGATTCCAGGCTGTACGTTGTGTCATTGTATTTGTAACGCAAGCTGTCAGCTTGCGCTCTGGCGAACTAACACCATATTTTTGTTCAAACAGAAGCAAAATCTATCGGTTTTATTCAAACGGACGGCATTTCTATGCCCAAAAGTTCTGAACATTGCTGCCAAAATCCGTGATTCGGCCTGAAATCGGCTATAATGAGAAAACTTCATTCGAGTTAGCTCAGGAAGGAGTTTTCCATGGACACCGAATTCAGCCTGACGAAAGAGTCATTCAATACCAAATTTGCGCCGTTAGCAGCCCTCGGGCTCTACTTTCGGCAGGATGGTAGCCTAAAATCCTTTGACCAAGTTACTTGCGAGAGCGGCCAAGCGGACTTTGCGCCTGCTACCAAGCTGATCCAGGTATTATGCAGCATATTGGCTGGCTGCGAATATGTGTACGAAGTCAACAGTTGCCTGAGAAGCGAGAAGCTCCTGGCGCATGCCTGGGGTTTTGAACGCTATCTCGAACAATCTTCTCTGGCCTCTGGGCTAAATGAGCTAAGTCGAACGAACTTGGACCAATTGGAGCAGGTCAGC
>CAMDEX010000361.1 GCA_945897075.1 Litorilinea aerophila
GCGCAGCAAGCAGCGCCCCTACAAATGATTATCTGAAAAACTATAGTTCAGCCGTCTGTCCATGAACTCGGCTGGAGAGCGTTTTACCCCGCGGCCTGCCCCACAAACTGTACGTCGTCCCACAAGCCTTCCTGCACGTAATAGACGCGCACCTCGCCCGTGCGTAGCTGCTCGGCCTGTTGGCCCACATAGCGCAGACCGCCCGCTTCCGTCGAGAACTCCGGCGAATTGGGCACAAAGCCGTCGGCAAAGATGCGTTTTTGGATGGGGGCGTCCGGCTGAAAGCGGATGCTCTGGGCAGCAGTCGCGGCAGCCAGGAGCGCGCCGCGCAGCGTCTGCTGCCCCGCGCCGGCGTTAACCGGCGGCTGGGGAGAGATGACCGGCGGCGCGATTGGCGCGCCACCGGCAGTGCTGGCGTGCCACTGCTTCTGCGGCGGCACAGGCTGGGGGATGGGCTGGTCTGGCCCGGAACGATCCAACTTCTCCAGCCGGTTCATCACCCCGCCCAGATGCTCGAAGCTGTGCCAGGGAGAGACCGCACCGACGACAAAGAGACAGGCTGCCAGTACGTAGTCGTCCCGCAGCAGTTCGTTGTTGTACCAGAGCAGCGAGCGCCAATACTCCTCCTCCGGCACGGGGTGGCTCTCGTGCCACGGCCCCACATCCTCGCCGCCGGAGACGCCCTGGGTCATCCCGCATTCGGTGATGATGGCTGTATGCTTGTTGCCGTATTTGGCGCGCACCCCCTCCAAATCCATCGTGCGCCGGTAGCGCAGGGCGAGCCACATCCCCTCCTCGCCCTTCTGCTCGATGTTCTCTTTGTGCAGCCGCCACAATTCGGGCCAGTCGTATTCGTGGAAGCCCAAATATTTGTAGGTTTCCAGCGTGCCCGCAAAATGTTCCAGAAAGTCTGCGCCGCGCATATTGCCCGTGGCAAAGTTCATGGCAATCGGCTCGAAGCCGCCAGCGCGCAGCCGCTCGCCAAAGGCCACCTGAAAGTCGTCGTACTTGCGCTTCTCGTCGTCCCCCACGTGGCCGGGCATCACTTCGTTGTACGATTCCCAGGCGTCGAAAAGCGCCCGCCCCTGGAATGTCGTGTTGTTGGCTTCCAGCCGCAACACCTTTTCGGCGTAGGCGCGGCCAATGCCTGTGGGATCGTCCACGAATTTGCCCTGCTCGTCCTGGGGCACAAAATCCCGCCCGATCAGAAAAACGTCCGGGTGAAATTCGCGCACCCGTTTCCAAAAATCAATATTGTGTTCCAGCGTCTTGACTACGCGTGGCTTTAGCCGTCGAATCGCATCCAGCACGTCATCCCCCGTGCGGTTGACGTGAAAGCCGAATTTGTGGAATGGGGACATGGAAACCTCCTGGATTGGGGAATGGAGATTGGGGAATGGAGATTGGGAGATTGGGAGATTGGGAGATTGACCCGGCTCGAATCTCCTAATCTCCTAATCTCCTAATCTCCTAATCTCTCCTTACGGCAACGGTCGCCCCGGCTCTTCGGGTGCGGGCGGCGTGGGGGCGTAGCGGGGAATGTCCCGCATCGCTTCCAAATCCCGGCCATAGAGGACGAAGTTGAGTTTGGACTGGTCCAAGAAGGGCATCGGATCGCAGAAGCCGCCCCAGCCATCCTTCCTCGAGTAGGGTTCGATGCGGATGCTGAAGTGTAGATGGGGGCCGGTGCTGTTGCCCGAATTGCCCGATTCGCCCAGCAGCGCGCCTTTGGCAATCACCTGCCCTGGCCGCACAATCGAACGATTCAGATGCGCATAGTCCGAGTGACCCCAGCGATGGGTTACACGCACCCAATTGCCGTAGCCGCCCGCCAGGAAGTCAGCGTTCGTCACTGTGCCCGCGTCCGCGGCCAGAATAGGCGAACCGACAGGCGTGCCAATATCAATGCCATTGTGTCCTTTCAAGGGCACGCCGTCATAAGGAAACTGCCCGTAGACCTGGGGATTCTCCCCCCACAACTGAGTAACCGGGTGATTGCCGCCATAGGGCACGCCGAGAGCGATCAGATTGCGAAAGAGCGCCGGGGCCAGCAGGCGGGTGCCCGCACCGTTGACCTCGGCCATCCAGCCGTCAATGGCCGGATTCTCTACCCCCGCCACCCGCCACCAGGAGAGACCGTCGGCCTGGCGCGGCCCCTCGACCAGCCGCAGCAGCGCTTTGCTGGGCACAACCGCCACCACATCGCCTTCGGGCTTGTTCACAAAACCAGGCGACCGGCGCACATTTACATCGAAGGGCGAGATGTTTGTTACCGGCGCGCCGGCTGTATAGGTGGCGACAGCAGCGCTCTCCACTGGCTTGGGGGGCGGGGGCGCGCTTTTGCCCAACAATTCGGCTTTGTCCGAACCTGTTTCCGCGGCCCAGCCCACCAACGCCCGGTTGTCGGCCGCGGTGTGGGCCAGTTGCCACCAGGTCAGATCGTCCGCAGACCGGGGACCCGCCTGCACCAGACCTGACCTGCCGTAGGCCATCTCGCCCACAATGTCCTCCGCCGTCTTGCCCACATAGCCCGGCGACCGGCGCAGGTTGACAAATGTCTGGGCGAAGACAGTCTCACCCGCTCGGAATTTGCCTGTGGGTGCCGCTGGAGGTGGAGGGGGTGGCGGTGCTGGGGTGACAGGCGGCGCTGGTTGATTGCCCCCGCCCTGGGCCTGCTTGGACGAGGAAAGCAGCACCTGTCCATTGATCGCCACCTGGGCCACCCAGCCCGTTACCGGCTGTCGGTTGACAGTGGCCTGGATGCGCCACCAGACAATCCCGTCCACGATGCGCGGCCCTTCCGCCACCGTTGCCAGCGCGTCCAGGGGGAGTTCGGCCAGCACGTCGTCGTCGCTCTTGCCGCGGAAACCGGGCGTGCGGCGCAGGCGGGCCGTCTCCAGTGTGAAGATCTTTTCACCGATGGCGAAGGGGCTGGTGGGCGGGCTGCCCGCAGCCAGCAGCGGCGCATCCGCAGCGATGGACTGGGCGGACCAGCCATCGGATTTGCTGCCGTCTGCGTTGCGGCTGGTAATGCGCCACCAGACAAAGTTGTCGGCGTTGGATGGCCCCTGCACAATTGTGGCGGGGGTGTGGGGTGGCAATTCGATCACCACATCCTCCGGGGGTTTGCCTGTCACCCCCGGCGAACGGCGCAGACGCACGATTGTCGTCGTATAGATCCGGTCGCCTGTCTTGAAGAGAGCCACGACCGGCGCGGGATTCCAGCGGTATTCGTTGCCCAGCGTCTCTTTGAAATCATCAATCACGCCGTTTTTGGTCTGCATCACCCAGCGGTCAATATCGGGCCAGCGGTAAAGAACCAATGCCCGAATCTGCTGGTTGCCCGCGCTCTGGTTCCAGCGGTTGATCTCCGCATAGGCCGCTTTCACCCAGCCATTGTTGGCATCTTCCCAGGGGTGGTCCTCATCAGCTTCGGTGATGTAGACCGGCAGGTGGCGCATATTCTCCGGGATCGCAGCCATAAAATCCCGGTAGGTGAAGAAGTGATAGTGGCGATTCTGGAAGGGTGGGTTCATCTTGCCTTCGTCGCGCACCAGCGCCGGGTCTGTGCCGTGGGTATAGGTGTGCAGGGTGATGCCGTCGCAGTTGTCCGGCCCTAGCCCGTTGAGGATGTCCTGGAAGTAGCGTACCCAATCCCCGTCTGGGTTGCCGGGATAGGCGGTGTTGTCGTTCCAGGGAGCCACCGAGCCGATCAGTACCCGATCGTTGGCCCGCCCCGGCCTGCGTTTGATCTCCTGGCGGCAGAGGCTGTAGCAGCGGGCGTAGTCGCTGGGGTTGATGGCCTGGCCGTGATCAACGCCGCGGCTCAGCGCCCGCTCCGGATGGAGCGCGGCAAAGCGATCCGGCAATGAGCGCAACTCGCCGTCGCGGGATTGGGGGTCGGGGGCGCGGGTAAAGGGCAGGTCCGGGCTGGCAAACGCGCCGGGGCGCTCCACCCAATAATTCATCTCATTGCCGATAATCCAGTGATGACAGCCCCGGCTGGCCTCGACAAAGTTGCCACAGCGCCGGGCAAAGTCCGGGTACTTGTCCGGGAAAGGGATCGTCCCTTCCGGCTTGTAGGCGTTGTTCAGGCGCACAATCACCCCGTAGCCGGCGTCGGCCCATTCGGTGTAGTTGCCCCCCCCGCGCTCGTTGGGATCGCTGCCGACTGCTTCCGTAAAGAGCACCCAGCCTTTGCGCCCGGCGTCAGCCATGTGGTTTTCGCCGCCTTGATCGTGCAGACCGAAAATGTAAGGAGATTCGTGTAGCGTGGACATTGGGTTCCTCCGTTGACTATTGGGTGTTGCGTGTTGCGTGTTGCATAAGGTGGCAGAGCCACGATTTGCGTGCGAAAACGTGAAGACGTGAAACGTGAGAGTACGTCACATAAACTCACGTTTCACGTTTCAGATGCTTGGCCGACCGACTAACGCTTGTGCGTTAGTTCCTCGCTGGTACGGAGTATTGCG
>CAMDEX010000362.1 GCA_945897075.1 Litorilinea aerophila
GGCCCGGGTGCTGGTGCAGAACCCGGACGCCATCCTGGCCGACGAACCCATCGCCAGCCTGGACCCGGAGCGAGGCCGGGAGATTCTCGACCTGCTGGTCGCCATCAGTCAGCAGATGGGCAAGACGCTGGTCGCCAGTCTGCACGCGGTGGAATATACCCGCAGCCACTTCGACCGGGCCATCGGTCTGCGCGGGGGGCGGGTGCAGTTTGATTGCCCCGCGGGGGCGGTGGATGAGGGGATGCTGGGGGCGTTGTATCGTATTTCGTAATGCGTATTGCGTAAGAACCGGAACAATCCGCTCATCACTTTCCGAACTCTCCCACAGTTGTCAAAATCGTCACTACTTACGAAATACGCAATACGAAATACGCAACCCGTGAACGAACTCACCCTTCCCCGAACCCCCACCCACACCCTCCCCCGTCCCTCCTTCTGGAACGGACGGACGGCTGTGTCGGTGGCGGCGCTGCTGCTGATCGGCTGGTCGGTCGTCCGCACGGGGATTGGCCGGGAGGAGCTGGTCAACAGCGGCGGCTGGGGGTTGGCCTGGCGCTTTGTGGTCGCGGCGGTGCAGCCAGAGATTGGCCCGGATATATTGGCGCTGACCGCCGACGCCACCCGCATCACCCTGGCCTATGCGGTCTGCGGCACATTGCTCAGCCTGCTGATCGGGCTGGTGGGCGGACTGCTCTCGTCAGAGGTCTGGTGGCAGAGTATACGCACAGCAGGCGCGGGGCAGGCAGAAGCTGCGGCCGGCGCGCCCTGGCTGGCTGTGCGCGGGGTGCTGGCCGTGCCCCGGGCCATTCACGAAGCGGTCTGGGGGCTGATCTTTATCAGTATTCTGGGGCTGAATCCGATCAGCGCGATTCTGGCCCTGGCGATTCCCTTCGGCGCGATCACCGCCAAAGTTTTTAGCGAAATTCTGGATGAGACGCCCCGGGGGCCGCTGACTGCTCTGCGCAACAGCGGCGCGCCGGCGCTGCCCGCCTTCTTCTACACAATTCTGCCCCAGGCTCTGCCAGATCTGCTGGGCTACACCTTCTACCGCTTCGAGTGTGCCATCCGCTCGGCCACAATTCTAGGGCTGATCGGCGCGGGCGGGCTGGGCTACCAGATTCTGCTCAGCCTTCAATCCCTGCGCTACGAGCAGATGTGGACATTTCTCTATGCGCTGGTGCTGCTCTGCGCGGCGACAGACCTCTGGTCATCCCGGCTGCGCTGGAGGCTGAATGTGGCCCGCCAACTGGAGGTCTGTTCGCTGACCGATGCCGCCGGACAGATCACCCAGAGCGAAGCGCCCAGCCGTTTGGTGCGGTTTTCCCTGCTGGTCGCGCTGCTGTTGGTGGTCTACTCCTTCTGGACCGTTGGTGCGGATTGGACGCTGCTCTGGTCCCAGCGTAGCCTGCGCCTGTTGCGGGAGATGGGGGCCAACGCCTTCCCGCCGCCCCTGGATCTCCCCTTCTGGACGGATCTGGGCTGGGCCGCACTGGATACTCTAGCAATGTCTGTGCTGGCCGGCGCAGCGGCGGGCGTGGGCGGGATGCTGCTGGCCTTCCCCGCGGGTAGCAACTGGGCCGGGGAGGAGGGGCAATCCCGCGTTTCCCTGTTGGTTTCTCGCCTGGGCAAACTGGTCAGCCGAGGCGGTCTGCTGCTCACCCGGTCGATTGCCGAGCCGATCTGGGCCCTGCTGGCGATGTTTATCTTCTTTCCTGGTCTGCTGCCAGGAGCGGTGGGGCTGGCGCTCTACAATCTGGGCGTTTTGGGACGGCTCGACGCAGAGGTGGTGGAGAATCTGGACCCTCGGCCTACCCGGGCCCTTTTGGCCCAGGGCGCAACCGGGATGCAGGCTTTCTGGTATGCGATCTGGCCCCGCGCCCTGCCCCGTTTCATCGGTTTCACCCTCTACCGCTGGGAGGTGACCATCCGGGCGACGGTTGTGGTCGGGCTGGTGGGCGCAGGTGGGCTGGGGCGGATGCTGCAGGAGCAGTTGGTCAGTTTTGATTATCGGCGGGTTACGGCGACAATGCTGGTCTATTTTATGCTGACTGCGGCGGTGGACATCGCCAGTGTTTGGGCGCGAAAAACCCTGCGGTAAAATAGGACACGGATGTTCACGGATGGGATGGGTTTGCACGGATTCGGAATGGAACGCGGATGACGCGGATCGGGCGGATCCCCGCGGATTGAATCTGTTGTTTCTGCGCAATCTGTGTCCAAAATCTGTGCAGCCGTGCAAATCCGCTATATCGGTGCCAACCCGTCTCCTTCTGTTATTATCAAAAGCGAGAGTTTATGGAATTCATCGAACTGAAGGCACGCACGGCCACACCGCCGCTGCCAGACCAGTTGTATATCGAAGTCACGAACCGTTGTAACTCCTTCTGCATCTCCTGTCCGCTCACCTACGACCACTTTCTGCCCTTCGAGGCAAAGAATCACCTGACGTGGGAAAATTTTCGGCGCATTGTGGATGCTGTGCCCCACATCCAGCGGGCTGTGCTGCACGGCATCGGCGAACCCCTTCTCAACCGGGAGTTGCCCCGCTTTGTGCGCCATCTGAAGGAGCGGGGCAGCCACGTCCTCTTCAACACAAACGGCGTGCTGCTCGATCAGCGGCGGGGCAACGCGCTGGTGGAGGCCGGGCTGGACGAGTTGCGCGTCTCGGTGGACGCGGTGACGCCGGAACTCTATGCGAAACTGCGCGGCATTGACGCCCTGCCGCGCATCCTCGACAATCTACGCGCTTTTGTCCAGCGCCACGGCGGACGGCAGACGCCGCGTCTCTCGCTCTGGCTGGTAGGGATGCAGGAAAACATTCACCAGTTGCCCGATTTTGTGCGTCTGGGCGGGGAACTCGGCGTGGCCGAGGTCTATTTGCAGCGGCTGGTCTACTTTGGCAACGGCGAGCATCTGGCCGCAGACACGACGATGACCGCTGAGCAGTCGCTCTACGGCACATTGGAAGCGTACCAGGCCGCGCTGATTTTGCAGTGCGAGGAGCTGGCCGGTTCGTTGGGGATGACCTTTCGGGCTTCTGGGGCGACGACACCCCACGAGAGCGTGGCCGTCAAGGGCGATCACCCCTGGCAGGGCTGTCTGCGCCCGTGGAAGCTGATGTACATCACCGCCAACGGCAACGCGCTGCCCTGCTGTATCGCCCCCTTTGCCGCGCCCGACTATCCGGGGATTGTGCTGGGCAATGTCTTTGAGAATTCCCTGGCCGATGTCTGGCACGGGGAACGCTATCAGGAATTGCGCGCGGCGGTCTCCGGCGAAAGCCCCGCGCCCTGGCCCTGTCAACACTGCGGGGTGCGGTGGAGTTTGTGAAAGCCACTCATCTCACACCGGACAGGTACGCAGACAGAGATCAACCCCACGGCAAGAATTCTCACTCTGCGTACTTGTCAGGTGTCGGTCTGCTCTCCCTCCTGGCCTACGGCTGGCTGGCCTGGCGCTATCCCCTGGCCGCCAATCTGGCATGGCCGCGCGGCGGCTGGTATCCTCCCCAGCAGGCGATCCTCTCCAATCTGTGGACGCATCTGGCCGTCTATCTGCTGCTCTTCGCTGCCTACATTTTGGCAATCCGGCTGGTGAGTCCAGAAGGAAAGGCAGGAGATTCTCCCGCAGAGGCGCAGAGACGCAGAGAAAGAGGAGGAAAGGCGGAGAGTTCTGAGCAAAAAATAGGGACACGGATTGACACGGATGCGAAGGATTCACACGGATTTAGTCTGCGAAAATCTGCGAAATCTGCGAAATCTGCGTTCCTACTGCCTTTCGTCGTTGTTTTTGTCTGGCTGGCGGCTTCCTTTTTGCTGCTCTGGGCCACCCCCTCCGGCGACTCCCACGACATCTACGA
This sequence comes from Litorilinea aerophila, assembly GCA_945897075.1. Taxonomy (GTDB): domain Bacteria; phylum Chloroflexota; class Anaerolineae; order Caldilineales; family Caldilineaceae; genus JACQGT01. Next base: position 3,860 of record CAMDEX010000362.1, read on the forward strand.
TTATCTCTACCGGGGGCGGCTGCAAGTGGAGCAGGGGGTCAGCCCGCTGGCGGTGACGCCCAAAGCTGCGCCGCGTATGGCTTTCTATGCCTACACCGCTTGGAAGGAGAATGTGGACACCTACGGCCCCCTCTGGGAGTATGCCAGCGGCGGGGTCGCGTGGACGGTCAACCGCTGGCTGCACGCGGTGGATGGTTTCCCACCCGACAGGGCAGATTGCCCCCAATCACCTGTGGCCTGTTCTGCCCTGATGGCCTGGGTGACGGGCTATCGGCTGCTGGCAATTCTGTTGACCGGGTTGGCGGGCTGGCTGATCTATCGGCTGCTGGCGGGGGTGCAGCCGGCCTGGGCGTTGCCTGGGCTGCTGCTTTGGCTGTGGAACCCGGCGGTCCTGCTCTCCTCGGCCCTGGGCGCCCACAACGACGGGCTGATGCTGGTGCTGCTCCTCCTCAGCTTCTGGGCCATTCAACGAAAGGGCTGGGTGCTGGCCTTTCTGCTCCTGGGGCTGGCGGCCCAGGTGAAGCTCACCGCGCTGATTTGGATGCCGCTGTTGGGGCTGTGGGTTTGGGGGCAGATCGGCCTGCGACGGGCGCTGCTGG
>CAMDEX010000363.1 GCA_945897075.1 Litorilinea aerophila
GACAACGGGCGGATCAGCAGGCGGGTTCGGTTGTGGACAGACGGCGGGATTTTCAGTGAATCAACGATTGATCCGGGACTGATCTGCCGTCACGCAAACAATTGGGTAGTACAGGCGGAAACAGCGAGTGGAAGCTTTAACAGCAGCAACAGGGGCGACAACAGGAGGTACAGGAGAGGGGTGCAGGGGAAACCAGCGCGGCAAACAGCGTTGAACGGGATGTATGATAGGGTGCGCGTCGCAAACTTTCTGGGTTTTTCATCTTGCCCTCACCTGCGAAAACGTGGGTTTGTTCACAAAAAAGAACGCTATCGGCACAATACCGGGCGTTCCGGCCACAACGGTCTGTGTGGTTGTTTCCGATTATAGGCAGAGTGCGCCCGTTTGTCAAACGCGCAATTGGTTGAGGATTGGTTGATTGGTTGATTGGGAGATGTCTGGCCGGGGAATCTCGTCAATCTCCGGCTGCATACTATGTGTGATTATCTCCTGGCTCATCGCATTTGACCTCGTGTGTTGCAGGACACCCGCGTTTGGGCGTCCAATTCGGCTGCCAACCTGCGCACAGTATAAAATGGGACAAGCCGGTTGTCAACACAACGAAGATTGTCAAATTCAGCGGCTCGTACTACAATCTGTACAGGAGTTGCGACCTGCGACCTGCGACCTGCGACCTGCCACCTGCCACTTTCCACCTGCCACCCACCTGCGAGGATCCTCGTGACCGACATACATTCAATTCTAACGATTCTGGAACGGGGCGGCGTCGTCCCTGTCGTGCGTCTGCCCAGCCTGGCACAGGCCGTGCCGCTGGTGCGCGCGCTGCTGGCCGGGGGCATCACCGCCATCGAACCCACAATGACCTCCCCCGGCGCGCTGGAGGTGTTGCCTACGCTGCTGGCCGAGATTGACGCCTTTGCTGCGGGCGAAGCTGTGCTGGGCATGGGCAGTGTCACCAGCCCGGAGCAGGCCGCGGCAGCTATTGACGCTGGCGCACACTTTATCGTCTCCCCGGCCCTGGACCTGCCCACTGTCGCCTATTGCGTGGCGCGGGGCGTGCCTGTGATGCCCGGTGCATTGACACCCACGGAAATGCAGATGGCCTGGCAAGCCGGCGCGTCGGTGGTGAAGGTCTTCCCGGCGCGGCTCTTTGGCCCCAGTTATTTCAAAGATGTGTTGGCCCCCCTGCCCCATCTGCGTCTGATGCCCACCGGCGGCGTGGACCTCTCCAACGCGGCCGATTTTGTGCGCGCGGGCGCGGTGGCCGTGGGTGTGGGCAGCGCGCTGGTGGACAAAAAATTGATTGACGCCGGGGATTGGGCTGAGATCACCCGGCGGGCCGCGGTCTACGTGCAAGCTGTACACGAAGCGCGAGGGAACAAATGACAGACTACGACGTACTCACTCTGGGCGAAACAATGCTGCGCTTTACGCCACCCGGTGTCCAGCGCATCGATCAGGCCGCCCACTTTGAACTGGAGGTGGGCGGCAGCGAATCCAACACATCTGTCGGTCTGGCGCGGCTGGGGTTGAAGGTGGCTTGGCTCTCGCGTCTGCCGTCCAACCCACTGGGCAAGCGCATCGCCCGCACTCTGGCCGGGCAGGGCGTGGATACCTCCCACGTGGTCTGGGCGGCGGGGGAGCGGCTCGGTCTCTACTTTGTCGAGTTCGGCGATGGCCCCCGCCCCACCCAAGTGACCTACGACCGGGCCGACTCGGCCATGAGCCGGATGCAGCCGGACGAGTTGCCCGCCGCGCTTTTTGAACCGGGGCGGGCGCGCCACCTGCACCTGACCGGGATTACCGTCGCCATCAGCCAGAGCGCGGCAGCCACCGCACGCCGGGCCGTAGAACTGGCAAAGGCTGCGGGCATGACGGTCAGCTTTGACGTGAATTACCGGGCCAAGCTCTGGTCGCCAGCAGAGGCGCGGGCGGGCTGTCACGCATTCGCCGCGGCAGCCGACATCTTCTTCACGCCGTTGCGCGACGCCGAGACGATCTACGGGGTGGACGGCGACCCGGGGCGCGCCCTGGCCCAGTTGCAGGCCGAGTATCCCCAGGCCACCGTCATCCTTACGTTGGGCGCAGAGGGAGCCATCGGCGCTGAACCGGGCCAGACGTCCATCAGCCAGTCGGTCTTTCCCGCGGGCACAGTCGGGCGCATTGGCGGCGGCGATGCCTTTACCGCGGGCGTTCTCTACGGCTATCTCACGGAGACAACAGCAGAGAGCCGTCTGGCCACAGCCCTGCGCTGGGGCGCAGCCGCGGCGGCCTTCAAATATACGATCCCCGGTGATATGCCCCTCTTCGAGAAGGAAGAGGTCGCGGCGCTGCTGCGCAGCGGCAACCAGACACCACAGGTGAGGAGGTAGTCAGTGAGCAGTAATCAGTGAACAGTAACCAGTGAAGTGACTGCCGACTGATTACTGTTCACTGTTCACTGCTCACTGCTGTATGAGCGACGAAACCCACTACCAGATCCTCGGCATCCACCGGCGCGCGTCAATTGATGTGATCGAAGCGGCCTATTTGCGGCTGCAACGATTGCACCAGGGCGAGTACATGCCTGTGCTGCCGGGGATGAATGTCGAAGAGACGTCCCAGCAGGCGCGTTGGCGGCGCATCCAACTGGCCTACGACATCCTGAGCAGCCCCATCCACCGCCCGATCTACGACGACAAATTGTGGGAGGCAGCGCGCTTTGCGCCACAGCCTGCGCATCCGGCGTCTGGCAAGAGAATTCTGGAGCCACAAGGGGCCTGGCTGTCAGCGCAGAAGCGGGTGGACGGATATATTTTCTTCCGGGTCGGCTGGTCCGCTGATTTTGGCGAAACCCAGGCCGAGTTGGAACGGCGTATCCCCCAGGAAGATCGCATCTATAGTCCAGAGACGGGCCAATGGCGGGTGCTTGATCGCTACGACGATCTGTTGGCCGAACTCTTCGACAACTTCGAGCGGGCCGACCAGCCGCCGCCAAAGGATCTGCCCCGCCCCATCTACCAGCGCCGGGAGTTTACCCCGACCGTCCACCGCATGTGGCAGCCGTGGACTGGTTGGCCTCTGGTCTTGATCGTCGGGTTGGTGGTGGCGATTGGGGCAACACTTGGCTTTCCTGCCAACCGGCAGGCCCAGATTGCAGCCCAGGCCACGGCCACGGCGGTGGTGGCGGCCAACGCGGCGCGCAGTTTTGTCAACGAGCCATCCGCACCCACCCCCACACCGACGCCCGTGCCGCTGGTTCTGGTGCGCGCCGCGCTTGTCTACGCGTCCGTCTATCTGCGCAGTGGGCCGGGCACCGACTTTCCCTCCCTGGCCCAACTCGACAAAGCGCAGGAATACTTTCTGGTGGGGCGCACAGTGGACAATACCTGGCTGGTCTTGTCCGCAGGCGAACAGGTTGGCTGGGTTGCCGCGCTTACCGTTACCCCCGCGGCGGCCATTGACACTCTGCCGATCTTTGCAGCCGGGGACACTCTCCCTGGCTTCGTTCCCACCCCCAGCGCGGAACCAATTGGCCTTCCTTGACGTTTGGTCGAAGTCCGACTTGTATCAAAAGTTGGACTTCTCATGCGGCTCTGGGCGCGGGCGTGCTATAATGGAATCTCTTACCCGGCCAGTGGATGGGGTATTGGGATATTGGGTATTGGATAGTAGGCGATGTGGGATGTGATTTAATACCCAATACCCAATACCCAATTACTTTTCATCCAATCTGAGGCTCATTTGTATGATTCGTCTGTGCTTCATTGTGTTGTCGGTTGCCTTCTGTCTGGCGGGCTGCATCTCTGGGCCAATCGAGCCGTCCGTACTGATGACCGGCGTGGCGATGGTGCCCACAGCGATTGCCCGCATCGCTACACCCACTGCTCTGCACGCCTCAACCGCGCAGTTGGCGCAGGGCTTGCGGGTCTATCGCGCCCAGTATTGCGGTGTTTGCCATCAGTTAAGCGTGGCCGAAACCGCAGGTCAATTTGGCCCAAGCCACGATGGGATGGCTCGGACTGCGCCAACCAGATTGTTGAATCCCGCCTATACAGGCACGGCGTCTACGCCGGACGCATATCTGCGCGAGAGTATCCTGACGCCGGAAGCGTATGTCGTAGATGGCTATGCGCTCTCGTCCCATCACATGCCTTCCTACGCCCATCTGTCGCGTGCGGAGATTGATGCGCTCGTTTATTTGTTGGCCCATCAGCGGTAATCTCTTTGTTAGTCGTCACGCGATAGAAATTTTGTAGGGGCGCTGCTTGCTGCGCCCGCTGTG
>CAMDEX010000364.1 GCA_945897075.1 Litorilinea aerophila
GCCACTTTCCACTTTCCACCTGCGACCTACCACCTGCCACCTGCGGAGTTTTCATGCCCATCGATTTCAACCTCAGCTTCTCTGCCCCCAGCCTGCCCGCGTATGGGCGTCACATTTTTATCTGCACCCACGGCAACTGCGCATCCCAGATCCGTACAGCGGCCCTGGTCAAACGGTTACAGGAGTTGAACGAGCAGCACGACCGGGTGCGTTTCAGCAACCAGGAACGGGTGGTGACGACACAGAGCGGCTGTCTGGGCGTCTGTATGGGCGGGCCGGTGCTGGTCGTCTACCCGGATGGCGTCTGGTATGCGGCGGTGGACGAGGCGAAGTTGGAGCGCATCTATCGGGAGCATCTGCTGGGGGGCACGCCCGTGGCCGAGTATATCCTGCACCGCCACTTCCCCGCGGGCCAGGAAGCCGCGTATGCGCCCGCTCTGCGCCCGGCCCAGGCCGTCAATCCGCTGCTGGCCTTGGCCGAACAGTCCGCCGCGGAAAAGGCAGCCCAGCGCCGCAACCCCAGCCCGCAGCCCGTACCCGACCGGGTGGCCGCGGCCCGCGCCCGCCGTCAAAACCGGGATACCTGACAGGGTGACAAGGTGACTGGGTGACATTTTTCACCTTGTCACCCTGTCAAATATCTTCCTCTGCTTTGGCCGCGGCCAGCACACGGCACGCCTCTGCCCAGGCGCGGGCCGGGTCTTCGCAGCTCTCTTTCATGCCGATCTGTCCCTCCCAGGCCCAGATGTAGAGCGCGTCCGGGCGTTCACGCACGACGCTCTCCCCGTATTCCCGAATGCGCGGCTCTTTGCCCGCCTTCACCCGCCAACACTCGATCCACTCGTGATGGACTTTGCCCGCCGTGTGGCAGAGCGCGGCCATCTCCCGGATCAGCGGCACGGCCTCCTGCCAATCCCGCTCCTCGTTCGTCCAGTAGATGTCTGAGGAGTGAAACGTGAAACGTGAGATCGCCCAACGATCTCACATTTCACATTTCACTCCTCACGTTTCGCGTTTTCTGCGACAATCGCGCCTATCGCCCCGATTGTCGCCTGCTGGTAGGTCAACCCATTGGGCAAGCTCTGGCTGGTCGTCATATAGCCTGTGCTGCCGGCGTGGGTCATCGGCCCCAGCTTGCGGAAGACGATGCGCCCCTGCCGCCGCGCCCGATTCCAGTCCGAATACCACATCAGCGGCCAGCGACCGGGAAAGACGAGCGGGGTCAGCCGCAGGGAGGTGTCGTTCTCACCGTAGAGATAGTAGACCCGATCCACAGCCAGCAGGCCGGGGTCGCTGCCACAGATACCAGCCAGCAGAATCACATAGACCGGCCCGCCGATCTCTTCACGCAGATAGGGGGCTGCGCCCACCGCGATCTGCCCCGCGCCGCTGTAGCCCACGACAAAGACCGGCGCTGGGCTGTCCGGGTCGTAGCCGCGCTGAGCCAGCCCGTGGGCGATGACACGCGCCATGGCCTGGTTGTAGAGCGGGCCGTAGCGGTGGTCAATCGAGATCGCCACCTGCCAGATGTTGCGCAGGTTGATCAGATAACCGCCCAGCCGCTCCAGCCAGTTGTCGCTGAGTTTGCGGCGCAGCGCCCAACTCCACAGCCGGGCAAGCACGGGCTGGCCGGTGAGGGGCAGGTTGTTGACCGAATAGGGGAAAATATCGTCAATGACAAGCGTGTGGGTCAGACTCTCGTCCAGCCGTTCCAGAAAGACGCGCTCGCGGCGGCTCAGACTTTCGCCCCCCACCTGGGCGATGCCGGAGAGAAAGACCAGATAGCTGTGGGTGCCTTCGGGTGTCTTTACCGAAAAATCGGGCGGCTCGTCGTTGCCATAGACTTGACTGCCGAACCAGCCTGCCCACCAGCCCAGGGCCTCGAAGGGCGACAACGCGGCCCAGGCCAGCAGCGCCACAATCCCAATCCCCAGCAGAAAGAGAAGATCGCCCATCGTTTCAGCCATCGCCATCTCCTTTCCGCTGGTTGCGCCCCAAACGTTCCCGCCAATCCGGTGCCAGGCGAATGGTACGCAAATCCTTCAGTTGCCAGCGCAGGGGCGCGCCAGCGGTAAAATTTTTTGCCCAACGTCCGAAGGCCAGCAGGGGGCGGCCCAGCGTGCGCCGGAAAGCCTGTCCCAGCAGCCAGCCCAGAACGCTGCACACAGCTGCCTGCCAGATAGTCAACTCCAGACCGGCGGCTACCGCCACAACCGTCGCCAGCAGAATCCAGACATCAATGAAGAGGGCAAAGAGGCTGCCCAGATAGGGGGTGAGGATGAAAAAGCTGAAGAGCGCAGGTGCATAGGCCAGGCCGACCGCACGGGCCACCACCACAAACTCTTCGTTGCGGCCAAAGAGCCAGTTTCCCACCAGCCAGATGGTAGCTGCCCAGAAGAGGTAGCCGACGGTGTGGATGAGCGCGGAGAGGAGCAGAGAAAGGAGAAAGCGCCGGGGGGTGATGCGGTTGATGAAAAGCACAACACTCTGGCCGACGGCCTCGGAAAGCCCGGCCAGGGCCACCACCAGTAGGGCCAATAGCAGACCGTCAGCAGCGGAAGCCATCAGCCGGTAAACTGTCATGTCCAGGGCCAGGGCACGGCGAATCAGCTCGCCCAGACCGGGGAGGGGATTTTCAGCGCCAAGAGCGCAAAGAAACGCAAAGGATGGAAAATTTTGCACCATTCACTCGACAAATTCAAGCAGACCGGCTGGACCGTCCAGGAATAGCCGCAGTCGGTTTAGTATCTGTCGTCCCAAAATAATTTCCCCACAACTCCCGCCGGGGCGAGCGGAAATGCCACTCCTCGATGGCCGACTCCAACACCTGTTGGATCAGCACAGGCAGGTTGCCCAGCCGCGACTGCACGCGCAGAAAGAGAGCTTCGAAGTCTGCATCGCTGTCATACAATCTGCCGCTGTGGATAGCAACGAATTGGTTTCGATACCGTCTGACCAGTTCCGGGTGCAGGCGCGTATAGGCTTGTGTCTCTACGGTCAGTTGCTGGGCATGAAGATACTCCAGATGGGAGCGGATCGCGTCGGCTGCGATCTGCGCAGCAGGCCGGGTGAGCATCTGGGCGATTTCATCCAACGCACTTTCCAGGGTCGGATCGACGACAATTGACATAAGCACTCCTCGCTTCTGATGACGATAAGACTGGGCATCCCCATTTTACCACAATTCTGTTTCTTCCTTTGTGGCTTTGTGTCTTTGTGGTTGTTTTTTGCCTTACCACCGGATGTGGGATTGCACCGGGCCGGTGTGCTGGTCGGATCGCTGGGCGATGGGCCAGCTCTGCCATTCGGTTGCCACATCAACCAGCCCCGTCACTGCGGCCTCGAAGATGGCCCGCCCCTTTTCGGCGGTGGCGGTCGTCGGGTCGCCGTGGACGCCCAGCTTTGTCCAGCGCCCCCAGTAGTCGTTGAAGCGCACGGGGTTGGTGTAGATACTGTCCGAACTCACATATTTGCCGCGCACGTCGTCATCGGCCGCGGCTTTGTCCATCTGCACCCGCTCCGGGGCCAAGTGCAGGTAGAGCGAAGTCTCGAACTCGTCGGCGTGGGCCATCACTTCCGTGTCTTTGACGGCGTTGAAAGCCTCCATCGCCAGCCCGAAATAGCCCAGCGCACCGCAGACCGAAGCGGTTTCCAGCGTCGTGCGCCGGGCGATCAGGTCAATCAGCGGTGTATTGGAGCCGTGACCGTTGACCAGCAGCATGTGGGTAAAGCCGTGATAGGCCACACTTTTCATAATATTCAGCCCGAAGGCGATGAAGACATCTGGCTCGATGTGGATGGTGCCGGGAAAGTCTATGTGGTGGCGGTTCAGCCCGTAGGCGATGGGCGGCAGGACGAGGATTTTGTCCGGGGCGCGGCGGCCCGCTTCCAGACAGACCGACTCGACGAGAAAAACGTCCACATCCAGGGGCAGGTGGCGTCCGTGCTGCTCGGTGGAGCCGGTGGGCAGGATGACGACCTTCTGCATGGCGATGGCGTCGTTCATCTCGGCCCAGGTCAGGCGGTTGTAACGGTGTTCGGTGGCGGCGGAAGGCATGGGAAGAATCTCCTCGAAGTGATAGTTTGTCGTTTGAGAAACGTGAGGAGTGAGACGTGAAACGTGAGATCGAAAGG
>CAMDEX010000365.1 GCA_945897075.1 Litorilinea aerophila
CGGCAAGACGACGACGCTGCGTCTGATCGCTGGCTTTGAGTTCCCCAGCGCGGGGCGGATTGTGCTGGACGGCGAGGATATTGCCGACCGCCCGCCCAACAAGCGGGATATGGCGATGGTTTTCCAGAGCTACGCCATTTTCCCCCATCTCAGCGTCTTCGAGAATATCGCCTACGGGCTGAAAATCAAGAAAGTCTCCGGGGCCGATCTGCGCCGTCAGGTGGGCCACGCGCTGGAGATGACCGAACTGAGCGGGCTGGAGAACCGCCAGCCCAACCAACTTTCTGGCGGCCAGCAGCAGCGGGTGGCTCTGGCCCGCTGTCTGGTGATGCAGCCAAAGGTGCTGCTCTTTGACGAACCCCTGAGCAACCTGGACGCCAAACTGCGGGTGCAGATGCGCAGCGAAATTCGGCGCATCCAGCAGGATTTGGGCATCACCAGCGTCTATGTGACCCACGACCAGGACGAGGCGATGGTGCTTTCGGACAAAATTGTGGTGATGAGCGGCGGGCGCATTCAGCAGGTAGGGGGCGCGCTGGAAATCTACCGGCGGCCCGCCAACCGTTTTGTGGCCGATTTTATCGGGCGAGCCAATTTCCTGCCCGTGACAGTGCTGGGCCGGGAAGCCGGTGGCTGGCGGGTGCGGCTGGCCGAACTGGAACTTGTGATGGCCGCCGCGCCCAACGCCGACTTTGCGCCGGGCGATCAGGCGCTGCTGCTGGTGCGCCCCGAATCCATGCGTCTACGCCCAACGGGGGAAGGGCGGTTGACAGGTCGCGTCGAGCGCACAGCCTATCTTGGCTCTCTGGCCGAGTATGACCTGGAACTGGCAGGCCAGCGGGTGGCCGCGGTGCGCTACGATCCCGGCGAGGCGGATCTCTATCCGGTGGGGGCGCGCGTGGGCGTGGAGTTGATCGAGGAGAATTTGTATCTGATTCCGGTGTAGACTGTCATCACCAGCCCCGGCATTGAGATTAAGTTGTTCGCCGGGCATTGCCCACCCTTATCTCGATGGCAGAGTTGGGAAAAAAGCTTATCTACTGTATAGTACAGCATAAACGTGTTTTCTTTTGTTGTGCGCGATGGAGGAGGCTTTATGCAACTGGCACCCCTGGACAACAGTGTGGTCTTTAAGAAACTCTTTCGCGACCCAGAGATCCTCATGACGTTTTTCAAAGACTTGACAGGCATTCAACTTCATCTCAAAGCTGAAAATATCGAATTAGAGAAGAAATTCGACCCGCCGATTGGCTTAATTGACATTGCCTTTGATATTTTTGCCGAAGACCCGCAACGGCGCGTCGTGGTGGAAATTCAACGGGTCTACTACACCTATTTGCTGGATCGCTTTACCCATTACCATTACGCTGCGATTATGGAGTTGCAGCGCAATTACCAACGCTACACGCCCGAACGGACGGTGTATACAATCGCCTGGTTGACGATGAAAAGCGAGGAAGCCCCCTTCAACCAGGGATTTTCGGTCAGCCGCCACTACTTTGAATCTACCAGAGGTGTGAAAGGGGGCGAATCGCCCCATCGCATGTATCTGATCAATCCCAACTACATGGATCAGACGATTCCGCCAGATGTAGGCGATTGGCTGAAATTAGCCTATGAAAGCATTGAAAACCCAACCAACCCTACGGTCAATTTGCAGCGCCCCATCTTTGTCAAAGCCACGAACTTGATAGCATCCGATACCATCACGGCGGCGGAACGGGCGGCCATTATGGATGAACACGAATGGCAGGAAAAGTTGCAGCAGAATGCCCAGAAAGAGCGCAGTGAAGGGATTGAGCTTGGTGTTGAACGAGAACGGAGGGCGGTTGCGCGCTCGATGTTGGCGAAAAACATGGCTAGCGAACTCATTACCGAACTCACTGGGTTGACTGAAGCTGAGGTGCTGACACTGCAAAATGCGCAGAGTAGTTCGGCGTAAGGTAGGGGTCTCAAAAAATGAACGATCACACTTGACCCTGAGATCGCTGAGGCTTTCCCCAACACCAAAGCTGTCAACGATGCTCTGCGCGGCCTGCTCGAATCAGCCAGGGTAAGCGCGCATCTTCCCGCTTCATCCGTCTCAACTCCCCCATCGGCACTTCATTCCTAACACGCATCGAATGTACAGCCTATCTCCGGCTCTCTGGCCGAGTATGACCTGGAACTGGCGGGCCAGCGGGTGGCCGCGCTGCGCTACGACCCCGGCGAGTCGGACCTCTACCCGGTAGGGCGAGTGTGGGCGTGGAGTTGATTGAGGAGAATTTGTATCTGATTCCGGGGTAAATAATGGATTTTGTGGAGATAGAGAAACGGGGTAGAATGGGCCTATGACACACTTACTCGAACACGCCTTTCAAGAAGTAGCCCAACTCTCTACGACTCAGCAGGATGAAATCGCTGTCTGGATTCTGGCGGAACTGGAATCCGAAAACCGCTGGGATCAACTGTTTGCGTCTTCGCAAGACCTGCTGGCGGAATTGGCCGCGGAAGCATTGACTGAGCATCGCGCCAGACGCACGCAGATACTTGACCCCGACCGATTATGAAATCGTTTACTACCGAGCGATTTCGTCGGGCATTGGCTACTTTGCCAGCATCAGTACGCCAGCAAGCTCGTGATGCATATCGGCTGTTTCGGCAGAATCCACAGCATCCGAGTCTGCGTTTCAAACGAGTACACGATACACTCCCCATTTATTCGGCCCGCATCAATTTGGACTATCGGGTTGTCGGTACGCTCGACGGAGACGAAATCGTTTGGTTTTGGGTCGGTCCGCATGACCCGTATGAACGGTTGCTCAAGCAATTGTGATGCAACCAAAAGTCGTTGTCATTCATTTAATCCCACAGGAGAATCCCATGCGAAAGAACACAACGTTGTGGTTCATTGTGCTGGCATTGAGCGCGCTGATTTTGGCCGCTTGCCCCGCGCCACCCCCGCCCGGATCGGTTGCGCCGGCGGCCAGCAGTGGTGGGGAATCCCAGGCAGCCGCCGCGCCCGCTGCCCCCGCCGAGTTGAGCGGTGAGCTGAATCTGCTCTGCACGCCCCAAGTCCAGTGGTGCGAGGGGATGAAGGCCGAGTTCGAGCGCGCCAACCCCGGCGTCACCGTCAACTTCGTGCGTATGTCCAGCGGCGAAAGCCTGACCCGGCTGCGCAACGAGAAGGACAACCCCCAGTTTGACATCTGGTGGGGCGGCCCCATCGACAGCTTTATCGCTGCCAAGCAGGAAGGGTTGCTGGAACCCTATGCGTCGGCCAACGCCGCGCTGATCAAAGACAAAGCGCTGATGCTGGACGCTGACAACGCCTGGGCGGGCATTTACGTGGGCAGCCTGGGCTTTGTCACCAACAAAAACTGGCTGGCCGAACATCCCGGCACAGCCGCGCCGACCAGTTGGGACGACCTGCTCAAGCCCGAATTCACCGGCCAGGTGCTGGTGGCCCATCCCTCCAGCTCCGGCACATCCTATACGGCCATGTGTACGATTTTGCAGATGCGGGGCGAAGAAGCCGGTTGGGAATATCTGAAAGCCTATGCAGGCCAGATGCTCCAGTTTACCAAAAGCGGTTCGGCCCCGGCCAAATTCATCGGCCAGGGCGAGGCCGCGGTGGGTATCGTCTTCTCCCACGACATTGTGGCCGAGATGGAGAAGGGTTCGCCTGTGGAACTAACCTTCCCCGCCGAGGGCACGGGCTACGAGATCGGCGGTATGGGCATCATCAAAGGCGCCAAGAATCTGGCGCTGGCCCAGGCCTGGTTTGACTGGGCGCTGCTACCGGCCACCCAGGAACTCGGCCCCCAATACGCGGCTTTCCAGGCCCCGACCGTCGAGGGTGCCAAAGCGTCCCGGCCCGAACTGCTGGAAGTCAAGCTGATCGACTACGACTTCGACTACTGCGGCACGAATAAGAAGGCGTTTATCGACCGCTTTACGAATGAGATCGCCAACGCCGACGCGCTGAAGGAGTAGGCGTCTGTAAAAAGGTGAAAGGTGAGATCATCCAATGATCTCACCTTTCACCTTTCGTCCCTTGCAGAGAAATTTGTAACCCCATTCCCCAGTCCCCATTCTCCAATCCCTATTCTTTCCCACTCTGCTCCTTCATCCATGCC
>CAMDEX010000366.1 GCA_945897075.1 Litorilinea aerophila
AAGCAGCGCCCCTACAGGTCCAATGTTGGATGCGGGCGCAGCAAGCAGCGCCCCTACAGGTCCAATGTTGGATGCGGGCGCAGCAAGCAGCGCCCCTACGGGTCCAATGTTGGATGCGGGCGCAGCAAGCAGCGCCCCTACGAAAAACAGTACCTGACCATCTATGTCTGATCGAAAAGGGTACGATTCTTCAATTGTACAAAAAGGAACAAAGGATGTCAAAACCTTTGGCAATGACAGATTGCAAATTGCCGCAATTGCCGTTATAGTAATGCGTATAGTCAAAAGTCCCCGGCACTTTCTGTCCAACGTTTGTGAAGTGGCGGGGACTTTCAAGAAAAACCGATACGCACGCTGCGAGTGTACACGATCTACAACCACAGTACAAACTGCTCCAACACCATTGATCCCTTGAAAGGAGCATGACGATGAGCGAGTTGCTCCCATTGATAGCTGATACATCCATCCCTGGCATGGAAATCGATCCAGTCACAGCGGCTGTGCCTGCGCTGCGCGCCAACAGTCTCCTCGCCGCGGCCGTGGCCGAATTCGAAGAGTATATGGTGCGCAAGGGCTTTAGCGACAACACGATCAAAGCCTTTCGCAACGATCTCAAAATTCTGCGCGTCTTTATGGACGACGGCGCTCTCTTACGCGAGATTACCAACGATCACCTAACTGAATTTCTGCAATGGATGCAGAGCGAGCGCGGACGACCGTGCAGCGCCAAGACATTGGCCCGGCGCATCACCACACTGAAAGTCTTTTTCAGTTGGCTGCACAATACCGGCGTTATCGCCAATGACCCCGCGCTTGAGATCGTCCAGTTTTCTGTGCGCACAGCCCTGCCCACCATTCTGCACGAAGACGAGGTGAGCAAACTGGTGCGCGTCTGTCAGGATTGGCTCTGGGACCGGGACAAGCCCGACGCCCGCCCCTATCTGCTGCTCAGCCTGCTGCTGCAAACGGGTATGAAAAAGAGTGAATGCGCCAAATTGCTGGTGGAGGAGATTGACCGCAGCCGGCCGCAATCCCCAGAGATTCTCATCCGCTACGACGACGTGCGCTACACCCACAAGACCCGCCGCCTGCCCCTGCACCCCAACATTCTGGCCGCTCTGGATCAATACCTGGCCCAATACAAGCCGGATCGCTTTCTCTTTGACTGCACACCGCGCAATCTGGAGTATGTGCTGGATGAAGCCGGCAAGCGGGCCAAAATCAAGCGCCTGCAGGTCGGCTTTGAGACGCTGCGCTGGACGAGCGCCGTGCGGGATTACAAAATGGGCATGAAAGACGAACAATTGCGTTTGAAGATGGGACTGAGCAAAATCTCCTGGCGGGAGACGAGTGAGAAGATTCAACGGCTCGCCGGCCACTAAGAGATAGTGGGGATTGGAGAACGGGGATTGGGGATTGGATATTTTGTGTCAGATCGCCCAATCCCCGTTCCCCGTTCCCCAATACCCCAATCACCCAATATCCCAACCCCACCTATGCAACCACCAAAACCACGCGCACCGACTGCCTGGGCCTTTCCACTGCTGATTGTCTTCACCGTTCTGTTGGGGACGCAGCTTTTGCGCGCGGATCTCGCTTATTTCCGCTGGCTCTTTGGGGATCGCTTTCTCTGGTCGTCGCTGCAATTGGGCGGTCTGGCGTTGGGACTCTACTCGCTGGTGCTGCTGGTGGGTCCACTGCTACGGCGTATGGGAACCCTTCCTCTTCTCCTGCGCACCGCCTTCGTCGTGGGGTTGACCCGGCTCTTGGCGCAGATTTGGTGGGGCGATCCCCTGCTGGATGCGCTCTTTGTCTTTGTGGGGATGTTGGCTTTTCTGATTTTTCTGCCGGTTGCGCTGGGCTGGATGGTGGGGGATCGCATTCACAAGCCGGAAGCGGGCTGGCACTTTGCCCTCCTGTTGCTCTCTGGGCTGGCGCTGGACAGCGCGCTTCACAGCCTCTACCTGACTTACGACCCCATCTGGCAGAACAATTGGAGTGGCTTTGTCACGGCGCTGCTGCTGGTGGGCGGCCAGTGGGCGCTGCTGCGCGCGGTCAGCCAACGGACAGCCTTCTCGTTACCCTTTCGGGAAGCAACCCAACGCAATTCCCTGCCTCTGCTGCTGTTTGGCCCCTTCTTTGTCTACTATCTGGTTGTGGGCGGCAATCTGGCCCGGCTCAATGCGCTCACCGGTTGGCCGCTGCCGCTGGCTGTCTTCTGGCTGCTGGCGGGCCTATTGGCGGCTGTGCTGTTGGCCTGGCTGCTGCCGCCAGGGCGGGCTGTGGCCCTGGCCGCGTTTGTCCTGTTGATGATGACGATCAACCCTCCCCTGCTCAACCCCGCCACGACCGCCCTTAGTCTGCTGGTCAGCCAAATCTGCGCGGGTCTGCTGCTCACCAGCGCCTGCGCACACCTGGCCCGCCACCGCAGCCGCGCCGGGGTGAGCCATACGGCCTGGCTCTGGTGGGGGTCGCTGATTCTCTTTGTGCTGCTGATCTTTCTCTACTACGCCACCTACGAACTGCGCCTGCCCATCAGCCGGGAGTTTACCCTCTATCTGACTGTTGTGGGGATGGGGGCGGGCGTCCTCTTTGCCGTTGACCGCTGGGCGGCGTCGCTGCGCATCCGTCCCGCGCTGCATGGGCTGGCGCACGGGCTGGCGCTCACGCTTGCCATTCTGGTGGCGCTGACAGCCGCCATCTGGCAGCAGCCCTCCTTTGCCAACGCCCAATCCAACGCGTTGCGCCTTTTTGACTACAACAGCCACGAGGGGTTTAACATTGCCGGGACGCTCGATCTGGAAGCCATCGCCCAGCTCATCGAAGGCCAGCAGGCCGAGATTGTGACATTGCAGGAGGTGAGCCGCGGCTGGGTGGTCAACGGCTCGGTGGATATGGCGCTCTGGCTCTCCTGGCGGCTGGGTATGCCCATCACCTTTAGCGCCACCTCCGGGCTGGATTGGGGGCACGGCCTGCTCACCCGCTACCCGGTGACGCGTCACGACGGATTTGCCCTGCCGCCGCCGGGGTTGCCGCTGACCAGAGGTTTTGCCTATCACGAAATTGATGTGGGCACGGGGAAGCCGCTGCTGCTGATCAACACCCATCTGCATCACGTGCGCAACGACGCTGCGATCCGGGAGCAGCAGGTCGCCACAATCCTGCATTTCCTGGAAGGCAACGCGCTTGAGCGGCTGGTTGTGACGGGGGATTTGAACGCCGAGCCAACCGATACGGTTTTGCTCAGTCTACAGGCGGCGGGTCTGCGCGATCTGATTGAGGAAGCTGGTCTGGCACCGGGCTACACCTCCCCCTCTGACAACCCGACGCGGCGCATTGATTACATTCTGGCTTCGCCGGACATCGGTCTGCGCGCGCTGGAGATTGCGCCGGAGGTCATCTCCGACCATTTGGGCATCGGCGCGACGATTTTTCTGAAGTAAGACGGACTGGCACTCCGTCCTACACCTTATTTCTGCGGGGCGACGGGTGTGCCGCCGTCTTTTTTGGTTGAAGGGAAGAAGGTGCGGAAGGAGCTTTGGTAGCGCAGGTGTAGGTCCAGGTAGCTGCCCGACCAGCCGCCCACCAGATAGAGCTGGCCCAGCGAGCTGGCCGCCCCGCCCAGATGACGCCATTCGCCGCTGATGGGGGCAGGGAAGTTGCTCCATAGCCCGGTGGCCGGGTCGAAGCGTTCAATCGTATCCACCGGCTGCGTCCAGCCGCCGCCCACGGCAAAGATCGCCAACCCGTCGTAGAGCAGAGTGACACCGCCGCGTGCGGACGAGAGAGGGGGCAGTTCTCGCCATGTCCCGCTCGCTGTGTCATAGACTTGCGCATTACTTAATTCTTGACGACCGTCATAACCGCCCACGACGAAGAGATCGTCCACCACCACCACGGCCCCGGCAAAGGCTTGTCCGCTGGGCAGCCGAGCCACCAGTTCCCAATCCTCCGCCCGCACGCCTGCGCCTGCCGCGGCCGGAATGCGCCACATCTCGTCGCGCATGGCCGTCCCATCCCAGCCGCCGAGTAGATAGAACATA
>CAMDEX010000367.1 GCA_945897075.1 Litorilinea aerophila
CTGCTTGCTGCGCCCGCTGTGCGTCGGGCGCAGCAAGCAGCGCCCCTACTTATTCACTGATGTCCTGACCCCAACGGGTCGGCGCGGATGATTATACTGACTGCCCGCAAACAGCGCCCCTACCTATTCACTGATGTCCTGACTCTGCCGAAACGCCTTTGGCGGCAGGTTTGGATAGACCGCTGGGCCGTTTGCCCGACGTTTGCGCGGCAGGGGTTGGCGCACTCTTCGCCGTCAGCCGTGTACGCCAGCCCACCAGCGCCTTGCGCACACGGGGAATGCGCGCCACCAGCAACAATAGTACCACAACACCCCAGGCAATCGGCTCTCGCACATCCGATTTGACCAGCCAGAGATAGTGGAAGACACCCAACAGCCCGGCGGCGTAGATCAACTGGTGCAGCCGTTTCCAGCGTTTGCCCAGCCGCTTCTGCCAGCCTTTGGTCGAGGTAATCGCCAGGGGCGTCAAAATGAGCAGGGCCGTAAAGCCCACCAGCGCATAACGCTTCTCAAAGACTGCCTCGTAGATCAACCCCCAGCTAAAGCCGTAGTCCAGACCGATAAAAATCAAGAAGTGGATCGAGACATAACCCCAAGCGTACAGCCCCAGCCACTTGCGCGCGGGCACAATCTCGCGCCAGGCAAAAATTGTGTTGAGCGGTGTCACCGCCAGGCAGAGCACCAGCAACACCAGCGCGGGCTTGCCCGTGCGAAAGGTGATATCCTGGATCGGGTTCACCGTCAGGTTGTCGGTGTAGAAATCCCAGATCAGCAGCGCCAGGGGCGTCAACGCGCCGATGTGGGTGAGCCAAAGGATGCGGTTTTTGGTGAGAAGGCCAGAGAGTGTGGGCATAGTTGGGTATTGGGATATTAGGGATTGGGGATCGGGGAGTGGGGATTGGGGACTGGGAGTGGTGTCTGCGACACGAAATACCCAGTCTCCAATCCCCAATCCCCAGTCTCTAAAAATTCTCGCGCAAATCCATCCCGTCGTAGAGATGGGCCACCTGTTCGGCGTAGCCATTGAAGGGCAGAGTCGGGCGGCGGCTCAGCTCGCCGATGCGTCGCTCGCTGGCCTGCGACCAACGCGGGTGATCCACATCCGGGTTCACATTGGCATAGAAGCCATATTCATTGGGCGCGGCGTCCATCCACAGCGAAGTGGGCTGTTCCGCCACCAATTCGATGCTTACAATGGATTTGACACTTTTGAAGCCGTACTTCCAGGGCGTGACCAGACGCAAGGGCGCACCGCTCTGGGGCAGCAGGTCCTTGCCGTAGAGACCCGTGGCGATGATCGCCAGATCGTTCATAGCTTCGTCCAGGCGCAGCCCTTCGGTGTAGGGCCAGCTATACCAGGCGCTGCTCTGGCCGGGCATTACGTCCGGATTGTGCAGGGTCTGGAAACGCACATATTTGGCTTCGGACTTTGGACCCACCGCGGCCAGCAGTTTGCCCAGGGGAAAGCCCTGCCAGGGGATGACCATTGACCAGGCCTCCACACAGCGCAGCCGGTAAATGCGCTCCTCGGTAGTGAACATCTTGCGGATGTCGTCCATATCGTAGGTGGCTGGTTTGTCTACCAGCCCGCCGACGGTTACTGTCCAGGGCGAGACAGGGAAGTTCTTGGCAAGCCGGGCCACGTCTTCCTTGTCGGTGCTGAATTCGTAGAAGTTGTTGTAGTTGGTAATCTGCTCGAAGCTGTTGAGGGAATCGCCCAATTCGTCAGTGGTCGCGCTGGCTGCGGGTGCGCGGGTGTCCGGGGTGGCGGCGGGCGCTGCCGCTGCGCCTTCGGCTGCCGGGGCCGCGGGTGCAGCCGGGGGCGCTTCCATACCACAGGCGGCCAGCGCGGCCACACTCACCGCCGCGCCCACACCGACCATCAGTTGACGGCGGTTCAGATAGACCTTCTCCGGGGTAATTTCGTACCAGGGAATTTTGGGAAGTTTGTTCATTGTTGGATGCCTCTCCGAACGAAAGTTCAATTTCAAATGCAGGGTTGGGATGGTTTTGTTCAGTATAAACCAATTGTCGTCTACGGCTATGCCAAGCATACCCGGATTCTCTCAAACTTTTCTTGTTGAACTCTTATCAAATGGTTACGTCTGTCCATTGTAGCGGCGATGCCCGCGCCACTTCTGTGATGTGCTATACTGCTTTGTAACCGCGAATGATAGGATGACGCGAATTGTTGGTCCCTGGGGATGATCAGAAACTTTTGTCCCACGTAACTACACAAGAGTATTCGACCAGTGAGCGCTGGTTGAGTAGCCGAGTCTTCGAGGCGTATCGAAACCAAGCGAACGGGTGACGAGCCTGCTCTTTTTACCCGCTTGGTTTCGATACGGCGGGAAACAGCACCCGCATTCTTATGCGACGCCTACTCAACCGGCGCTAGTCCTGTATAGCTACTATTCCACATCTCTGTCCACATTTGACAGGTGTGGATGAAGTCCACAAACACACATTGACACCAATGGCACTCCCGGTCATCCACCCCATTTTTGTCCACTTTCCCATCGTTCTTCTCATCGCTTCCAGCGCGGCGGCCCTGGCCTATTTGCACTGGCAGCCCCGGCCCGAGCTGCGTCTGTTGACCTGGTGGCTGCTGCCACCAGGCTGGCTCTCTCTGCTCGTAACAATTATCACGGGTATCATTGACCAGGGCGGTCTGCCCCCGGACGCGCCCTACCGCACCCTTCTCAACCTGCACACCACCAGCGGGTTAATCCTGGCTCTGCTCTATGCAGATTTTCTCTATCGGGGCTGGCTGCACTGGTCACGCCAACGCAGCGCGGAAACGAAGCGGGGCAGACCACCCGTCAGCGGTGACTTCCTCGACCAGCCGGGGCGCAAATGGCCGCTGACGATTCAACTGCTGCTGGGTATCGCGCTGGTCATCTGGAGCGGCTGGATGGGGGGCGAACTGGTCTATGTGTGGGGGGTGAATGTGGGGAGATGACGAGGTAGACAATCTCATAATCTCCCAATCTCAAGCGTAAAGCAGAGATTGGGAGATTATGAGATTCTTGGACTACACGTCAAACGCCACCAGCCGTTCTCCCACCCGGTGGCGCAGGGCCATCACCCCCAGGACGACGACAAAAACCGTAGCCTGAAGCAGGACAATCGTGGCCCCGGACGCCACATCCACGTAAAAGCTCACATACATCCCCGCAAAACCGGTCAAGCCGCCGATGGCTGTGGAGAGCAGAATCATGCGGTCGAAACTGTCGGTGAGTAGACGGGCGGTGATGGCGGGCGTCACCAGCGCGGCCGCGATGAGGGTGACACCCAGAATCTGCATCGAGACGATCAGCACGGACGCCAGGATCAGGGCAAAGGCCGTGTCAATCCACTCGGTGCGCACGCCGTAGATGTGGGCCACCTCCGGGTCGAAGGTGGTAAAGAGTAGCTGTTTGTAGAGCAGGAAGATGGCCGCGGTTGCCGCCAGACCCACCGCCGCCACAATCCAGACATCCTGGCGGGTGACGCCGAGGATATTGCCAAAGAGCGCGGCGTCAAAAGAGCGGGTGAAGCCCCGGTAGCGGCTGATCAGCGCCACGCCCACGGCAAAACTGGCAGTGGTGATGACGCCGATGGCCGCGTCCGCGGGGATTTTCGTGCGCCGCACAGTCTGGTTGATGAGCAGTGCGGCCAGAAAGCCCCACAACCCCGCGCCCAGATAGAAGTTCCACTGCAAGACAAAAGAGACGACCGCGCCGCCAAAGATGGCGTGGGAAAGCCCGTGGCCGATGTAGCTCATCCCGCGCAGGACGATATAGACCCCCACCATCCCACACAGCGCGCCGGCCAACACCGCGGCCCACGTGCCGTTGCGGAAGAACTCAAACGCAAAGGGTTCCAGAAAAATTTCCATAGCCTACTCTCAAAGAATAGAACGCGGATTGCGCGGATCGGGCGGATAGCGGCGGATCAAAAGGAATACGTATTTTCAGGATTTATATCCGCTTGAATCCGCCCGATCCGCGCAATCCGCG
>CAMDEX010000368.1 GCA_945897075.1 Litorilinea aerophila
GGCGCAGGGGCCTACGATACCTTGCAGATACTCGGCCCTTCGTCGCCTGTGATCCGTGATGACGAGCTCTGGTTCTACTACACGGGGGTCAAGTTCCGTTGGCCGCCGCAGAAATGGGATGCGGACTGCGCGGCCATCTGTCTGGCTACTCTGCGGCGGGATGGTTTCGTCTCGCTGGACGCGGAGAAGGAGGGCGGCACCTTTACCACTGCACTCTTCCAGTGGGAGGGGGAGCGGCTCTATCTCAACGCCGATGCCGGTGGCGGGGCGATCAGCGTCGAGATTCTCGACGCTGCGGGCGAACCACTGCCAGGCTATGAGCGGGCGCAAGCGATTGCGATGGAGCACGACTCTGTGCGCCAGGCGGTTGTGTGGCAAAAGCAGAATCGAATGCCGGAGGCAAGCCACGGCCCCATTCGGTTGCGTTTCCACATGCGTAGCGCTCAGCTCTTTAGTTACTGGTTTGAATGACTCCATAGTGGTAAGCCGCTTGCGGGAGGCGAAACAATGGCTGAAGTGAGCAAAACGCTGGAAGATATCTACGCCGCGGAAAACCCAACTTCCCGGGCACAGTTTGAACGGGACCGCCGATCGATGCCCGGCGGCGCAAAGGGTGCCTATTTCTACAAACCCTACCCGCTCACAATGCAGCGGGGGGAGGGCTGCTACCTCTACGATGTGGATGAACGAGAGCGCGTTGACTTTGCCAACCACCACACCGGACAGATCCTCGGCCACAACAACCCAGCCGTTAACGCGGCAATACAGGCACAACTCGCACGCGGGATCGCGCTTGGAGCGCCCACAGGCAATGAAGTCGCGCTGGCCGAAGAGATTTGCAGGCGTGTGGAATCTGTCGAGCGTCTCCGCTTCTGCAACTCAGGCACAGAGGCAACCCTGCACGCCATTCGGCTGGCCCGCGGATTCAGCGGGCGGCCCAAGATCGCCAAGTTTGAGGGCGGCTATCACGGCAGCCACGATATCGTTGAAGTGAGCGTCGCCCCAGCGCTGGATAAAGCAGGCCCGGCTGACGCCCCCTACGCGCTGGCGACGACCGGTGGTACTTCTCCCCATGCCCCGGCTGAAGTCGTTGTCTTGCCCTACAACAACGAAGAGGCCGTGGAAGAACTGGTGCGTCGCCATCGGGATGAACTGGCCTGCGTGATTTTGGACCCCAAAGCAGGCATTTTGCCCTTGCGCCAGGAATTCGTGCGTGCAGTCCGCCGAGTGACCGAGGAAAACGATGTGCTGCTCATACTGGACGAGGTGGTCGGCTTTCGGGTGGGCGAGGGCGGTATCCAGGAATACTACGGCATCTCGCCAGACCTGACAACCTTCGGCAAACTGATTGGAGGCGGATTCCCCGTAGGCGCGTTCGGCGGCCGCGCCGATATTATGAACCTGTTCGATACGAGTAGGGGAGCAACCGGCTTCTTCCAGAGCGGCACTTTTAGCGCACATGCCGTTGTGATGGCGGCGGGCCTGGCTACCGTGCGCCAACTGACGCCGGCCGCCTTTGCCCATCTGAACGGGCTGGGGGAACGGTTGCGCGCCAGGCTCGGCGCGCTCTTCGCGCGCATCGATGTGCCCGCCCAGGCCGTTGTCCTCGGCTCCCTCTTCAGCATCTATTTCACCGCCGAGCCACTGGTCAATTATCGCAGTCTGGCCACCAACAACGGTGGGATGGCTCAGCGTGTCTTTCTCTCCCTTCTCAACCAGGGCTATTTTCTGAGCCAGGGCTTGACAATGAACTCTCTCTCCCTGCCCATGCAAGAGAGCCACATTGACGGCCTGGTGCAGGCCCTGGAACAGGCCATTGAACAGGCTACCCGCCTGTGAGCGCGACCCACCCACTCTCGAACGAGCGTTGAGGAGCAGAGCCATGAAATATCTCTTTATCGACGATCACGACATCGAAGCCATCGACAACCTGGCCCGCAAGCTGCACCAGCCCCAGAAGTACCGGGACAATGTGGTCATCCGCCCAGAATACCGCTGGGAGAACAGCACAATTCAGGTGCGCACTACCCCCGTGTGGCTGCCGGATGAAGGGGTCTTCAAGATGATCTACCTGAGCGGGGCGGAGGGCGTGGATGTCGAAGTCCAGGTGGACATGACCGGCGCGCCGGTGGGCATGGAAAGCTTCGCCTGTTACGCCACCTCCGTCGATGGCGTCAACTGGGAAAAGCCCTTTCTGGGCCTGCATGACTATCCGGCCTTGACCTGGCGGGGCACGCCCATTGGCAAAGAAAACAATATTCTCCCCAGCGCAAGGGGCATGCTGCAGGGGCCGATCTACGACCCCCACGACCCGAACCCCCAGCGCCGCTTCAAAGGATTGCGCTACGGGGACAACGAACTGCGCTCTGTGGCCTCCCCCGATTTTCTGCATTGGGAAGTGCTGGATATCCCTTCCCTCCCCAGCCAGGACGAGTCCCACCTGACCTACGACGAGGAGAAGCGGCTCTTCATCGCCGCGGTCAAGCGGAGCGGTCCCTACAGGCGCTCCTGGTATCTGCTCACCAGTGAGGATTTTGCCAACTGGACTGAGCACGGGCTGATCTTTCACGCCGATCAGGTCGATCAGGAGAACGGCGCTGAACGGTTACAGCGCTTCTTCGACGACCCGGCCTACCTGACCCCACTCTTCAACCGGCCAGAAGAGTGGCGCACGGACGTCTACAACTTCCCCATTTTCCCCTATGAAGGACTTTATCTGGCCACGCCAGTGATGCATCACTGGTCGGGCAAACATTCGCCTCTTTACGAGAATGTGGACAGCCGCAAGTCGGTGGAACTGGCCTCCAGCCGGGATCTGAAAAGCTGGCATCGGGTCGCCGGGCGCGCGCCATTTATGGAACTGTCGCCGGTCAGCCAGGGCGAGACGTATGACACGGGCCAGATAGTGATCACCAACCGGCCAGTGGTGCGCAACAACGAGTTGTGGTTCTACTATCTGGGCTTTCGCTACCGGGCAATGTCTATAGCAGACACATTGAACCGGGGCTATCTGGACTCCAGCGCTCTCTGTCTGGCCCGGCTGCGCATGGACGGCTTTGTCTCCCTCAAGGGCGGCATCGAATGGGGTTCTGTGTTGACCCGACCCCTTGTGGTCAGCGACAAAACCCTGCATATCAATGCGGATTCCTGGCGAGGCCGGGTGTTGATCGAGCTTCTCGACGGGGAAAGCGGCCAGCCCATCCCCGGCTTTGGCAAAGACGAATGCATTCCAACCATCATCGACAGCATCGACGAAGCCGTGCGCTGGCGCGAACGCGGCGATCTGGCGGAACTGGCCGGGCGCACCGTCCGCCTGCGCTTCCATCTCTGGCAGGCTGAACTCTATTCGTTCTGGTTTGGCTCGTGAACTGAAATCAACCAGCGGTTGACATCCTTCAGCAAGCACAAAGGAAAAACAATGAGTAGACAAATTTACCGCGAGACCTTTGACGATGGCGCTGGCGGCTGGATTGCCTGGCTGGGCCACAACCGGCCTGTGGCTGCGGAGGTAGTGGATGGCGCGCTGATTTCGCGCAGCCCGTGGGGCATCGACTCCAACCACGCCTTCCCCGGCGGCGGCTATCTCCACCTGCTCTTCATTTTGATGACCGCGCCCCGACCCAATCTCGGCCCACCCTACGGGCCGCTCTTTGCGGGCAATCGTTTTATCAGCGAAGGCTATTCCACGGATCTGCGCAATGCCAAACTGACGGTGCGGCTGAAAGGCGATGTACAGCTACGCGGGGCCAAGTTGGTCTTGCACGCCCAGGCCCAGCGGGGCGACATTGCCATCAACTTCGTGTTGAACGGACAGCCCTTCGAGATCACACCGGAGTGGTCGGAGCAGACCGTCACCTTGACGACTGACCCGGAGCAGTGGCTCTGTCTGGGCGCGCGCCACGATCTGCTGCATGTCTACGGCTGGGGCGAGATCGAGGATGTGCTGGCGGATGTCAACATCGACATTCT
>CAMDEX010000369.1 GCA_945897075.1 Litorilinea aerophila
CTCTCTTCGGGCTGGCTCTGGTGCTGCCTCTGGTCAGCCTGCTGATTATGCGGGCTATCCGCCTGACCGAAAGTCTGGGGATGGGCGAGTTTGTGGGTATCTTCCTACGTGGCAACCCCTTCCTGGCCATGACCTCACTCGTGCGTTACCATCTGGCCAAAGACGAGCAGTCTACGCTGCTGGTGACGGAACGGCTGGGCCAGACCCGCAGCCTGCTGGCCGTGGAAGAGCTGCTGGAAGCACTGCAAGACCCCCGCTTCAATGTGCGCTTCGAGGCCGTCATCGCCATCGCGCGTATGCCCGCAGACACCCGCCTGACCGCCGCGCTGGTCGAAATTCTGCACGGCAGCGAACTGGCCCTGGCAGTGGTGGCGGCCTGGGCGCTGGGACGCGTCGGCGATCCCGCGGCCTACGACGCGCTCCGGCGCGGGGTGGATTCGGACTTCCGCTCGATCCGGGCACACAGCGTGCGCGCACTGGGCGCAATGGGCAGACCGGAAGTGGCTGCTCTGCTGGTGGAGCGGCTGCGCGCCGAAGAAAATCGAGGCTTACAAATGGCTTATGCCTCAGCGCTGGGACAATTGGGCGCGGCAGAGGCCACCGACGATCTGCTCGTTCTGCTGCGCGGCACAGACAATCCCGGCGCACGCCTGGAAGTAGCGCTCTCCCTGGCCCGGCTGGTGGGCAGCGAACACAATTTTGTCCAGTTGGCCCGCAATGTGCGCTCTGACCCCGGCACGACGCTGGCCCAGGCGGTGCAGGGGTTGAAGCGTCGTTTGCATCGGGGCAGCGCGGACGCCAATGCCCTGCGCTCCTTGCTGGATGAGGAGACCGCGATTCTCGGCCACGGCGAAATGGAGAGCGGCTCCCGCTCGTTGGGACAGATCATTCGCCAGATGCCGTTGGAACACTTCGACGCCACAGCCCAGGCCATCCTCTCCGAATGTGCCGACCGCCTGGAAGAGAGCGGTGCGGCCCACATCGAGTACGCGATTTTGGCGTTGCATACGCTGGACGCCGGGTGGAAATGACAGGGTGACAGGGTGGCAGGATGACAAGTCTCTCCGATCCCCTATTCCGCAATCCGCATTCCGCAATCCGCATTCCCCATTCCGCAATGAAAGGACGCCCATGAACGGCGCACAAAGTCTGATCCACACCCTCGTCAACGGCGGGGTAGATGTCTGTTTTATGAATCCCGGCACGTCGGAGATGCACTTTGTGGCCGGCCTGGACAGCGCGCCGCGCATGCGTGGCGTGCTTTGTCTCTTTGAAGGGGTGGCAACAGGCGCGGCCGACGGCTACGGGCGGATGGCGGGTAGACCCGCGGCTACGCTGCTCCATTTGGGGCCGGGGCTGGGCAACGGCATTGCCAACCTGCACAACGCACACAAAGCCCACACGCCGCTGGTCAATATCGTGGGTGAACACGCCACCTGGCACATCCAACACAACGCACCCCTGACCGCAGACATCGACGCGTTGGCGCGCACCGTCTCCGGCTGGGTGCGCACAGCGTCCAGTTCGGCCACTGTGGGCGCAGACGGCGCGGCGGCCATCGCCGCGGCGCGCACGGGCGCGGGCCAAGTGGCAACGCTCATCCTGCCCGGCGACGCGGCCTGGGAAGAGGGCGGTGTGGTGGCTGCGCTTCCACCGCTGCCCCGGCCTGCTGCCGTCGATCCGGAGCGGGTGACGCAAGCCGCGGCCCTGCTCCACAACGGGCGCAGGACCGCTCTCGTGCTGGGCGAAACGGTGATGGACGAAGCCTCGCAGCGCATGGCGAGCCGGATTGCCGCGGCCACCGGCGCTCAACTGATCGGTGCGCGTTCCGGGCGGCGGGTGGCGCGCGGCGCGGGTCTGCCGCTGGTGGATCGCATCCCCTACCCGGTGGATCAGGCGCTGGCGATGCTGGCCGGGGTCGAGCAGATGATTCTGGTCGGCGCGTATCCGCCTGTGGCCTTCTTCGCCTATGCGGGCAAGCCCAGCCTGCTCGCCCCGCCCAACTGCCGGATGCACGAACTGGCCGATCTGCGCAGTGACTGTCTGGCCGCGTTGGCTGCCCTGGCCGATGAGGTGGATGCGCCGGATCGGCTGCACGCAGTCCACGAATTGTCCCGACCCGCCCTGCCCAGCGGCCCGATCAGCGTGGAAAAGGTGTGGGCCGGTCTGGCTGCGCTCCTGCCCGAAGGCGCAATCATCTCCGACGAATCCGTCACCTCCGGGCGCAACGCGCACCGTTGGATGTCCGGCGCGCCGCGCCACGACTGGATGCACATCACCGGCGGCTCCATCGGCCAGGGAATGCCGGCGGCCACGGGCGCGGCCGTGGCCTGCCCGGATCGCCGGGTCTTTGCGATGGAATCGGACGGCTCCGCGATGTACACAGTACAGGCCCTGTGGACACAGGCGCGTGAGCAGCTAAACGTGACGACGATTCTCTTCGCCAACCGTTCCTATGCGATTTTGCAGGGGGAATTGCGCAATCTGGCCGGTGCTGCTTCCGGTCGCAAAGCCGGGGCGATGCTCTCGTTGGACAATCCAGCCATCGATTGGGTGCAGTTGGCGCAGGGGATGGGCGTTCCTGCCTGCCGGGTGACAACGGGCGAAGAATATGTGGCTGCGCTGAGCGCGGGCATCGAGGAGGCGGGGCCGCGTTTTATCGAAGTGGTAGTATAATGCAGCAAGCTGACGGCCTATACCCTAGGATCGGCAATCAAACAAGTTGATGGTTCTCAAGTTATTTAACTTGTAATCAACCCTCCGCACAACCTAAAAGGAACCTGGTAATGAGTCGTATTTTCAACACGTCTGGTGCCTGTATACCTGAAATACATTATACGGTGATGCGCGAAGCGTTGATTGTACAGGGGGAAGCGCTGGTAGAAAATGGACGATTCTTTACGATCTTCGCACCCAGGCAAACTGGAAAAACTACCTACTTTCAGCTTCTCTTTCGCCACCTCAGCCAAACTGGTTATACCCCTGTGCGCGTCAGTTGTGAAAGTTTATATACGATTGGCAGAACAAAATTCTATCAAACGTTGGGGCGTCGCTTGTCCTTTGGTCTGCTCGAAAATGGTCTGAATATTCAATTCAAACTCAAAGACCAGGTAGACCTGCAAGATAGTTTAGAAAAGACGCGTTGGGCAGAACGTAAGCTTGTCTTGGTCATTGATGAATTTGAAGAGACACCCGTAAAAGTGTTGAGCGAATTGCTCCACGCCTTTCGTAATATCTACCAATATCGAGAACACTATGCGCTTCATGCCTTGATCCTGGTAGGTGTGAGCACAATCGCCGAGTTAGTGGTTTCGAGCGCATCGCCCTTCAACGTCGTCGATCAGTTGCAACTGCCTTATTTCACCTTTGCCGAAATACAAGAGTTGATCCAGCAATATGTCAATGAAAGCGGTCAGCCTTTTGATGCGCAGGTGATCAAGGCGATCTACGATAACACACAAGGGCAACCTGGGCTGGTCAATGCGCTTTGCCAACACCTGGTCGAGGTCGTGGCAAAGGATCACAGCCAGCGGGTTACGATGGAACATTTCTACCCGACGCTCAAACACTTCCTGACCGAACGGTACGACAAAAATATCCTCAACATTGTCCAAAAAGCCAGAGCGAGACAAGCCTTTATGGTTAAACTCCTGTTTGGGGAGGCCGCGATCTCCTTTACGGTCAATGATCCAGATATCGCTGATCTGTATGCCAACGGTGTTGTTGATAATGTAGACGGCTATGCGCAGATTGTAGTGCCCCTGTATAGCAAAGCCCTCATCACTGCGCTCCGCCCTTTATTCAACGGCGAAACCAAAGAATATGTGGCGACGCATGACAGCTTTAGCGAATATGTCTCAGACGAAGGGCTTAATCTCCACGCCATCCTTACCCGCTATCGCGAATATGTGCAACGACGGGGCTTCCATGCCTTTGACATC
>CAMDEX010000370.1 GCA_945897075.1 Litorilinea aerophila
CCCGGGCTGGCGATAGCGCCGTGCGCGTCGATACTTTCGGCGGCGGTCGCGGCGGAATAGTCGCCGATGCCTGCGATGCGTCCATCGCGCACGGCGATATCAGCCACGCGGTCGATCTCCTGAGTCGGGTCGATCACCCGCGCTCCTCGGATGATAAGGGAATAGGCGGAGGGGTCGTTCTGTTCTGTGGGCATGCGTAGGGGCTCCTTTGCTCTGGTTTTCCTTTTGAATGTGCGTGGGTCTCATTTTACCCCTCTCCTTGTGGGGTGTCAACGCGGGTTTTTCGTTGGTTGCCATCTTCCCTCATTCGTGCTATGCTTCCCAAACTTTGCAGACATCACCCAAACCGTTCTCCCCGCAAGGCAGGCTGTGTACCCCAGCAATCTTCTCTTTATCTGTTCCGACGAACACCGGCGCGACGCGTCTGGCTGCTACGGCAATCCACTGGTGCAGACACCCCATCTGGACGCGCTGGCAGGCCGGGGTGTGTGCTTCGACAACGCCTATACCAACTGCCCGATCTGTGTACCCAGCCGGGGTTCTCTGGCAACCGGGCGCTATGCCCATCAGATTCGGCTGTGGGACAACGCCTTCCCTTACACTGGCGGCCACCCGGCTTGGGGACATCGTCTGCAAGCCCAGGGCTATCGGGTGGATTCCATCGGCAAGCTGCATTACCGCCGCGCCGAGGACGACGACGGCTTTGACGAGAAGATTGACGCCATGTACGTGGCCGAGGGGATCGGCGAACTGATTAGCTGCATCCGCGAGAATCCGCCCCTGCGTAAAGGACGCAACGGCATTCTGAGCGCGGGGCCGGGGGAGTCGTCCTATCTGCGCTACGATGCGCGCATTGCGGAGCGGGCCTCTGGCTGGCTGGCGGATCACGCCCAGGACGAGAAACCGTGGGTTCTCTTTGCCAGCTTTGTCAACCCCCACCCGCCGATGCTGGCCCCCCAGCCATTGTACGATCTCTATCCGGTGGACGATATGCCCCTGCCTGTGGATTGGCAGGCGAGCGACTGGCCGCGCCATCCCGCGCTGGATCGGATGCGCCGCTATTTTGGCTGGGAAGAACCCTTCGACGCCGCGGCCATCCGCAAAGCGACAGCCACCTATTACGCCCAATGCAGCTATCTGGACCAGAAGATCGGCCAGGTGTTGTCTGCGCTGGACGCCAATGGATTGACCGACAACACCTGCATTATTTACACATCGGATCACGGGGCAATGTTGGGTACACACGGGCTGTGGGGCAAGTTCACCCTCTACGACGACTCGTGTGGGGTGCCGCTGATTGTGGCGGGGCCAGACGTGCCGACGGGGAAGGTCGTGCAAACGCCGGTCTCGCTGGTGGACTGTTTCCCTACAATTTTGGAGGCAGTGGGGGCAGAGAGCCATCCCGACGACGCCGATCTACCGGGCGAGTCCCTGTGGGGGATTGCCAACGGGCCGCAGCGGGAGCGCTTCGTCTTCAGCGAATATCACGCGGCCGGCTCTCTACACGGGGCGTTTATGCTTTGCGACGGCCACACAAAGTTTATCCACTACCACCACGAACCGGCCCATCTCTTCGATCTGGACAACGACCCCCAGGCGCGGGTCAACCTGGCCGATTCACCCGTCCACCGGCCCCTGCGCCAGCGGATGGAATCCCATTTGGCCGGGCTGGTGGATGTGGAGGCGGTGGATCGATTGGCGAAGGCAGATCAGGCGGCCAAGCTGGAGGAGTACGGGGGGGAAGAGGCTGTGTTACGGCGCGGGTTGAGCAATTCGGCCATTCCAGGCGAAAAACCGCTTTTTCAGCGGGTAGAGCGTTGATTTTTGGGCTGATTTTTCGTGGTTGACGCTTTTTGCCATCCGTGCTATACTCCATTCCCACACATTCAACTTCTCCTATTGAATCGTTCTCGAGGCGAAGGAAGCCAGTGTCAATCTGAATTGTATATTGTATACAGCCTTTGCTGTGGGGAGGTGACTTTGTGGAATGTCATAAAATGACGAAGGAGAAAGCGCAATGAGTACGAAAGCAATGACGAGCAGCCCCAGTTGGCCGCCCCACTGGGCACGCGGTCTCCGTTTCAAGGAAGCCGTCGCCGGATATATATTCTTGCTGCCCTGGCTGTTGGGCCTGCTACTCTTTATTATAGGACCGATGGTAACGTCGGGCTATCTCAGCTTTACCCGTTACGACATCGTAAATACCCCGGATTTTGTTGGCCTGAAGAATTATGTGGAGATATTTACAAAAGATCGTCTCTTCTGGCCTTCGCTTGGACGCACCTTCCAGTATGCGCTGATTGTGGTTCCGCTCTCGCTGACAGGTTCGTTGCTGGCGGCTATGCTTTTGAATAAAGGCTTGCGCGGAAATGCTTTTTACCGTACCTTCTTCTTTTTGCCCCACCTGACGCCGATTGTGGCGGCTGCTGTGCTGTGGGGCTGGATTTTCAATGCGGATGTTGGCCCGATCAACCACTGGATCCGCACGATTACGGGTAGCGACAGCGCCCCCGGCTGGTTTCGCGACCCCCAATGGGCGATGACTGGTCTGATTATTATGGCGATGTGGGGGGCCATCGGCGGCAATTCGATGCTCATCTTTCTGGCCGGTTTGCAGGGGGTGCCCCAAGAACTCTACGACGCGTCCGAAGTGGATGGCGCGGGAGGATGGGCCAAGTTTCGCCACGTCACAATGCCGATGCTGACGCCGACGATCTTCTTCAATATGGTGCTGGGCATCATCGGTGCGCTGCGCGTCTTTGCCTCGGCCTTTGTGGCCACGGCGGGCGGCCCGGCATACGCCACCTGGTTCTACTCCCTGCACATCTACACAAAGGCCTTCAAATACTTCGAGATGGGCTACGCCTCGTCCCTGGCCTGGATCTTCTTCTTCGTACTCTTTGTCTTTACCTATCTACAATTCCAGCAGTCGCGCAAGTGGGTCTTTTACGCAGGAGATGTTGAATAATGGCAGGCAAGACAACCACCCAACCGATGACGGCGAGCTATAGCTTGCCTGGGCTACGTGTCAGGAACTGGCGGCGTATGCTTGGCCGCACGATTTTGTATATTGTGGCGCTGGCAAGTTCAGCGATCTTTCTCTTTCCCTTTGTCTGGACGATTCTCTCGTCGCTGAAAAAGAGCAGCGAACTGATTCTCTTTCCGCCCACCTGGTTTCCCGCTGTCCCCCAGCCGTATAACTATGTCAGAGTCTTTGAGTTCGTGCCGTGGGGGACGTGGACACTGAATTCTGTGATGATCGCCAGCGTAGCCACCGTCGGCGCGGTACTCTCGGCTTCGGTTGTCGCCTACTCCTTTGCCCGCTTCCGCTATCCGGGCCGCAATCTGATTTTTATGATCACCCTAAGCACAATTATGCTGCCGGTAGAGGTGACGCTGATTCCGCTTTATCTGCTCTTTGCCAAAATCGGCTGGTTGGACAGCTTCAAACCGTTGATGATTCCCTCCTTTTTTGGCGGCGGCGCTTTCTTGATTTTTCTGATCCGCCAGTTCTTTATGAGCATCCCCATCGATCTGGACGAGGCGGCGCGCATCGACGGGGCCGGCTATCTGCGCATCTTCTGGCAGATTCTCATGCCTCTTTCTGTGCCGGTGGTGGCGACGGCGGCTGTCCTGACCTTTATCGCTGAATGGAATTCATTTCTGGTGCCTTTTATCTTCATCGATACAACCACCAAGTATACGCTTGCCATCGGCATCCGCTATTTTCAGGCGGTGGCAGGCAATACGGACGATGCTGAGCCAAAGTTTCATCTGCTGATGGCCGCCAGTATTATGATGACAGCCCCCATCATTTTGCTCTTTTTCCTGGCGCAAAAGTATCTGGTGCAGGGGATCGTTATGTCCGGGATCAAAGGCTGATGTCTGTGTGTTACCACTGTGCGGCATTCCCAAAGCTACTCAACCGGACAAAGAGA
>CAMDEX010000371.1 GCA_945897075.1 Litorilinea aerophila
CGTCTACGGTTGCTACTTGGGCTTTCATTTCTTCTCCTTTGTTTCTGCTTCGTATTCCTGCGTAGGTAAAAATCATAGCCCATTCCTGCCCAATCAGCCCATTTCCTACACCTTCTCTCCTCACATTAGCCTAAGTTGACACCTATGAGCAGCACAATATCCCCTTTGCCCGCGCTCTGCTGGAGGGGTGCGCCATCTATCTGGCCCGTTCCTGCGCTGAACACCATTTCCCGCTATTGCCAGCGGTAGCAGCTACTGCCAATGCGGATGACCACCTGTGGGCCCAGGCAGCTTACCGCAAGAGCCATCTGCTCAACGGCGAAGAAGTAGGCTGGGGCGCGGATTGGTCGCTCTTTCGTAGCGCCACAAAAGCAACCGAAGATCGCCTACCCATGCCCAATCTCTACCCCTCGGACAAGACCGGCGGGCTGGATGTCTACTACGTGGGAATGGTGTGGGCGAGGGCGCTGTGGGATATTCGCCAGATTCTGGGCAGGGCGCTCACCGACTCGACGTTGCTGTCTGTCTACCCTGCGCTGATCGGCTGGGCGATTGATTTTGAGACAGCCGCCGAGAATCTGATCGATTCGTTCCGTCGCAACCCGACGGTTTCAGCGGCTCAAGTGCGTCAAGTGTTGGAAGTTTTCAGCAACCGCAATGTCATCAGCGGACGTAGTGTGCAGGCCGTGGCCCAGACAGTCGATGCGGCGGGCGCGGTCACCTGCTATGCGGGGACGCCAAAGGAACTACTACGCTCTGGGGATGGCGGCGTCTCTTGGCAGAGTGTCGCCCTGCCCGCACCTGCGCAAGTGGGCCGGGGGGGGGTGGCCCTGGCTGCCCTCGGCCCGGACCTCTACGCCGCCACCGGCGAGCGGGTCTATCACTTCGGTGGCGCAGCCTGGACTCTGCTGGACAACGGATGGCCTGCCCAGCAATTTCCCCTCTGCCTGCGTAGCGTTGATGGCGCATTGTGGGCGGGTTCCACGTCAGGCATCCTGGAATTTGTCCCCAACGGCGCTCCATCCGTCGGCGTATGGCAGGATCGCTCCGGCGGGGTGGCCTTTTCAGTGATCGCCGCCGCCGGTTTCGTAACTCCAGCACCACTTCCTGCTGGGGGCAATCATCCGGGGATGGCGCTGATTGGGTTGGACAGAAGCGAGTCTTTGGGTTATTTCAGCCTGCGCGCTCAACCTGCCTGGAATCTCTTGCGGGTAATCAGCCAAAATCAAACCAACGGCTGGATGCTCTGCTTGGAAACTGCGGGCAATCTGCTCTACGCCGGAACGCTGGCCCACGGCCTATGGCGACAACCCTTCACCCACAACGGCGCTGCGCTGCGCCGAGGGCAGTGGGAAAAGGTGGTAGAAGCCCAGATCGACGCTGGTCTGTCTGTGCTGGCTCTCGCCTTTCACAGAGAGACGCTTTTTGTGGGTACGACCACTGGTCTCTTTGGGTTGCAGTGGGATGCGCAGAATCCAGCAACAGCCCCGGTTTGGCAGGAAATCCCGCTGGACAGCGGCAACGGCCCTACGGCGGCCCCGCTGATCCGTTCCGTCCGCGCCACCGACAGCCATCTGCTGGTCGGTACAGGTCAGCACGGAGTCTGGGTGCGCGCCCGCAACGGCGGCAACTGGCGCAACCAGACCATCGATTTTTGAGCAAAAGGAGAAGAGTCATGAAACGCAAACTGTTGGCATTGTTTACCGTCGTTGTCTTGCTGACTGTTGGCCTGGGTATCGGCCTCTCGTTTGCCCAGGAGCCGGCCCCCCTGTCCAGCGGCGTCCAGGGCTGTATCCAGATCCACACCGTCGCTCGGGGCGAGACACTCAGCGCCATCGCAGCCCGTTACGAGCAATCCGTGACCGAACTCTGGGAACGCAACCGTAGCCGCGTCCCCAACCCGGACCTGATCCGTACAGGCGCGGTCTTGTGCATCAGCACAGTCACATCGTCGGTCGTGCCCATCGAGAGAGAGTTTGTGCTTGCTTTCATAGCCGTAGACTATCGCTACACAGTGGGAGCGGGCGAAGAAGACGTTATCATCGGCATCATCGGCAACCGGGCGGGGCTGATCAGCAAACGCACCGTCTATCCCCTGGCCGGGGTGCAAACCTTCGCCAATCCAGAAATGCTCTTGGCGGCTTTGCAGGGACAGCGCCCTCTTTTCTACGCTCTGGATGGGGGCGCAGAGGGCTATGCCCTCATCCAGCCGGGGACAGAACCTTTTCTGTCTTCTTTCCACTCCCCTTGTCCTGCGCCGTTGATCGAGCGGGTGGATTCGGGCAAAGTCCTGTCTATTACAATGACGTTCGGGCTGGAAGGGGCGGATGGCACGGGCTATTCTCTTTCGATTTCCCAACTAGGCCAGCGACTGGGTCTGGGCGTGACCGATGAGTGCGGCAGCGGCTTGCCTGTCTTTGCGCTGGTGGCGGATGAAAGCGGGGAGAGCTATCGCTTCTATACAACTGCTGCCCCGTCCAGCGACACGACAGCAGAGGAGGAGTTGCTGGCATTCGACAACCGGCTTGTGCTTGAGGCGCGCTACCGGGTGGAGACGGCTGTGGATGCACCGTTATTGCCGGATCAACTGCGCAGGTTGGTCTTTTCCCTGCCTTCAGTGACCGGTGTGATCACGGCTATCCAAGCGGTTTCGGACCCGGCGAGGATACGCGCCAGCTTGCAAGAGACACCTGCCCCACTCCTTTACGCCACGCGCCTGGATGACACAGGCAACTATCAACTGGTCGTCGTCGGCAACTCTGCTCTGCTCGGCGATCTGCGACCGCAACCGGATGCGCCCTTTGCGCCGCCGGCCGGCTGCAATGTCACCAGTGGCGAACTCCTCTCAACTTCTGCATATCCGCTGGACGAAATCACGGCCTATTTGGAGACTGAAAGCGGGGTGCGCTATCCTTTCCCAATTGCCAAAATTGGGCTGGATCCCGCTGACGACATCGGCCTCTGTCCGGGTCCGCCGGTTTTTGCCCTGCGTCCCGCTGCGGGCGACGCACACGAATTGGTGGTTCTGTTGACCGAAGAGGACTTTGGCCCGCCCGGTGAGGGGCGTTCGCAGAACTGCGCCCGCTGGCGGCGGGGTTCTGGCTGGCGTTATGCTCTGCTGCAACGGATGTTTGGCTGCTAACAGAGCTTCCAGACCGGACAGGGTTACGCATTCTCTCCGCCGCGCCCGCTTTGGCAAATCCCAAAACCGGATTAGAATACTGAGCAGTAATACTGAGCAGTCATCAGCAACCGTTGACAGACACTGATTACTGTCCACTGATAACTGCTTCTCCACCCACCCACAGGAGACCCCCCAATGTCAACCCCCATCCGCATCAGGGTTGTGGGCGCAGGCAGCGCCCAATTCTCTCTCGGTCTGGTCAAGGACATCTGCCTCACGTCGTCCCTGGCTGGCAGCCTGATCAATTTTATGGACATTAACCCGGACCGGCTGGATATGATCCACAAGCTGGGCGTGCGCTACGCCCAGGAGTTGGGCACAGATTTGCGCTTTGAATCCACCACCAGCCTGCGCGATTCTTTGCAGGACGCCGATTTTGTCATCAACACCGCTTCCGCCAGCCCGCACGGCAAACAGGCGGATAGCCGGGAGGTGGCCGCCAAATACGGCTACTATCACGGCGGTGGCATTGGCACAGGCGGCTTTGCCAACCTGGACCTGATGCTGGGTGTGGCGCGCACAATGGAGGAAATCTGTCCGGAGGCATGGCTGATCCAATCGGGCAACCCGGTCTACGAAGGGTGTACGCTGATGACGCGCGAGACGAGCATCAAAGTCTGCGGTCTCTGCCACGGCCATTACGGCGTCTATAACATCGCCCGCGTTCTGGGGCTGGCAGAGGACGATATCACCTGGCAGGCACCGGGGTTGAACCACAACATCTGGCTCACCCACTTCTATTACAAAGGC
>CAMDEX010000372.1 GCA_945897075.1 Litorilinea aerophila
CGATAGCACCGGAGAGTTGGTAGAAAATTTTATGGCAGAAAACCAGAAACCACCGACGCCCCCGCGCAACGGGGACAAAAAGCCGAACAACCCGGATCCCAACGATCGTTTTCGTGAAGCTTTCAACCGCAGTTGGGTCTGGATCATCATTGCAGTCGTCATCTTTTTTGGCTACCGCATGTTGGCCAATCCCCAAGTCAACCCAGACGACGTTATCGGGCTGAATAGGGTGGCCGAAGTGATCCAGGCCAACCAGGTCAAAGCGATCGTTGTCCAGGGCGACGAAGTGATCGTCACCCTCAACAACGCCGACCGTCTGCAAAGCCGCAAGGAAAGCGGGGAGAGTCTGTTGGATTCCCTCTCGGCTTTTGGCGTCAGCGAAGCCCAGTTTGCCAACCTGCTCATCTCCATCGAGAAGCCTTCCAATAGCAGCACGATCTTTAGTTGGTTGGTGATGCTCTTGCCAATGCTGCTCATCTTCGGCTTCTTCATCTTTATTATGCGCCAGGCTGGCGGCGTGGGACAGAACCGGGCCATGCAGTTTGGCCGCAGCCGGGCGCGCAAGCTGGATGAAGCCGACCGCCCCACCATTACTTTTGACGACGTGGCTGGTTCCGACGAGGCCAAGCAGGAGTTGCAGGAGATCGTCGAGTTTCTCAAAGAACCCCAGAAGTTCGCCGCGTTGGGCGCGCGTATCCCGCGCGGTGTGTTGATGGTCGGTTCGCCCGGCACAGGCAAGACACTCTTGGCCAAGGCCGTGGCGGGTGAAGCGGGTGCGCCCTTCTTTAGTATTTCCGGCTCGGAATTTGTGGAGATGTTTGTGGGCGTCGGGGCCAGCCGCGTGCGCGATCTCTTCGAGCAGGCCAAAAAGAGCGCACCGTGCATCATCTTTATTGACGAGATCGACGCGGTGGGCCGGCATCGCGGCGCGGGGATGGGCGGCGGCAACGACGAGCGCGAGCAGACCCTCAACCAGATTCTGGTGGAGATGGACGGTTTCGACAGCGACACGACGGTCATCGTCATCGCTGCCACCAACCGGCCCGACATTCTCGACCCCGCCCTGCTGCGCCCTGGCCGCTTTGACCGCAAGGTGGTGGTGGATCGCCCGGACCGCCGCGGACGGGAAGCCATTCTCCGCGTTCACGCCAAGGGCAAACCCCTCAGCGCGGATGTAAATCTGGACACGATTGCCCGCCAGACACCCGGTATGGTGGGCGCGGATCTGGAGAGCCTGCTGAATGAATCGGCCATTCTGGCCGCCCGGCGCAACAAACGCTCGATTGACATGGATGACGTGGTGGAATCCATTGAGCGGGTGATGGCGGGCCCGGCGCGCAAGAGCCGTATTCTGAGTGTGGAGGAACGGCGCATCGTTGCCTTTCACGAAGCCGGCCATGCGGTGGTGATGGCGCTACTGCCCAATACGGATTCCGTGGGCAAGATCAGCCTGATCAGCCGCGGCCAGGCGCTGGGCTATGTCATGCCGCTGCCCAACGAAGACCGCACACTGCAAAGCAAGGCCGAGTTCGAGGATCAGTTGGCCAGTCTGCTGGGCGGGCGTGTGGCCGAGGAGATCACTTTTGATGAGGTGACGACGGGGGCCACCAACGACCTGGAACGGGTGACGAAGTTGGCCAAGGCGATGGTCACTCGCTATGGGATGAGCGAAAAGCTGGGACCCATGCAATTGACCCAGGGCGACACAAACCCTTTTCTGGGGATGGACATGGGGGAACGTCGTCACTACAGCGAAGAGATTGCCCGTTCCATTGATCAGGAAGTACGTCGGATTGTGGAGAAGGCATACGCCACGGCCAAAGAGATATTAACCGCACATCAGGACAAACTGAAATTGCTGGCCGAGACGCTGTTGGAAAAAGAGGTCATGGACAAGCAGGAGTTTGAAGAACTGATGGGGATGGCGACACCCGCTTAAACGTCTGCCCGGCAGAGGTGCTGCTGGCTGCGCCCCCTGTGTGCGAAAGAGGCGGCTCCAACGGAGCCGCCTCTTTTTTTGTTTTGGAGACCTGTCAGGTGCGCAGATAAAGTTCTCGCTGATTTCCAGACTGCTTTACCTGCGCACCTGACAGGTCTGGCCCGCACGATGACCAAGCCCTTGTTTTGCAGGTATCGTCTCCCTTGCCCACCTGTCAGAGGAACCCTTATGCTTTTCCAACTGGGCGGCATCTTTCTCAACGTGATTACGCCAGTCTTTGCTCTCGTCTTCATCGGTGCGCTGGCCGGGCGCACTTTGGACTTGGACGCCCGTACCCTCACCCGTTTTGCCTACTTTCTCCTCACCCCTGCCTTTGTCTTTAATATCATCGGGCGGGCGGATGTGTCGGCGGCGTTGGCTGTGCGTATGATTGGCTTCATCGCGGTTGTGGAGATCGGGCTGGCCCTGCTGGGATTTCTCGTGGCCCGTCTGTTGCGCCGTCCGCGTAAGATGGTGGGTGCGTATATTCTGATCGCCGTCTTCGGCAATGTAGGCAACTTTGGCCTACCCCTCATCGAGTTCCGTCTGGGGCCAGATGCGCTGATCCCGGCGACGCTCTTCTTTGTTACGGTCAGTATGATTGCCTTCACCATCGGTGTGGCTGTGGCTACCGGCAGCCAGGGCAGCAAATTGAACGCTCTCTTCTCGGTCATCAAGACCCCGGCGCTGATTGCCTTGCCCTTTGCCCTGCTTTTCAACGCAGCCGGTGGCCCACCCCTCTTTCTGGAACGGATCGCCGGGCTATTGGGCGGGGCGATGGTGCCGACGATGCTTGTGACGCTGGGGGTGCAGTTGGCCCATAGGGGGCGCTTTCATTTTTCGGCGGATATGTTCATCGCCAGCGGGCTGCGGCTTTTGGGCGGGCCGCTCTTGGCCTTTCTTCTGGTGATTCCCTTTGGGCTGTCGGGGTTGGAACGGGGGGCGGGGATTTTGCAGGCGTCAATGCCGACAGCGGTGCTGGCCTCGATCATCGCGCTGGAACACGATCTGCTGCCCGACTTTGTGACGCCGACGGTGCTGCTCTCCACATTGCTCAGTCTTGTCACGCTGACGGGGTTGATGGTCGTGATTTAGGCCATTCCATCACAAGCGACAGCGCAAAGAGCCTGACTCTTTGCGCTGTCGCTGTGCGTGTCACCCTCCCGTTCATTGCTGACTGAAAGGCAACATCCGGTGCAATATCCGGTCTTTGTCCCAAATTTGGTGTTTGATCACCAGGCCGATGTGCAGGGTGAGGAAGATGACGATAGCGTAGCCGGTGAGGATGTGGAGGGTGTGACCCAGCCAGGCTAGGCTTTCGTTGCGGGGCAGGAAGCTGGGCAGACGGACGACGCCGAAGAACTGGACACCGAAGCCACCCGATTCCACGAAAAGATAGCCGCTGAGCGGCATCAAAAACATCGCCCAGTAGAGCATCCGCTCGTACAGGTGGATCAGCTTTTTCTCCCAATCCGCCAGCCCACCCGCCCAATCGGGCAGACGGGTCGTCTTGCGCCAGGTGTAGCGGATGACAACAAGCGCAAAGATCACCAGCCCGATGGATTTGTGCCAGTTGTAGAGGCTGCCCTGGCTGAATCCCAGCGCAAAATCGTTGGCTTCAATCGCTGTCATCACTTTTGCCACCACGTACTGGTTGAGGAAACCCAGCACAACCAGCCAATGCAGGGTTTTGGTGACTGTGCCGTAGCCGGTGGATGAATTTGTCAGGCCCATCGCTTTCTTCTCCTGTGTGTTGGACGAGTTGTGAGTTGCGAGTGTTGAGTTGCGAGTGGCGAGTTGTGTAGGTAGTGGCGATCCGATCGGTTTCCCAATAGTGTCGTGTCAATCATCAAACGATGGGAATTCCGTAGGGGCGCTGCTTGCTGCGCCCCGGTGTACTGCGGGCGCAGCAAGCAGCGCCCCTAC
>CAMDEX010000373.1 GCA_945897075.1 Litorilinea aerophila
CAAACAGTACACGTCCGGGCTTGACAACCGCCACCCAGTGATCCACAGAGCCTTTACCAGAACCCATACGGGTCTCGGCAGCGCGCATGGTCACGGGCTTGTCCGGGAAAATGCGAATCCAGAGCTTACCGCCACGGCGCACATAGCGCACAACTGCGCGACGAGCCGCTTCAATCTGACGGCTGGTCACCCAATGGGGCTGGGTTGCCTGCAAGCCGTAGGTTCCAAAATCCACATTGCTGCCGCGCAGCGCCTTGCCCGTCATACGTCCACGGTGCATCTTGCGGAATTTAATACGTTTTGGCATTAACATTGAACGTTCTCCCTTACCGATCCTAATCGACCCGATCCCAGCTCGACCCGGGCCTATTCGGCCGCCATGTTAGCGTATCGGCTGTGATATTCTTCGCCGGGCAGCACTTCGCCGTGGTAGACCCAAACCTTGACACCGACAATGCCGTATGTGGTCAGGGACTCCGCAGTGCCATATTCAATGTTGGCACGCAGGGTGTGACGGGGCACTTGGCCTTCGCGGATGCTGTCGACACGGCCCATTTCACTGCCGCCCAAACGCCCGGAAACCGTAATCATGACGCCAGAGGCACCGGCACGCATGGCCCGGGTGGCCGACTGCTTCATGGCCCGCTTCCAACTCACACGCCGCTCCATCTGCTCGGCAATGCTTTCGGCCACCAACGTCGCCTCGATCTCCGGTTTGGCGATCTCATTGACGTCGATCTTGACCTTCTTCTGGGTCATATCCTGCAATTTGACCCGCAGCGCATTGACGTTGGCACCCTTGCGACCGATGATAATCCCAGGCTTGGCTGTGTTGATAATCACATGCACCTGGTTCGGCTGGCGCTCGATCTCCACCATACTGATACCGGCCTTGGGCAGGTCAGAATGAACTGTGGCCCGGATGATCCGATCCTCGTTCAGGTATCCAACATAGGCAGGGCCGGAAGCAAACCAACGGCTACGATGGTCCCGGACGATGCCTAGTCTAAATCCGTTTGGGTGTACTTTACGTCCCACATCTCCTCCTTGTTAGTCGATCTCGCGCTCGTCGAGTACAACAGTAATATGGGCCGAACGGCGCAGCCAGGGCTTGAACCGGCCACGGGCACCAAAACGACGCCACTTGCGCGTCGGCGCTTCGTCCGCCATAATTTTGCTGATGTAGAGATCCTCGGCATCCAGACCAAAATTCTCTGTCGCGTTGGCGATTGCGCTCTTGATTGTCTTGGCAACGTCTTGGGCTGCCTTTTGAGGCATAAACTGCAAAATTACCAGCGCATCCGCTGCCGGTTTGCCCCGCATCTCGTTGAGTACAAGACGGGTCTTCTGAGCGCTAATCCCTGTAAATTTGTTGACTGCACGCACTTCCATCGTCGTTCCTCGCTCTCTCTGTCCGGTGTCAGTGCTACCGACGCGCCCGGGTGCCCTTTTCCGATCGAACATGACCCCGGAAGAAACGGGTCGGCGCAAATTCACCCAGCTTGTGCCCCACCATATTCTCCGACACAAAAATCGGCACGTGTCGCCGACCATCATGCACAGCCAGGGTATG
Source organism: Litorilinea aerophila (assembly GCA_945897075.1). GTDB lineage: Bacteria > Chloroflexota > Anaerolineae > Caldilineales > Caldilineaceae > JACQGT01. The sequence continues at coordinate 1,574 of CAMDEX010000373.1, forward strand.
GCCAACAAACTGCGGAAAGATTGTAGAGGCGCGCGCCCAGGTCTTGATCACCTTGCGCTCGCCCGACCGATTCATGGCCTCAATCTTCTTGAGAAGCTTGGGCGCTACAAACGGTCCCTTCTTCAGTGAACGTCCCATCTCTTATCTCCGTTTCCGACTGCTGCTGCGCCGCACAATCTGCTTGTTCGTTCGCTTGTTTTGTCGTGTACGCTTACCCAATGCAGGCTTGCCCCACGGGGTCTTCGGTCCAGCCATACCGATGGGCGAACGGCCTTCGCCACCTCCATGCGGATGGGATGACGGGTCCATCGCCAGACCGCGCACGCCAGGGCGAATGCCCAACCAGCGGCTGCGGCCAGCCTTGCCCAGGGTCATATTGGCATGTTCCGAATTGGAAACCTGACCAATCGTCGCCATGCAATCCATCTGAATGTAGCGAACCTCGCCGCTGGGCAGACGAAGTTGGGCGCTTGTGCCTTCCTTCGCTACCAACTGAGCAGAGACACCCGCGCTGCGGGCAATCTGTGCGCCACGGCCAGGATACAGTTCGATGTTGTGAACCTGGGTACCCAGCGGAATGTTGCGGATTGGCAACGAATTGCCAGAACGAATCTCCGCATCCGGGCCGGACATCAGTGAATCGCCTACTTTGATGCCCAAAGGCGCCACGATATAGCGCTTTTCGCCGTCACTATAGGTCAACAGAGCGATGCGGGCGGTGCGGTTGGGATCGTATTCAATCGACGAAACCAGGGCAGGAATACCCCATTTGTCCCGCTTGAAATCAATCAAACGATAGCGGCGCTTGTGTCCGCCGCCCCGGTGACGCACGGTAATGCGTCCCTGGTGGTTGCGGCCGCTGCGCTTGTTCAGGGCTACAGTCAGCGAGCGCTCAGGCTTGCTGCTGGTAATCTCTTCAAAGGTCGAGACGCTCATCCCGCGGCGTCCTGCCGAAGTCGGGCGGTATATCTTTATAGGCATCGTATCATATCTCCTTTTGCAACGGTCCCCTGGTTGGTTTAGACACCCTCAAAGAGTTGGATGCTGTCACCCTCGACCAGAGTCACGATGGCCTTTTTCCACTTTGGCTTGCGCACGACGACTCGCCGACCGCGCCGCCCGGTCTTGGCCGGCATCACCATCACACGCACAGTCTCCACACGCACTTTGAAGGCGGTTTCCACTGCGTCCCCGATCTCGTGCTTGTTGGCCCGCATATCCACTTCAAACGTGTAGCTGTTGTCGAAGTCTGCGGCATCGTATGATTTTTCGGTGACCACCGGGCGTCGAATAACTTCATAAATATGCATTGAATTCTCCTGTTCCCGGTCCTAGCCCAACCAGGCATGGATGTGTTCCACAGCCGCCTGGGGCATCACAACGACATCATAGCCCAGCAAGTCGCGCACGCTGATGTAGCCACTTTCCAAGACTTTGGTGTTGGGCAGATTGCTGATACTGCGCTCGACCGGCATATTGCGTTCCGCCAACAAAACCAGTACGCTCTGGCCTGTCAGACCCAGATTTTCCAGGGTCTTGACCATTGTCTTTGTTTTGGGTGCATCCATAGAGAGACTATCAAGTACGACAATCTGCTCACTGGAAGCCTTGACGGAGAGCGCGCTGCGCAGAGCAGCCTGGCGCATCTTCTGGGGCATCTTCTGGGTATATTTGCGCGGGGTCGGCCCGAAGACCGTGCCACCACCGACAAAAGTAGGCGCAGTAATCGAACCCGCACGGGCGCGACCTGTGCCTTTTTGCTTCCACGGCTTGCGCCCACCGCCCCGAACTTCGCCCCGGGTCTTTGTCTTGTGGGTTCCCAAGCGGGCGTTTGCCAACTGGCGCAGCAGCGCCTGGTGCATCAGGCCACGGTTGACCGGAGCGCCAAACACGGCTTCACTCAGTTCAATTTCGCCGACCTGTTCACCGGCCATATTTTTCATTACGAGTTGCATCTCATCGCCTCCTGTACAGGTCTACGCCTTCTTGGCCGGTCGGATAAAGACAAGACCCGTGCGCGGGCCGGGCACTGCGCCCTTGATGGCGATCAGATTCCGCTCTGCATCCACCAGGGCAATTTTCAGGTTTTGAACTGTCACCTGTTCGTTGCCCATACGCCCTGGGCCTTTAGCCCCGGGCCACGTGTGGCCGGGGGATGTACCAGCGCCCCGGGAGCCGGGCGCACGATGGCGATCCGACTGGCCGTGGGTCTTGGGACCACCCGAGAAATGGTATCGCTTCACGGCACCGGCAAAGCCTTTGCCCTTAGAGACACCCGTCACATCCACGATTTCGCCTTCGTTAAAAATGTCCGCTTTGATCAC
>CAMDEX010000374.1 GCA_945897075.1 Litorilinea aerophila
GGCGCTGCTTGCTGCGTCCGGCATACCAGAGACGGGCGCAGCAAGCAGCGCCCCTACAGTGCAAATCTGTATCTGAAAAACTATCCTATCTGCTGCTATAGGGATCGAGGGCGTCGCGCAGACCATCGCCCAGCATATTGTAAGCCAAAATCGTCAGGAGAATAAAGGGCACTGTCCACAATTCCCACGGGGTGTTGTGGATGGCGCGCACAGTTGCGGCATCTTGCAAAAGGACACCCCAACTGGTCAGGGGTGGGCGTAGCCCCAGCCCCAGCCAACTCAGCGCTGTCTCCGACAAAATCATGCCCGGAATGGCCAGGGTGGCGATGACGATCACATGGCTCATTGTGCCGGGCAGCAGGTGGCGGAACATAATGCGGCTATCCGAGCCACCCGCGCTTTTGGCCGCCAGCGCATATTCGCGCTCGCGCAAGGAGAGAATCAGACCGCGCACCTGGCGCGCCAAGCCACCCCAGCGCACAAAAGAGAGGATAAGCGTAAGCATAAAGTAGACGCTGATCGGCGACCAGAAACTAGGGATGGCCGCGGCCAACGCCATAAAGAGGGGGATATCGGGAATAGCGCCCAGCAGCTCGGTGGCGCGTTGGATGAGTTGATCGATCCAGCCGCCATAATAGCCGGAGATAGCGCCCAAAATCGTGCCAAAGGCGATGGTCATCAATTGGCCGATCAGACCGATCATCAGAGAGAGGCGTCCGCCGTAGAGGATGCGGGTAAACCAGTCACGCCCCAGCGCATCTGTCCCCATAATAAAAATAGATGCTTCCGGGTCGTCGGAGAGCGTCCCGAAGAGGTGGGTCTTCATCGGGATCAGACCAAACAGGCGGTAGGGGTCCCCTCTCACAAAGAAACCGATCGGGTAGACGCGTGTGGGGTCATCTTCAAAGTCGCGCGTGCGCTTTTTGATATCTATTTTCTTCTCCAACCCGTAGACAAAGGGGCGCAGGTGAAAATTGCCTTCCTGATCGAAAAAGTGAATACCCTGTGGTTTGGCCTCGACATAATCAGACGTGCGATCCAACAAATAGGGAGAAACAAACTCTGGCACAGCGACCATCGCAATATGCAAGACAAGCAAAAGTATCCCACCAAAGACGGCAGTGCGGTTTTTTCGGAATTTCCACCAGACCAGACTCAAATAGCTCTGGCTCGCCTGTTTACGGCGCACGGGAGCAGTAGTCATAGTTTGTTCTGCGACGGCCATAAGTCCCTCCTAAAGGTAGGTCTGTCAAAAACTGAGTTTCTCGGAAGAAACTTGGTTTTTCTACTCCAACCGAATACGCGGGTCAACCCAGGCCAGGGCCAGGTCGGAAAGCAGATTGCCGATCAAAAGCAAGAGCGAGAAGAGAACGATGCAGGTGCCGGCCATATACATATCCAGCTTTTTCAGGGAATCAACGAAGAGAGGGGTAATCGTCGGCAGATTCAGCACAATGGATACCAGACCACCGCCGCCGAGAATGCCGGGCAGCGCTTCTGAACCGAGGATGACGATCAGCGGGTTGATGGCAATGCGCACGGCGTGCTTCCAGATCACTGTGCTATTCTTCAGCCCACGCGCGCGGGCGGCTTCGACAAAGGGCTGGCCCAGTGTGTCGAGCAGGTTGCCGCGCATAATCCGGGTCAGACCGCCAATCCCGGTCACGGCGCTGATGAGCGCTGGGATCCAGAGATGTTTGAGCAGATCAACAAAGCGCCCCCAGCTCCAAGCTGCCTCTACATATTCCTGCGAAAATAGACCGGTCGCCTCGATGTTGAGGACGGTAATCGCGTAATAGAGGATCAGAAGCGCCAGCAAAAAACCGGGCATGCCGATGCCGATGAAGCTGATCGAGGTGATAATCTGATCCCCCAGCGAGTATTGCTTCACGGCCGAATAGACCCCCAAAGGGATCGCGATAGCCCAGACAACGATCAGCGTTGCCAGGGCGAGAACAATCGTAAAGGTCACGCGTTCGCCCAACAGCTCTTTGACCGGGCGCTCGTACTCGAAGGATTCGCCAAAGTCGCCCTTGACAAAGTTGATCGCCCAGGTGGTGTAGCGCGTGATAAAGGGCTGATCCAAACCGTAGCGCACCCGATAATCCTCAATTTTGCTCTCAGCGCTGCGATCACCCCGTGCCTGCAATTGGGCAATTTTCTGGGTAAGAAAGTCGCCTGGCGGCAGATTAATAATGACAAAACTGACGAAGGAGATCAAAACGAGGAGTATTACAGCATACACGAGTCGGCGCACAATGTAGTTAAGCATATTGCCTCCGTAACGAAGAAGTAGGTCAGTGAGACAGTAAGGATCGCCGATTAAATAAGTTGATGATCTACCTTCCGGGAAGCGGCCACAACCACTTTGCTACGTCCTCAATTTCGTGGCCGCTTCCCGGAAGGTTGTCGAAGTTATTTAATCGCCAATCCTAAGTCAGTGGGACAGTAGCTTCATCCACTGTCCCACTGATTTACTGCCCTACTGTCTTACTGACTTACTGTTTCACTGACCTACTGGTCCATCCACCATTGCGCTACGATCTGGTTGCCAGGGGTAGACGGTGCCCAGGGGCCAACCACACCAAAGTCCAGAATGTTGTGCATGCTGTTCTTGATCACCACCGGAGCGAGCTGGTCGCCGCCGACACCGATCACGAACGGACCTTCGTTGATCAGCACATCAACCGCTTCCCAGACCACTTTGTGGCGATCCTCGATGCTGGCGGTGCTGCGCGCCTTGGCGTAGAGGTCTTGCAGCAGTTGGGCCGGGCTGCCCGCGGCCGGCTCCACACCACAGGGATACTGGCTGCCTTCGTTGGCCTCTTCTGTGCAGGCGGCCCCACCCTTGGCGTACCAGCGGCCTTCGAGAGGCATGAAGTAACGATTGACTACGGGGAACATCCAATCGGGATAGGTCAGGATGTCAATCTCGGCGCTGTGTACGGCGCGGATCATGTACAATCCTTCATTGGTGCGGGTGTCCACGTCGGGCTGACCGTTGATGTTGTTGATGCGTACATTGATGCCCAGGTTTGCGCCCCATTGGGCCTGCATCTCAGTGGCTGCATCAACCTGCAACTTCAGGCTACCGCCCCAGTCCGTCACATCCATGACCAACTCGAAGGGCGCGCCGCTGGGCAGTGTGCGCATACCGTCAGCACCCTTGGCCATGCCCAGATCGTCCAGCATCTTGTTGGCGGCGTCCACATCTACTGTGATGTGCGCTTCCGCCCACTTCTGGAAGACAGCCTTGCCTTCGTCGCTGGCAAAGTGCCAGGCTTGGGGGCTGATGGTGGCGTTCTTGGAGTCGCCGATGCCGCCCCAGGCCACGTCCATCACCCGCTGGCGATCAAAGCCAGTCGAAAGCGCCTGGCGGAAGTTCTTACTGCGCAGAATCTCGCGAATCTCTGCGGCGTGTTCCGCCGTGTCGTCGTCGTAATTCTTGCCACCCTCGACGTAATACTGGTTCACCATATAGCCGGGCCAGGTACCAGCACCGTTCATATAGTTTTCCAGCAGGTGGTAGCCGCCCTTTTCCGCGTTGTCATAGAGGAAAGGCAGTTCGTTGGGGCTGCCGCAGATGCGGAAGGCGGTGTCGTACTTGCCCTGCGAGCAGTTGAGGATACGGGTCTGCTCGTCGCTGACAATTTCGATCGCGATGTTGTCAATGTAGGGCAGTTGGTTGCCCGCCGTGTCCACACGCCAATAGTAGGGGTTGCGGCCAAAGGTGTAGTTCTGGCCATCATCCGACAGGGTTGTCAGACACCAGGCGAAGAGACAGGGGTAGCCCGGCGTCTGCCACCATTTGTCAGCTGCTTCCATATCTTCCCAGGTCTTGCCCGGCGTATAGGTGGGGTGGAAGGCCTTGAGATAGTGGGCCGGCTTCATCAT
>CAMDEX010000375.1 GCA_945897075.1 Litorilinea aerophila
CTTGCTGCGCCCGGTACACACCAGACGGGCGCAGCAAGCAAGCGCCCCCACAAAGAAAATCGTTATCTAAAAATTATAGAAATAGGAGGAAAGGATGAAGCACGACAAAACAATCTCGATTGAACGCGTAGCCGAAGAGGATGTAAACGCTCTCTACGCGCTGTTGCAGGCGTCGGGTCTGTCATTGGACGGGTTGAACGCGCATCTCTCCACGGCCCTCGTCGCCAAAGAGGGCGGACAGGTCGTCGGCAGCGCGGCGATGGAAGACTACGGCGCTTCGGCCCTCCTGCGTTCGGTGGCCGTGGCAGCGCCGCTGCGGGGAACGGGTTTGGGCCATCAGCTGGTGGAGGCAGCCATCGGTTTGGCCCGCCAGCAGCAGACGCAGCGGCTCTATCTGCTCACAGAGACAGCCGCCGACTGGTTTCCCCGCTTTGGCTTTGCGCCCATTCCCCGCGCCGCGGCGGACCCGGCGGTGCAGGTTTCTGTCGAATTCACAACTGCCTGTCCCGACAGCGCACAGGCGATGCTGCTGGAACTACGGAAGTAATGTGTAGGGCTGCTGTTGGCTGTGCCCGTAGCGCTGCGGACGCAGCGAGCAGCGCCCCTACATTGCTTATTTTTCAATACCCCTTTCACACACCTTACAGGAGAATCCGAATGTCAACTATCCTTCGCACACCCGACGCCATCAAGTCGGAAGTTCAGAACCGCTACGGACGCATTGCCGATGAGAATCTGCAAAAGGCCGTTGCCTCCAGTTGTTGCGGGCCGAGCAGCGCCAGCAGTTGTTGCAGCACAGACAGCAGCGGCAGTTGCGGCAGCCCGCTCTACTTCGGCGAAGATCTGGGCGATCTGCCCGACAATATCGTCTCCGGCTCTCTGGGCTGCGGCAATCCCCAGGCCATCGCCGCGCTGCAAGCGGGCGAAGTCGTCCTCGATCTCGGCTCCGGCGGCGGGCTGGATGTGCTGCTGGCGGCGCGCCAGGTGGGGCCGACCGGCTTTGTTTATGGCGTGGATATGACCGACAAAATGCTCGAACTGGCCCGCGCCAACGCGGCCAACATTGGGGCAAAGAATGTCGAGTTTCGCAAAGGCGAGTTGGAGTCCCTGCCCCTGGCCGACGACACGGTGGATGTGATCATCTCCAACTGTGTGGTCAACCTCTCGCCGGAGAAGAGCGACGCGCTGTCCGAAGCCTACCGGGTGTTAAAACCGGGCGGCCGTCTTGCCATCTCCGACATTGTGGTGGACGGCGATCTGAGCGGTTTCCCCGTCTCGGAGGCGCAGATTCGGGCTGGGCTGAGTTGGGCGGGCTGCATTGCCGGTGCGCTGACGATTGACCAGTTCACCCATCTGCTCGACACAGCCGGTTTCACGGAGATCGACATCGCCATCCAGCACCGCTACAACCTGGACGATTTCCTGGGCGAACTGCCCGCTGAACTAAAGAGCCTCGATCCCGCGGTCGTGCAGGAACTGGTGGGCCGCTTCACCAGCAGCGCGATCCGGGCCAAGAAAGCGGCATAACTGGGCCGGAAAGTCAGTACAACCACAAAGACACAAAGACACAAAGAAGAGCAAAAGACACTGTTTTTCCTTTGTGTCTTTGTGACTTCGTGGTTATGGATGATTATAGATTCTGTCCACTCCCACCTGATCGATCAAAAACGCGTACTCGAACGCGGTCTCTTCCAGATAGTCGTAGCGCCCGGACGCGCCGCCGTGACCCGCGCCCATATTGGTCTTGAGCAGCAGCGGGTTGTCGTCGGTCTTGCGCGTGCGCAGCAGAGCCACCCACTTGGCCGGTTCCCAATACTGGACACGGGGATCATTCAGCCCCGCCGTTGCCAAAATCGCCGGGTACGCCTTTGCCTCCACATTGTCGTAAGGCGAATAGCTCTTCATATAGGCGTAGTATTCTGGGTGCGCCGGGTTGCCCCACTCCTCCCACTCGATGACCGTCAGGGGAATCGTCGGGTCGAGCATTGTGTTGATCACATCCACAAAGGGCACGCCTGCGATCACCGCACGGAAGAGGTCCGGGCGCAGATTGGTGATGGCACCCATCAGCAGGCCGCCCGCGCTGCGGCCCATCGCCCCCAATTTGTCAGGCCGGGTATAGCCCGCGGCGATCAGATGCTCCGCCGCCGCAATAAAATCGGTGAAGGTGTTCCTCTTTTTCAAGAATTTGCCCTCTTCTTTCCAGGCCCGCCCCATCTCGCCGCCGCCGCGCACGTGGGCGATGGCATAGACAAAGCCCCGCTGCAACAGGCTGACCCGGCTGCTGCTAAAGCTGGGGTCAATGCTGGCCCCGTAGGAGCCATAGCCGTAGAGAAGGGCCGGGTTGCTGCCGTCCAAAACGATATTTTTCGGGTAGACCAGAGAAACCGGCACTTGCGTCCCGTCCGCGGCTGTGGCCCAAACCCGCTCGGCCCGGTAGTCGTCGGGATTGTAGCCTTTCACTTCGTCCTGCTTCTTCATCTCCCGACGGCGCGTATCCATCGCATAGTCGAAGACGGTGGGCGGCGAAACCAGCGACGTATAGGTGTAGCGCAGCACCCGGCTGGCAAAATTCGGGTTCTCGCCCGCGCCGACGGTATAGACTGGTTCGGGCTGTTCGATGCGATGATATTCGCCGTTATGCAGGTTTTGCACGCGAATCTGGCGCAGCCCGGCCTCCCGTTCGTGGATCACCAGAAAATCCTGAAACGCCTCCACCCGGTCCACATAGACCGTCGGCCGGTGGGGGATGAATTCCTGCCAGTTTTCCCGGCCCGGCGCGTCCAGCGCGGCCGTCATCACCCGGAAATTTTCAGCCTCCCAGTTTGTCGTGATGTAGAGCTTCCCGTTGCCCGCGGCGTCCCGGTGATGCTCCACTGCGTATTCCATCTGATGGACACGCGGCTGCACCACGCGCGGTTGGGCGTTGGGGTCGTCCGCATCAATCAGATGGACTTCCTGGGTCACCGCGCTGTGCAGGTGGGCGATCACAAAGCGGTCACTTTTGGTCTTGTAGAGGCTCAGAAAATAACTCTCATCCGGCTCGTGGAAGATCAGTTCGTCGCTGGCTACGTCGCTCCCCAGCCGGTGGCGCAAGAGTTTGTAGGGGCGCATCGCCGCATCCAGAACGGTATAGTAGAGGGTAGCGTTGTCGTTGCCCCATTCCAGGCCGTAATAGGTCTTGGCCACTTCGTCCGCCAGCAACGCGCCCGTCTCCAGATTTTTGACGCGCAGGGTGTAATTCTCCGAGCCGTTGTCGTCCAGGGCGTAGGCCAGCAGCCGCTGGTCTGGGCTGACCGCAAAGTTGCCCATCCGCATATAACCCTTGCCTTCGGCCTCCACATTCAAATCCACCAACACCTGTTCGGGCGCGTCCAGACTGCCCGCCTTACGGCAATAGATGGCGTACTGCTTGCCCTCGACTGTGCGCCGATAGTAGAAGTAGCCGTTGTCCTCCACCGGCACCGTCTCGTCGGTCTCCTTAATGCGCCCTTTCATCTCGGCAAAGAGTTCTTTTTGCAGCCCTTCGGTGTGGGCCAGGGACGCCTTTGTATAGCTGTTCTCCGCCTCCAAATAGGCGATCAGCTCCGGGTTCTCGCGTTCGCGCAACCAATAGTAATTGTCAACGCGCTGGTCGCCGTGATTGACAAACGCCATCGGCTTGGCGGTTGCGCTGGGGGGTGTGGGGGTGGTCATCTCGTTTTGATTCCTTGTATGTGAAACGATTTGGTCGGGAAGTGAGCAGTAATCAGTCAATGTCATTAAGTTAAGGTTTTGACGAGGTTGTGAAAGCCTCGAAAATAACCGAAGATGGATATTTTGAACCAGTTTTGGGTCAATTTATCCGATAGAATGGCCTAGTTTTCGAGTAGAATGGCCTGGTTTGCGAGA
>CAMDEX010000376.1 GCA_945897075.1 Litorilinea aerophila
TCCCCATCCAGCGAGACAAAGCCATCCCGGCGCAGGGTTGCCAAACAGATGGCGTTGCGGTCAGCCGTCATATTTTCGGGGGGCCAGCGGTGTTTGAGACCGGAGTAGTAGAACCACAACTCGTCGCCGCGCAGGACAGGGCGCGAGGGTGCCATCATTTGCAGCGTATCGTAGGCCCCGGCGTTCAAGGGTGAAGGCGCAAGGAAGGGCTGCCGGTTGCCCACCCGTGCCCACCTGCGCATGTCGGGGCTGACGGCAAGCTGCACCTGATGGAAACCGTCGTGGTTGCGACCCTCCCAAGCCCGCCCTGTGTGGTAGAAAAAGGTGGCAAAGCCAATATAGCGGCTCTCATAGCGCGAGATGGCAAAATTGTAGACATCTGTCGCCCACTCTTCGGGGTGGACAAAGACCGGCTGCTGGCGCGTCGGGTCGGCGACGTGACGCCCAATGATTGTCTTGGCTTCCTCCTGATCCCGCGCGTCGGCGTGGAAGACCAATGCCGGCTCGGACCAATGGGTGAAATCGGGGCTGGTCGTCAGCGCGTGGGAGCGGCCGTAGGGTCCTTTGACCTTGACGGTTGCAATGAATTGATGACGTTGCTCGTCAAAGCTGAAGTTTGGCTCGTCCTGGGAAGAGAGTGGCGGCACAGCCAGCCGCGTCCAAACGATGCCATCGGGTGAGGTGGCAAAGAGAATTGACTGCACAGGCACGCGCGTAAAGCTGATCGCCTTGTAACGCCGCGCTGGGTCTGGGTCTGTGCTATCGTAGACTGCGCCGAAAATTTCGCTCGTGCCTCCGTCGCCCATTGGGATAAAGACAAAGTTATTGTTGTAGCTGCCTTGAAACTTCACCTGTTGGGTGTTGGGCGCCGACCAATGCAGACCATCCGGGCTTTCGTGATAGCCGGACATGCCCGCCTGTCCCTGCAACTCCTCTGGCGTCACGCAAACCGTCCACAGCTTCCAGACTTGTGCGCTTGGATCCCAAGCCGGTGCCGTGCGGATTTCTGGGTAGCCACCAATGCTGGGAATACGGCGGATCACCGGCCCCTTCTTCTCCGGCGGGTGGAAAGTTGTGACGAGACCGTCGCTCTGGGCAATATCGGTGTCGTCGAGAAAGAGTTGGCGCTCGCCGCTGTGCAGGTGAAAGTGTGCGCTTTGCGTCATGGCGTGGTCTCCGGGATTGTCACCGCCCGCCGCGTGGCCGATGACTGCTTGGCCGCCTCAATGATTTCCAGCATATGGACAGAATCTTCGATGGGCGCAGGGGCAGGCGCACCAGTACGCGCGGCGAGAAAGAAGTCGCGAAAAAGCTCTTCAGCCATAATACCGCCATAGCTAGGCGTTTCGGGGATTTCGTAGCGTTCCTGGCGCGTCCGCCCTGTAATCCAGCGACGCGCTTCGCTGTAGAGCGTGTAGTGACCACCAGCTACCGCGGCGTTGTGGTTGGTCGGCTCACGCGGCTCGATCAGCGGCAGGGTGGCGTAGCCCAGGCTGCCCCGCATCCCAATATAAAAGTCGTAGACGCTCTTGCTGCCGCGCAGATGGTAGCCCGCCTGAAAGGTGCCCAAGCGTCCGCTGGCAAACTTCAGCAGCAGAAAACCCGTGTCTTCCACCGCCACCTTCTCTGGATTCAGATTGTCCAGCATCGCCATCACTTCCACCACGCGCTCTTGCATCAGATAGAGTACCAGGTCAAGACAGTGGCAACCCAGCCAGGAGAGGATACCGCTGCCCGCAGTCTTGGGGTCAAAAAGGTAGTTGGTGGTATCGCGGTAGAGCAACAAACCGTTCAGAATCTTGGCCTCGATTGTCATCACATCACCCAGCGCACCGTCGGCCAGGGCGCGCTTGAGATTGAGCAGCATGGGATGATAGCGCCATTGCAACATCGCGCCGGCGGTTACGCCCCTGGCCCGCGCCAGCTCCGCCACACGTCGCATCTGGCTGGAATGAAGCGCCGCGGGTTTGTCATAGAGCACCGGTCGCCCGCTCGCCACCACTTGCTCCAGGATTGCCGGCGCGTGGTCCGGGCGGGCGCAGACGATCACAGCATCCAAATCGTCGCGTGCCAGGAGTGCGCTGATGTCGGTGGTTGTCGAGGCGACTTTGGGCGAGGCCGAGGCTAGATCCTCGGCCCTGACCAATGCAGTAGCCGCGCAGACGTGAATTGTCTTCACCTCCGCCAGTCGATCAAGCACGCCGACATGGCCGCGCTCATGGCCGTGGGAAGAGATGGCACCCACAACGAGTCCTTCTTTCATACGCTCTCCTGACCTTCGTTGCGCCACCAACGCACTTCATTGCTGCCCCGTTCAGCCGCCGCCGCAATGTCGAGTCGGCCATCCCCATCCAGGTCGGCAATCAGAACTGTGTTGGCGTTGGCCCAATTCTCTTTCAGCACTTGCTTCGACCAGGGGCCTCTGGGATCGCCGGCATGGCTGAAGATGGCGATCTGTCCAGTGGCCCCCCAAGCGGTGGCGACCACCTCCATTTGACCGTCACCATCCAAATCCGCGGCCACCGCCTCGAAGCCCTGGATGAAGGAATCGCAGATCAGATGTCTCTGCCAGGGACCTGGCGCTGTCGCGCTGCCCAGATTCTCGTACCAGACCACTTGGTGATCGCTCGGATCAGGCAAAAGGCCCGGCCCGCTGTGCCCCAAAGCCAATACAACATCCACATCCCCGTCGCCGTCCATATCCACCGGATGGCCGTGGATGGGGCGCTGGGGGCTGTCAATCCAATGCTTGCGCCAGGGCTGGTGGGCGGGATCGCCGGGATTTTCATACCAAACCACCTGGTTGCCGGCCGAGGCCGTGCCGAGCAGATCGACGCGACCATCGCCATTCATATCCACGGCGCAGATGGTGCGGGTCTCTCCGATCTCTCCTTCGATGAGATGTTGTACCCAAACGCCGTCACCAGAGAGGCCCGGATTCTCAAACCAGGCGAACTGATTGCCTTTGCGCCAACTGGAAGCGGCAATGTCCAGGTCGCCATCGTCGTCAAAATCGGCCACTGCCACATCGTAAGCCCCCGGCAGCGTCCCTTCGCAGATAGTGTGGACCGTCCAGGACTGACGATCTCTGGGATCGCCACTAAACGCAAAGTAGCGCAGGCTGCCGTTGATATTGTCTACAATCACAATCTCCGGTCGCCCATCGCCGTTGATGTCGGCGATTGCATGGCGCTCCAACCATTCGTCCTTGCGCTCATGGATGATATGTTGGGCAAAGTTGCCATGACCGTCGTTCTCCAACCAGTAGAGGCCGACAACCGTGTCAGCGGTCACCAGGTCCAGGCTGCCGTTGCCGGTCAGGTCGAAGGCTGAGATACCGTAGGCGTAGTTGAAGCCGCCCAGAGCCAGATGTTCTGTGAAGTTGATATGATATGCCATGAGTGTCCTTAGCCGGCGGCAGGCGACATGCTTGGTAACAGTGAAAATAGGACGCAGATTTACGCAGAAACAACAGATTTGCGCAGATTTTATCCCTTCGACCTTTCGACAAGCTCAGGACACCGCTGCGTCAATCATTCTTTTCCGCGTCATCAGCGTCCTGTTTTTGCATCCGGGTATTCCAGGCGGACCTCATCCACCATTACATACCCTTCGGGCAGGTAGCTGGTATCCACCGGATAGTCAACTTCCGGGCGGCGGTGGTGGATGCCCATGGGTTCAGGGGCCAGCGGTACAATTTCGAGCGGGTGGAGCAGAAGGAGAATGTCGATGTTGACATCCGCCAGCACATCCTCGATCTCGCCCCAGCCGTAGACATGCAGCAGATCGTGGCGCGCGCCCAGACAGAGCCACTGCTCCGGGTCAGTCGTCAAGGTGACGGTCTGCTCCGACCACTCCGGTGTGATCTC
>CAMDEX010000377.1 GCA_945897075.1 Litorilinea aerophila
ACGAAAGGCCGAACTCTATTTTCCAGAGTTGTGGCGTACCCTGAAGTAGTTGTCATCAAACGAAAGGAATCACGGCCAATGACACAAACCATATCCGAACTTCAATCCCAAGCGGAGCAAATCCGGGCGCTGAAGCGGAAGAAGGAGCAACGTTTCAGCCTGGGCGTCAACCTCTCCTACGTCGTGCTCGTTCTCCTGCTCATCTACGCCTTCAGCGGGATAAAATTCAACCTCTTTGGATTGCAGTTCTCGACGATCCAACTGGACACAGCCTTTATCGCCGAGAATTGGTATTTCATCTTCAACGGCGTCTGGCTGACAATTCTGCTCTCTGTTCTCTCGATTGCCCTGGCGACCGTCCTTTCCCTGCTGGGCGCGCTGGGACGCCTCTCCAAATATCCCCCGGCCTACGCCCTGGCAACCTTCTACATTTCGCTGATCCGGGGCACGCCGCTGCTTCTGCAAATCATCTTCTTCTTTCTGGCCCTGCCCCAGTTGGGCATCCGACTGACCGGGCTGTGGGCGGGTGTGTTGGCGCTGGGGCTGAACTACGGGGCCTACAATACAGAGATCATGCGGGCGGGCATCCAGGCGGTGGATATCGGCCAGCGCGAGGCGGCCCTGGCGATTGGGATGACGCAAAGCCAGATTATGTTGCGCATTGTGCTGCCCCAGGCGTTGCGGCTGGTCATCCCGCCCATCGGCAACCAGTTTATTGCAATGCTCAAAGATACGTCGCTGATTTCGGTGACGGGCTTTGTCTGGGAGCTGCTCTGGCGGGCGCAGAAGTTGGGCCGGGCCAGCTTTCGCAGCCTGGAAGCCCTGCTGATTGCCGCCGTCTTCTACTGGATCATTACGATCATCTTTTCCATTGTGCAGGCCAACATCGAAGAACGACTCGCCCGGGGGGTGCGCTCCGCATGACAGCTATCGTAGAAGTCAAGGGTCTTAACAAATACTTCGACGCCCTGCACGTACTCAAGGATATCTCCTTCGACGTAGCCCCAGCCGAAGTCATCTGCATCATCGGCCCCAGCGGGTCGGGCAAGAGCACACTGCTGCGCTGTCTCAACTTTCTGGAGCAGCCTGACTTTGGCACGATCGCCGTCAACGGTGTGCTGGTGGCGGCGGGCGGCAGCGGGCGGGAGTACAAACAGAAGATTCACGATTTGCGTCTGCAAACCGGGATGGTCTTTCAATCCTTCAACCTTTTCCCCCACATGACAGCATTAGGCAATGTGATCGAAGGGCCGGTGACGGTGAAGGGAATGTCGGTAAAAGAGGCAACCGAGATCGGCGCGCATTTTCTGACAAAGGTGGGTTTGGGCCACAAACAGGATAGCTACCCATCCCGGCTTTCCGGTGGGCAGCAGCAGCGGGTAGCGATTGCCCGTGCCCTGGCTATGCAGCCGAAGGTGATGCTCTTTGACGAGCCGACCTCTGCGCTGGACCCGGAATTGATCGGCGAGGTGTTGGGGGTGATGCAGCAGTTGGTGGAGGAGGGGATGACGATGCTGACCGTCACCCACGAGATGGGTTTTGCGCGGCGTTTCGCCCACCGCATCTTCTTTATGAACGAAGGACGCATCATCGAAAACGGTTCGCCCGACCAGGTGTTCGACGATCCCAAGGATGAGCGGACAAAGATTTTCCTGGGGGCCATCAGTCGGTTGGGCGAGTGAGGAGTGAAACGTAAAACGTAAAACGTGAAACGTAAAACGTGAAACGTAAAACGTGAGATCGAGAGGTGATCTCACGTTTCACGCTTCACTCCTCACTCCTCACTCGTCAAAGTGATAGCGAGGCGGGTCTGGGTATTTGATCCAGACCGGGTCCCAATTGTTGGCGTCTGGTTGGGGCAGACGGGTTTGCCCGCTGCCATCCGCCCCCATCAGCCAAAGCTGGCGCTGACCGCTGCGGTTTGACCAGAAAACCAGCGAGCGGCCGTCCGGCGACCAGGAAGGGTGCTTGTCCCACCAGCTAAAATTGTCCTGGGTAAGCTGCCGCACTGCGCCGCCGTCGCGGTTGAGAATCCAAATCTCGTCGTTGCCCGTGTCGTTGGAGACCAGCGCAATCTGTTCCGAGACAGGCGACCAGACCGGATCGTAGGCGATGCCGCCGCCGAAAAAACTCGCCTGGCGCTCGGAGGCGTAGAAGTCATCGTAGACAAAGATGGCGGCCAGATTGCCCCGTTCGTTGGGGGCCAGACGCACAAAGGCCCGAAAACGCTGATCCGCCGAGAGTCGGTCGCGCTTCACCGCCTGTTCATAGAACCAGCCATCGGTCAGGCGGGCCAGATCGCTGCCATCGGGATTCATCACATAGAGTTCGGCGTTGCCCGACCAATCCGAATAGAAGGCGATCTTGCCCAATAGCAGCGCGGGCACACTGTTGGGGGTTGGGGTGGCCGTTTCGGTGGGCAGGGGCGCAGCCAGCGTCCCGACGATGGGGACGAGAAGTGGCTGGGGCTGGGCCGAGAGGCCGGCACCGGCAGAGTTGGCGGCGGGCGGTAGAGGGGTCGGCGTGGGTGTAGCCGTGAATGTGGCGGTGGCGGTGGCCGTCCACAGATTGGCGGGTGTCGGCGTCTCGCGCCCGTAGACAAAGCGCCGCGCCTCGGCCGCTTGCGCCTCGAAGGTTGCGCTGGCCGCGTTGACCGGGGTGGGTGTGGTGGTGACGATCAGCGGTGTCACCCAATAGGTGGGTGTCGGCGTGAGGGTGCCAGCCCGCGTCGCCAGGGCTGTCACCTGGGCCACCTGCGCGGCCAGCGTCAACACATTTTCCGGCGTCGGCGTTGACGTGACAATCCGCATGGCTGCACTGTTCGGACGCACAACCAGATGCAGACGGGGTGCGTTTCCCGTCAGCTCAGCGACGCGCACGCCCGTATCCCACGTAAAAAGGTTGTCGGTCTCCCCCTCTGGCCCGTCCAGGCGAAAGGCGAGAAAGCCGCTCTCCAGAAAAGGCTGGAGTAGCTCCAGTTGCGTCGGGGGCAGGATAAAGAGGGTGGAGCGCCGCCCGACGAGTGCCTGGGCAGAGACCCCAGACCCAAAGGTCACAGCCGTAGGGGCGTGGAGCAGAGAGGCAAAGGTAAGTTCGGACCAGTCGGAGGCGGCGTCGGCGGCCAGAAGATGCAGCCGCCACTCCCCACCTGCCCCCAGGCGTGTATTGTCGCGCACCGCCAGTTCCACCCCGGCAAAGAGCAATTCCCCCTGCGTGGCTATCTCCTCCGTATCAAATTGTAGACCGCCCACATAACGATAGCCCCGGTAGAAACCGGCGTGAATGTCGGCCACGCCGAAGTGCATCCGCCCGTCCAGGTCAGACGCCCACCCGGCCGACGTCTCATCTGTCGTCACGGAGAGTTGCAGACCGTCGGGGAGAAAAGGCGTAGGGAGAGTTGCAGGTGTAGGGGTCAGCAGAAAGGGGGAAGAAGTCGGAGAGGTCTGGCTTGAACCATTCGAAGGGATGGAAATCGCCAACGCAGTCGGCGTGGCATTTTCGGTGGCAGGCGCTGCACAGCCGCACACAAGCAGAGCGACCAACCAGAGCAGCAGAAGAGCCAGAGCGTTCACGGGCAGGTGAATGGCGTGTTGGCGGCCCCGTTATAGCAGACCTCGCAGTTGTTGAAGGTGTTTGTGCCGGTGCCACCGGTGCAGGTGTCGCTGCCACCGCCGCCGTTCAATGCATCATTGCCATCCCCGCCGTAGAGTATGTCGTTGCCGCTGCCGCCGTTGAGGGTGTCGTTGCCGCCCTCGCCCAGCAAAACGTCTGTGCCCCCCCTGCCGTCAATCGTATCGTCCCCGTCGCCCCCCAGCACACAGTCGCTGCCGTTGCCGCTATTGATCGTATCGTTGCC
>CAMDEX010000378.1 GCA_945897075.1 Litorilinea aerophila
GAAAAACAATGTCTGAATATCTCAAGAAACAGGCGCAGCAAGCAAGCGCCCCTACGAAAAACAATGTCTGAATATCTCAAGAAACGGACGCAGCAAGCAAGCACCCCTACGAAAAACAATGTCTGAATATCTCAAGAAACGGGCGCAGCAAGCAAGCGCCCCTACGAAAACTACATCTGAAGCAATGGGAGAGTAGAGATTGGAGATTGAACGCCAACCGAACGTCACTGTTTCGCTTCCAGGAGAAGCGATCCCAACCGTTCCCAATCGCCAATCCCCAATCCCCAATCCCCAATCTCCCATCCCCAATCCCACTTTCACCCGCAACCGGATTCTTCTTCTGCTCTTTTTTGCCGCGGCCAGCATTGCCCTGCTGCTCTGGCTGGGCGGTGGCAGCCGGGAGACGCTGTCTCTTCTGGCCCAGGCTGATTGGGGACTGTTGGGGCTGGCTGTGCTGATCCACTACAGCGGCTTTGCCGTGCGCGGCCACCGCTGGCAGATGCTGCTGGCCGGGATGGGCCACCGGCTGCCCTACGCGCGGGTGACGGGGCTGCTCATCAGCGGCTGGTTTGTCAGCGCGCTGCTCCCGGCCCGCGCCGGGGACGCGGCCCGCATCGCGGCCCTGCGTCTGGAGCGCGCGCCTGTGCCTGTGGCCGACAGCCTCAGTTCGATTGTGCTGGAACGGCTGCTGGACATCCTTGCTATTTTGGGGTTGGGTGGGTCCTTCGCCTTTTTCGTCTTGGCCGAGCGGTTGCCGCTTTGGGTGCTGTCGGGTTATGCCGCCGCCGCCGGGCTGCTGATCGTTTTTGGCGCGGGGCTGCTGATTTCCCCGTCCCTGCTGGGGTGGTTACGCCGCTTCTCGGCCCACCGCTTTTGGCAGCGGGGGTTGGACTTCGCCGGGCAGGCGGTTGTTGCGTTGCGCTCGCTCCTGGCCCGTCCCGGACAAGCGTTGTTTCTGCTGGGGGAAAGTCTCTACATCTGGCTGTGCGACGCCCTGCTGCTCTGGCTGGTGGCGCTGGCGCTGGGCGTCGCGCTCCCCTTTCCTGCCGCGGCCTTTGCCGCGTTGACGGTGGATATATTCGCCTCCGTGCCCCTCACCCCCGGCGGCATCGGTCAGATCGAAGTGGCCTACGCCGGGCTGCTCTCCCTGCTCTCCCTGCCCATAGCCGTCGTGCCCGCCGCCGTCCTGCTCACACGGGTCATCAGCTATTGGAGTTTTCTCGTCTTCAGTGGGGTTGTGGCTGCGGTTACGGGTTCGGATGTTTTGTTTTTGCGAAGAGGTGAGCGGTTGATTGGTTGAGCGGTTGAGCGGTTGAGCGGTTGATTGGTTGATTGAGGATGTGTCGTCTGCCACCTGCCACCTGCAACCTGCCACCTGCCACCTTCCACCTGCCACCTGCCACCTTCCACCTTCCACCTGCCACCCGCCACATGCAACGCCTTTCCCGCCACCCGCTCACGCCGATAGTCCTACTCTTTGTCAGCTTCCGCGTGCTGGCCCTGCTGCTCTTGCGGCCCGGCGGCTTCATTGCGGACTTCTCGGATTACGATTTTTATCGGGTCTGGGGACAGTTGACCCCGGCTGGCTATGCGGCCTACGACAACCTGTGGACGGCCTATCCGCCCCTCTTCCCCGCGCTGATGCTCTCAATCTTTGAGCTTTCCGCGCGCGTCCCGCCCTGGGTAGACCCCCGCCTCTCTTTTCACATCCTTTTTGGTCTGGCCCTCCTGATTTTTGAGACAGGCAATCTGCTCCTTATCTACCGGCTGGCGGGGAAGATTGGGGGTTGGGGATTGGGGGTTGGGGGTTGGGGATTGGGGATCGGGGATTGGGGATCGGGGATTGGGGAACGGCGAACGGCGAACGGCGAACGGCAAACAGCGAACGATACCTCCCCAATCAACCAATCAACCAATCAACCCTTCCTCCCTTCTCCCCTCTTCTACGCCCTCCTCTTCACCCCCGTCTACACCCTTCTGGGCTGGTTCGAGTCCATGCCCCTCTTTTTTATGCTGCTGGGGCTGGATCTGCTACTGACGGGCCGGGAACGTCGTTGGGGGTGGATCGCCAGCGGGCTGGCCGCGGGGCTGGGCTTTCTGGTGAAGTTGACGCCGGCGCTGCTCGTGCCGATTGCCGTGCGCTGGCTGGGGGCAAAACTGAGTCTATCGGCTTTGCGCGAGGAGTGGTTCAACCCGCGCAGCCGGGGCAACCTCCTGCGCCCGGCTCTCTACAGCCTCCTTTTCGCGGCAACAATTGTGGGCGTGGGCTATCCTTTTGTGCGCGCCAACCCGGCCCTGGCCCTGAGCAGTCTGCGCGTGCAGAGCATCCGCCCGCCCTGGGAAAGTCTGTGGGCATTGTTGGACGGCTACTTCGGCTACGGTCTTGTGCCGCTGGATATGCGCAACCTGGCCGGGCTGGATGGCCCACTCTGGCAGAGCAGCCTGCCCTGGGGTGCGATCAGCCTCGGTTTTGGCCTGCTCTATCTCTGGCTCTACACCCGGCCCTACGACTGGCAGCAGCCGCGCACACCCGTCGCCTTCGCTGGTGTCAGCGTCATCTGGCTCTTTCTCTACAGCAAAGGCTGGTCCCCCCAATTCGTCGTCTGGGTGCTGGCGTTTGTCGTTCTGCTCTTGCCCAATCTGCGCGGCGTCGCCATCGCCGTCGGGCTGATGGCGAGCAACTTTGTCGAGTCCCACATCTTCCTGATTCTGCTGCCTGACCAGACGTGGCTGCTCTGGGGCACAGTTCTTTTCCGCACCGCGCTGCTGCTTCTGTTGGCCGCGGACTTTCTGGGGCAGATCTGGCCGCAGCCGGCGCGCCTGACGGCCCGGCGTTGGATCGCCCAGTTAAGTTGGGCTGTCTTGGCCGTGGGACTGCTGGCCGCGCTGATGGCCGCGCCGACGGCTGGCCGCGCCTACGCCGCTTCCCGCCTGACCGCCCACCCCTGCCGAGAAGCGGTGCAACTGCTTCAAGCCGAGGCGGGCGGGCCGGAACGGGTCATCGCCACCGAACAGCCCGATGTCTGGGAGCAGTTTTACCCCTGGCTGCGGGGCAGCTACGATCTGCGCATCATAGACGGTTACCGGCCCGATGTGGACCCGGCGCTGGTTGTCAGCGAACGGCTGGCCGCGCTGGGCGAGGAGGTCGGCGCGTTCTGGTGGCTGGCGATGGGGGATGCGCCCGCTCTGGCCGCGGGCTACTTGGCGCGGGACGACGTGCAGACGCTCGAACACCAAACTGTGGGCGCGTGTCGTCTGGCGCGGGTCGTGCAGATTCCCCCGCGGCCCGTCGCCATCGCCGATACGCAGGGCGGCCCCATCCGGTTGGCGGCTCTCCACACAGGCGCGGCCCGGTCGGGGCAAGCGCTGCCTTTCGTGATATACTGGATGGCGGAATCACCCGTGGAGCGCAGCTATACGGTCTTTACCCAACTGCTGGATGGCGCGGGGCGGCTGATCGCCCAACAGGACAACCTGCCGGTGACGGGGCTGGCCCCGACGGATAGCTGGCAGGCGGGCGTCATCGTGCGCGATCCCTACCGGCTGGCGATTCCCGACGACACCCCGGCCGGCGACTACCGGCTGCTTGTCGGTCTCTACACAGCGGATGGCCGTCTCCCGTTGCGTCTGGTCGACGGCAGCCGGGCAGAGTTCGTCGAGATTTCCATACCCGTTGCCAATCCGTAGGGGCGCTGCTTGCTGCGCCCTCCAGCCGACGGGCAGAGTTCGTCGAGATTTCCATACCCGTTGTCAATCCGTAGGGGCGCTGCTTGCTGCGCCCTCCAGCCGACGGGCAGAGTTCGTCGAGATTTCCATACCCGTTG
>CAMDEX010000379.1 GCA_945897075.1 Litorilinea aerophila
GCAGTTGCTTTCCACTAGGCCCTGGGTCTGGTTTTGACCCATCAAATGACCGAAAACAACAGAAAAACCGCCAGAACAGGGATAGAAATGCCGTCTGTTTGAATTCAGACGATAGATTTGCCTCCTATTTGAACAAAAATATGGTGTCACGATTGGAGAGGATGGCGCAGGCCGCGGCGCACAGCTTCGGCCAAGGCAAAGGATTGGCGCAGCCAGAGCTGGTGATAGACCTGCATCAGAGCAATCAGCGCACGCTGACCGTCACGCGTGAGTGTACCCTCAGATTGCTGTCTGAGCAGATCGTCCAGCCGTTCGCCCTGAGATGCCTCCATCTGAATTTTGGACAGAGCCAGCAGATCAGCGTTGTTGAGAGACGCAACGGCAGGCTGATCGAGTGGCAATTGAGGCAGGGGCGTGAATGCCAGAGAGAGGACGTCGGTCAGTGCGCCGGTCACATCTTTTTGACTGAGCGCAGCCCAACTGCGCGCCTGCTCATACAGTTCATCGGGAAGGTCAAGTGTTACTTGTCTGGTCATTGTCGGCTACCCTGGGATTATCTGTGTTACTGACGACACTATACACCAACTTCTGCCTCGACGCAATCGCCTACGCCACACCCATTCCCCCGTCCACCAGAGTTGCAGCGGATGCCGTTCAGACTCTGGCCTGAAAATCCCAATTGGCTTGCTCTTACGTCCTATGTCTTTGCCCGCACCCACAAGAGCAGCGCCCCTGCCATCCCCGGCAGCCAAATCGTCGCCACCACCAGCCCGGTCAAGCCGACGACGGAAATAATCATCACCGGCAGACCGGAAAGTGTGGCCGCAATGATATTGGCCGCCAGCGGACCGAGACAGATGAAAGGCAAGACTGAACGGGTGAAGCGACTCCAGGGCAAGAGGGCGGCAGGCACAACTGCCCAGAGGATGTACCAGTGCTGAAACCAGAAACTCCCTACCGTTAAATAGAGCAGCGCTGCCAGCAGCGCCAACCCCCACAACTGGGGATTGACACCCCGCGCCGCCAGCCGGTTGCGCCAGAGCAGCCAGGCCGGGACAGCCAGACCCAACACAGCAAAAAGGTAGGACGGCAGACTGATGATATAGAAACGTACAACTTGGCGCGGTAGCTGGTAACCCAGCGCGGGCAGCAGCCGGTCAATCAATTGGGAAGGGGAGTTGGCGACGTACAATACCCGCTCGCTCAGCATCCGGGGCAGAGTTTCCCAGCCGCCCAGGGGTTGATAGAGCAGCCAGGAGAGGGGGAGAAGCAACGCCGCTGCGCCGATCCCCGCCAGCAACGCCCGACGAAAACCGATCTGTCGCCAGAGCCAGAGCGCGAAGACCGGCAGCCAGATCAGCGCGGTCAGCTTGACGTGCGCGGCCAGGCCGAGCAACAAAAAAGCCAGCAGCCAGCGCCTTCGCTGCGCGGCCAGGAACGTTGCCAGCAGCAACACAAGCATCAACCCGTCGTTGTGCGCGCCCAGCGCAAAGCCAAGCAATACACTCGGATTCCACAGCCAGACGACCAGCGCGGTCAGCGCCCAGGCCGGGTTCTCCCGTTTCACCAGCGCGTAGACCAGCCAACCCGTCAGCCCCGCCAACAAAATCGCCAGCAGCCGGTAGCCCGTCACCCAGGCCATCAACGCGGCGCAGGCCACCGGCGACTTGGGACAGTCAACAGTGGCGGGGGGAAAGCGATCCACACCGGAAGCGGGAGCGTCAGCGACCCGGACGAACCAATCCAGCCAGCGCCCCACCGCCCAGGCCACCCCGCCACTGGCATACTCCCAGAGGGGGCCGTAGGTGTCTACATTCTCCTTCCAGGCAGTGTAGGCATAGAAAGCCATACGCGGCGCAGCTTTGGGTGTCACCGCCAGCGGGCTGACCCCCTCCTCCACTTGCAGCCGCCCCCGATAGATATAATCGTAGATGTCGTGGGAATCGCCGCCGGGGGTGGCCCACAGCAGCAGAAACGAGGCGGCTAACCAGACCGTCACGACGACGAGGGGAAATAGGAACGCAGATTTCGCAGATTTCGTAGATTTTCGCAGATTAAATCCGTGTGAATCCGTCCCATCCGTGTCAATCCGTGTCCCTATTTTTAAGTCAGAATTCTCCGCCTCTCCTCCTCTCTCTCTGCGTCTCTGCGTCTCTGCGGGAGAATCGTCTCTCTTTTCCTCTCTAAATTCCTCCGCGTTTCCTCCGCGCCTCCGCGATGAAATTGCTTCGATTGCCAGCAGATAGGCAGCGAAAAGCAGTCCGTAGACCGCCAGATGCACCCACAGATTGGAGAGAACCGCTTCTTGGGGAGGATACCAGCCGCCGCGCGGCCATTGCAGAGATTCCGCCAGGGGATAGCGCCAGGCCAACCAGCCATAGGCGAGGAGGGAGAGCAGGCCCAGCACAACCAGTGGGGCCAGGGGAGAGCGACGGGCGGCTTTCACAGACTCCACCGCACCCCGCAGTGTTGACAAGGCCAGGGCGCGGGGCTTTCGCCGGAGACCGCCGCGCGCAATTCCTGATACCGTTCGCCATGCCAGACGTCGGCCAGGGGCTGCTCAAAGACATTGCCCAGCACAATCCCCGGATAGTCGGGCGCGGCAAAGGGCGCGATGCAGCAGGGCAGTGCGTTGCCGTTGGCGGTGATGTACATCAGCTTCCACGGGCGCAGACAGCCCTGCCAGGGGTAATCGCCCTTGACAGCCACGCTCTCGTGGGGTGTCGTCGCGCCAGAAGCCCGAAAGGTCATCCCCAACGATTCGGCCAGTGCTTCACACTCCACAATCAGGCTGGCCTGATATTCTTCCAGCGTGCCGTAGAGCGACTGTTCGACAGTCATTGTCGTGTCTGCGGCCAGATGTTCACCGCCGCCGAAGTAGACCAGCCGCTGCAAATAGACCTCCGCCACGCCCAACTGGCCGCCCAAGCGCACAAAGTCGCGCAATTGGTGGACGTTTTCCTGCATCCCCACCAGCCAAAGGGAGAGGCGAGGGGTGGAGCGTCCGCCGTGGCGCTGAACAAAAGCAGCCAGATTGTCGAGGATACGCGGCAGGGCGTCGATGCCGCGCAGTTTGGCGTAAAGTTCGGGTGTCACCGCGTCCACCGAAACGCGCAGCTCGTCCAGCCCGGCCTCCACCAGCGCGTCGCCCCGCTTCTGATCCAGCAGCACGCCGTTTGTGTTGAAGAGGACATGCGCTCCCCGCTCCTTCAAATGACGCACAAAACGGGGCAACTCCCGGTTGAGCAGCGGTTCGCCGATGCCGTGCAGCACAGCCCGCTGGATGCGGGGCACAGCATCCACAATGCGCCGGAAATTTTCCCACGTCAGGTGATTCTTCGCCTCGAAGGGCAAAAAGTGGTCGTAGGTGAGCGGGCACGAAATGCAGAACGAATTGCAGCGGTTCGTCACTTCGATATACAACTGGTCGGGCATAGGCGGCGCGGCCGTGCGCGCCTTCAATTCGATGACTTCCATGCGATACCGTTCTCTCCAGGACATCCATTTGGGAAACGAAAAACGTGAAATTTTCCGGTCTCGTTCACGCACTACGCACCACGCACTACGCCTCACACAACAATCGTCGTACACACATTCCTACTGCGCACCAGATCGACGGCGGGCGCGGCTTCCCAGACCAGCTTCCTCTCGTCGCCCCGCACCCACGGACAATACTCGTCGTGGGCGTCCAGTTCGTTGTTCAGGGCGCGGCGGCTGGCGCACCCCCCCTGGCAGGGACAGTGCGCGGCGTGGGCCGGCGTGGCGGTGGCCTGCTGGAAATAGGCGTGTTCCAGAATGCGCTCGCCCTTCTCCGGCAG
>CAMDEX010000380.1 GCA_945897075.1 Litorilinea aerophila
GCAAGCAGCGCCCCTACACTATTTCCATCAAACCGGGCGCAGCAAGCAGCGCCCCTCCGCAATTCGCTGCTCATTCTACCACGCGACCGCAGCCTGCGCTACAGAGATTTTTCTTCCTCCCCGTTCTGTGCTAAAACAAGTGTGCTACACTTTTTCTGGTGTTGTTGGGTTCTCCCGGCGTTCGTTGGAAGGCAGGCAGCCTGACTTTGCCGGGAGAACCCAACCTACGAAATTTCCTCACCCGGAAAACCGTCCCGATGCCCACTTCCCAGAGCCAGGCCCGCGCCGCCATCGGCGCACTGATTAACAAATACCGGGCGATGAGCGCCCTGGACAAGAAGCAGATCACCGAAGCGGGTGTCGTGCATCAGTTCATTGACCCCCTGCTGGCCGCGCTGGGCTGGCCCATCGGCGACCCGGCCTACTACAAATACGAGATGCACACCCAAGCCGGTCGCCCAGACATGACGCTCATCCCCGAAAGCGGCGGCACGATTTTTGTCGAGGCCAAACGCTTTGGCGTCATCACCCAACTGGCCCAGGCCCGGCAGACGATTGCGGGCGTCATCACCCCCGGCCAGTTGGCCCTGCCCGGTATGGCCGTGGATCGCACGCCCCAGGAGCAGCAGGCCATCAACTACGCCTTCCAGAACGGGGGCAGTTGGGCCATCCTCACCAACTTTGAAAAGCTGCGCCTCTTCAACGCCCGCCGCGATTGGCTGGTACTCTCCTTTGAGGAGCCGTCCGCCTATCTGAGCGAGTTTGACCTGCTCTGGCAGCTCTCCTACGAGCAGGTGCGCAGCGGTGGACTGGACGTATTGAGCAACCAGCGCCACCGCGAAGATGTGGACACCGACTATCTCAACTTCATCAACGGTTGGCGGGAGCGGCTGGCCCAGGAGATCATCAGCCGCCGGGCGGAGAACCCCTGGGCTTTTGCAACCGATGGCAGCATCCGTCTGGCCGAACTGCGCGCGGTGGTGCAACGCATTCTGGATCGGCTGGTGGTGATCCGCTTTGCCGAGGATCATCTGATTCTGCCGCCGAGCACGCTCCTCAGCATTGACGAACACCGGCGCGCCAACCCTTTTGCCTTCCCCCTCAGCCAATCCATCGGCCATCTCTTCCGCCGCTTCGACGAGGAATATAACTCTGCGCTCTTTGCCCCTGACCTGGCCGACCGGGCGGTGATCGGCGATAAAGTCTTCGGCGGGCTGATCCAGAAGCTCTACGAGGCCCGCTACCGCGCCCTTTCCGCCGACATTATGGGCAACACCTACGAGCAGTATTTGGGCAAGACGCTGATTCAGGTGGGCGGCGAGGTGCTGACCGCGGACAATCTGGAGACGCGCAAGAAGCAGGGCAGCTACTACACGCCGCACGTGATCGTGCGCTATCTGGTAGACAACAGCCTGGGCCGCTATCTCTACGCCACGGCGGACGGCAGCGCGGACGGCGAGCGGCTGGCCGACGCGACGCCCAAACAGGCCACGGACATCCGGACCCTGCGCGTGATTGACCCGGCCTGCGGCAGCGGCTCCTTTCTGATCTATGCCTATCAGGTCTTGGCCGATTTCTACCGGCGCGAGACGGCCCGGCTGGAAGGCGAGCGGCAAGCCCGGCTGGCCGCACTGATGGGCCAGGGCATCACCGCACCCTTTGAACTGGAAATCCAGCTTGCGCCCTGGACAGCCGAGATCGAGCGCACCCACAACTACCCGCGCCTGATCCTGGAAACCCATCTCTACGGCGTGGATTTGGACCCCCAGGCCGCCGAGATCGCCACCGTCAATCTGATGATGCGGGGGATGGCCGACCAGCCCGACAACGAACAGCGGCTGCCGCTGATTCTGAACCAGAATGTCAAAGTGGGCAACGCGCTGATCGGCGCGCGGCCGGACGCGCCGCGCCTGGCCGAATTCCAGACGGAACTGGCTGAGTTGCGCGGTCTGCGGCTGGAACTGACGAGCCAGGGCAACGACCACACACAGACCCTCGCCCGCATCGAAGCAGTGAGCGCGCAGATCGCCGCCAGCCTCAACGAACCCCTGGCCGCGCACTTTGTGGACCCGGCGGCCCATCGCCCCTTCCACTGGGCCGTGGAGTTCCCAGAGGTCTTTGTGGACGCAGACGCGGGCTTTCAGGTGGTCATCGGCAACCCGCCCTGGGAGATTGTCAAGCCGGATTTGCGCGAGTATTACGCCCAGTTCGACGACCGGCTGGAGAGCAAATTTACCCGCGCCCAGGCCGAGGCGCGTATCGCCGAACTGGAGCGTGAGCGACCAGAGATCGCCGCGGGCTGGGCGGCGCAAAAGGCGCGTATCGAGCGGGAAGCGGCCTGGTACAAAGCGACGGGCGACTTCACACGCTAGGGGCGGGGCGACACCGCCACCCACAAACTCTTTCTGGAACGGGGCTACGGGCTGCTGGTAGACGGGGGACGGATGGGGTTTGTGGTGCCGTCGGGGATTTATTCGGATTTGGGCACAAAAGAGTTGCGCGAAATGCTGCTTAATGAGGGGCGCATCGAATTACTTGTAAGCATCACAAATGGAGTAGCGGGTGGGGAAGTGTATTTCCCAGATGTTCATCGCTCCTACAAAATCTGTATGCTGATTGCACAAAACGGGGTGGCCTCAGATTTTGTTTCTGCTGTGTATCGCATCGATCCTAAAACTACTCCATCGCCAAATTCTCTTTTGGATTTTGTATCAGATTCACGAAATTTCCTGGCAATCCCAGTGCGACTAATCGAAAAATTGGATCCAGAGAATCACGCCTTCTTTGAATTCACCTCTCAGGAAGAAAGTAAGCTTGTAGATAAGCTCATCTCTAGCGCTCCGTCGTTGGGTACAATTGTCGATAACGCGTGGAATCCAGATTTTGTCAGCGGTCTTCACAAGACTAATCATCGAAATTACTTTAATCAGAACCAATATGGCTTACCGATCTACGAGGGCAAGAATCTTGCCTATTTTAGCGAGCAAATCAGACCTATTGAATGGTGGATTGTTGAAGCAGATGGAGGACAACTGCAAGCAGATTATCCCTACTCTAGGTTCGGCTTTCGACGAATTGCTTCATCCACAAATGAACGCACCCTCGTTGTAAGCTGCGTCCCAGCGATGTCCTTTAATATGTATACCCTGACTACCATTCGACAGGGGGTAATTAGTAGAGATCGGGAGGTCTTTCTTGCTGCTTGTATGTCAAGCTATGTGCTTGACTTCCTAATTCGATTGCAAACGTTTACATCGGTCGCGATTTTTAACGTAAAGACACTCCCCGTCCCCCGCCTGACCGCGGGCGATCGCTTCTTCGATGCGATTGTGCCGCGCGCGGCCCGGCTCACCTGCACCAGCGCCGCCTTCGCCGATCTCTGGCAGGCGGTGATGGGCGAAGTCTGGACGCCCGCTTCCGGCGTCAGCGACGCGGTGGCGCGTCAGTCGATCCGCGACGAACTCGACGCGTTGGTGGCCCATCTCTACGGTCTCAGCCGCGCCGACTTCGCCCACATCCTCGCCGGCTTCCCCCTCGTCTTCCCCGACGACGCGTCGGGTCGCGCGAAGAAGGAGGCGCTGTTGCGGGTGTATGACCGGATGAAGGGATGACAGGAGGAAGGGAGGACGGGAGGACGGGAGGACGGGAGGACGGGAGGACGGGAGGACGGGAGGACGGGAGGACGGGAGGACGGGAGGACGGGAGGACGGGAGG
>CAMDEX010000381.1 GCA_945897075.1 Litorilinea aerophila
GACGGGCGCAGCAAGCAAGCGCCCCTACAGTGCAAATCTTTATCTGAAAAACTATAACAGCTTGCGTTACTTGGCTATTTTCAGAACAGTTTTCCCTGGCTGTCGTGCGCTACGAAGGATGAAGATTTTGTATACACGGATAGAAAGGAACACAGATTTTTCGGTTGATCCGTGAGTCCAGTGCAAAAAGGCTAAAAACCGAGTTTTTGAGACCGACTCACTCCTGAATCACGGCGATTTCTGCAAAAAAACTCGGTTTTGCACTGGACTCATCCGTGTTTCTTTTAAATCCGTGTATACAAGCAATTTTTCAGGGCAGCAACGAATTCCAGACACCAGAATCGGGGAGGAGAAATCTTCTTCGCCTCCCCGATGAATTCCACTGCTAACTGCAACTACTGCCCGACAGCCGCCAGGAAGTTGGCTTTGGCTTCGGCTAATGCTGCATCGCTGGGCGGGAAGTAGCCAACCCGGATGACTTCCTCGTTGACAAAGGTCAGATAGAAGTTGATGTAGGCAGCCACCTGGGGCTTCTCTGCCATCACAGCCGCATCCGAGTAGATGAAGAGCGGACGGGCCAGCGGGTAGCTGTTGTTGTCCACATTCTCAGCATTGGCTTCTACACCGTCAATCGAGAGAATCTTCAGACGGTCAGCGTCATTGGTGTAATAGGCGTAACCAAAGAAGCCGATTCCATATTTGCTGCCTTCCACACCCTGCACCAGCACATTGTCGTCCTCGCTGAGCTGGGTGTTGGCCGCGCTCAGAATCGGCGTCTCGTCCTTCTCAAAGACTGCCTCGACAAAGTAGTCGAAGGTGCCGCTGTCGGTGCCGGGGATGAAGCGGGCAATCGGCTCGGCGGGCCAGGCCGGGTTCACATCGGCCCAGGTGGTGGCGGTAGAGAAGGCCAGAACCAGTTCTTCCATTGTGAGATTGTCGGCCCAGTCGTTTTCTGGATTCACCACAACCGCCAGGGCGTCGGTGCCCACGCGGAACTCGACCGGTGTGCGGCCAATCGCGGTGCAGCTTGCCACTTCGGAATCCTTGATGGCCCGGCTGGCGTTGGAAATGTCCGTCTCGCCTGCCACGCAGAAGCGCTCGAAACCAGCGCCGGTGCCAACGCTATCAATGGTGATATTGCCGGCATAGCCCTCATCCGCAAATCGTTCGGCCATCGCTTCGGTCAGGGGATAGACGGTGGAACTGCCCGCCACGACAATATCGCCGGTCACTTCCAGGGGATTGACCTCCGGCAGACCGCTTTCGGGCATCGCGGGAGCTTCGGCAGCCGGAACGGGTGTATCAGCGGGCTTTGCCTCAGCGGCGGCGGGCACGGGGGTGTCGGCGGCGGCGGGCGCAGGTGCAGCAGCCGGAGCAGGGGCTGCTGCCGGCGCGCAGCCAGCCAGAATCAATAGGGCCAGCGCAAAAATAACTACCAAATTGTGACGCATTTTTCTTCCTTTCAGGGTATCTTAATCGTTGTCGAAGAACAGACTGATTCCGTTCTGAAAGAAGGATAGCGTGCGATTGTTAATAGCTTGTGATTATTCGCACAAACGGGGGTTAATAGTTGGGGATCGTTTTGTTAATAGAATATTAACGGATTAATTGACATCAAGAACAAGAAAGAAGCCGGTTCTGGTCAAGAACCGGGCTTCCTCAGCTTCGTTTATCGAAAACCAGACACCTGTGCGGCCCGCCGTCGCCGCTACGCTGTATCACAGCAGCGCCACGGCCTCAGCCAGAGTCGATCGATTCGCTGAACCCACAAAACGCCGGAAGTGCTCTAGGAATTGTGAACGCAAGGTATCGACAATTCCTTGCTGTTCGGCGATATAGGCAGCTACAGCCTCTCCTTGCTTTTCGATAGCCCGCAACTGGCCGCGTGAGACAACAGCGTCGTTCAAATCCCCCAGAATATCTTGAATATCGCGCAGGTTGGCGATGAGAGCAGCACCCGGCTCGCCCAGGAGGTGTTTGGTGAACTCCAGGCAGTAGCGCAGCCGTTTGCCTTCAATGCGCAGGGCGTGCAATGCCTCTTCAGGCACACTCTCCATCTCTTCAAACAGCACTTCATAGGCGCGCATAGCTGCGTATTGCTGGGTCATCACAGAGGGCAGAACGTGGCGCACCTGAACAGGGACAAGGGGTTGACCCGCCTGCCAGATGACTTCCACAACGCCAGCGCCGGGTGTACGGCAGAAGGTATCGAAGTCAGCGATAAAGGCCTGGTAGGTTGGACTGTCCAGCCAGGCCAGGAGCGCTTTACGTGCTGCTTTGTGTTCACTCTTCCAGGTTCGGGCTACTGTGCGCAATCCCTTACGCGCCGCTGGGGGCTGACTTTTGGCGTATTTTTCCAGATTGAGGAGGGCCACATCCCGATCCCGCACCGCACCCAGCAAACGGCCCGTGTGTCGCAAGGCTTTGACGTGGCTGCGGATTGCTCCGGGCTTGAAGTAGTCGGCAAAGAGGGAGACGGCCGCCCGGGCCATGCGCGTGGAAACCCGCATTTGGTGGACAGGTTCGATGTCTGCGCCGGTGCGGGATCCCGCTTCCCACAAGATCATTTCCATCAACTGCTGCCGCCAGATCAGCCGGGCGGCTTCGGCCATAGTCGTCTGGGGCTGAATGCCGCTGGCGCTGGCCGCATAGCCGAGGGGATGAGCGACGGTGGCCCGCAGCGCCCGTTGCACTTTGCTCTCCTCCGCCGGGAGCAGCCCCAATTCTTTGGCCAGGGTTTGGGTAATGGGCTGGATATGTTGGCGCTGGCTTTCATCGCTGAGTTCGAACTCCACCTCAGCGAATTGGGCCAGGGGTGTATCACCATCGGTCTCCGGCGCAAATACCTGCACTGTATCAATGCTCAATTCACCGATCAGATCGTTGGGCATACCGTTGGGCAGGGATGTCTCTGTGGGCGCAGATTCGGAAAGAGTGAGCATCCGCTTGTGGCGCTCTTGAGAAAGGCGGGCGATAGGGTGCAGGCGCGCCCACTGGTGCTTGCCCCCTCTGCCGAGAATTTTGCCCAGCCGCTGACGCAATTCCGAGGGCCAACTCTTCACTTTGTCGGGCGCAAAGCCAGACGGCAGCGCGGCCTCCCATTCCGAGCGGTCATGCAGGGGTCCGCTGGTCAGGCTGGTCAGGGATTTGATGGTGACCACCTGGGCTTCGTCCTGCTGACGCACGCGCAGGGAGAAGCCAGCGCGCAGCAGGCTGTAGGACGGCGTATCCAGATAGGTGTCGTCGTGGGTGACACTCTCCTGGGCAGGCGAGAGTGTGTAGGTGGGAGCAAAGGGTTGTTCCTGGCGCAACCGCTCCCGGATGTCGGCCTGGGGTGCGTCGAATTTGATCTCAATTTCCCGCGGTTCATCTGTCATTCGTCTTCTCCGATCTGTATAGTAGGAATCGCTGTGGCCTCGTCAAAACGGAAGGCAGACGCCAGGCGCAATTCACGCAACACAGCTTACAATTAAAGTAATTAATTCTCAGTAGGGGCGCTTGCTTGCTGCGCCCCTACTGAGAAAATCGTTATCTGTAAAATTATACATCAATTCGTGACTCCAGTGAAAAAAGGGTAACGGGGATGGTGAAAACTCGCGAAAAAATCGCGGGCGGGGTAAAATAGGAAGGCAAGAGAAATAGAATCCTTGATTCCTATCAAAGCGAGAAACGGCATGTTTGTAGCCAATCAACAGCATATGCA
>CAMDEX010000382.1 GCA_945897075.1 Litorilinea aerophila
ATGTCAAAATAGCCAGTTGTTATGTCCTTGTAGGACATAGTTGATGGCTAATCAGGTGCGATTTCGGCATATCGAAGCCCAATCTGGCCTGTTTTCGCATATAACAACGGGGAAATGTAATAAAACTATAAGATAGGCCAACAGTATCATAGGATGATAAGATGCTACGTCTACAAACCGAGTTTCTTCCGAGAAACTCGGTTTGTGTAATTGAGTGATCTTCCACTATTCATCAAACAGCAGGTCAGCGTTCAGCCCCGTTTCTAAGCTCGTCGGTGACTCGACAAAGGCCGCATACGCTTGGGGTGATGGAAATTGGGAGAGGATGAAAGCGCAGGCAGGCAGTGTCCCTTGCCGCAAGCCCACGTACTCCCGATAGCTGGAGTAAGCCCAATCCGCAGGCCGCGTCACCAGACCCGCGGCGACCGGATTGAGATGGATGTAGCGGGACAACCACTTGAGATAGCCGTCGTTGTCTACCAACCGGGCCTGGAACGGTCCTTGAAAAAGGTGACCGCTGCGATTTTGTTGCTTGTTGATGCTCTTGGCATACGAGACGGTCAATGGCTGCATTACCCGTTTCCCCACATCCAGGCCACAGATGCGAACGAGCAAATGGTAGTGATTGGGCATCAGGCAATAGGCCAGAATGTCGAGAAACTCTGGTAGACAATAGGCGCGCAGGCGGCGGATGAAATAGCCCCAATTCTCCTCAATGAAGAAGATCGGTTGCCGGTTCACCCCGCGGTTGTAGAAGTGGTAATAATGTCCTGGCACAATCGGCGTGTTACGCATCGTGTGGTCTCCTCGGCTGAAAAACTGAGTTTCTTCCGAGAAACTCAGTTTTTACATCTTACGATGATCAGAAACCGAGTTTCTTCCGAGAAACTCGGTTTCTGGTTCTCTATCCGCGCAACTCATTCATCACCACCGGCAAGTACCCCAACAAATCCCCGGCCAGCGCGCCCGCGGGACCGATCTCCTCCTCGGCCAGTTCCCCGGCCCGCCCGTGCAGCCACGCGCCCAGACAGGCCGCATCGAAGGCGTCCAACCCCTGAGCCAGCAGACCGGTGATCGTCCCCGCCAGCACATCACCTGTGCCCGCTGTCGCCAGGGCGGGCGTCGCCACTGGCAGCACAGCCAGCCTTCCATCTGGCGCGGCGATGACCGTATAGGGTCCTTTGAGCAGTACAACCGCCTTCCACTCCGCGGCCTTTTCTTGGGCCAGTTGCCAGGGCTGGGCGAGTACTGCGTCTATCTCCAGCCCACAGAGGCGGGCCATCTCCCCTGCGTGGGGGGTCAGAATGACAGGATTGGGCAGCAGTTCCGTCCAGTTTTCGATCAGCGCCAGACAGTTCAGCCCATCGGCGTCAATGACCGTCGGTGGCAAAGTGGGCGTGGCTGCGGGCAGCTGACTGCGGCGACGGATCGCACCGAAAGGCGTGGCGGCTGAAAGTTGGAGAAGCGTACCGCCCGCCGCCGCCTCTAGCCCGCTCTGGAAATTGGTGGGTAGCATGGACGAATGGCCCGATTTTGTGCGGGTGAGAAGCGAGCGCACAAAGTCTACGGTTGCGTTCTCGTGGCTCAGACCGCAGCCCAGGAGCAGTGCCTGATAGCCGCCGATCTTTTCATTGATGGTCGCCACCGCGTCTTCGTTGATGACGCCCACCTCGTGGGAAAGGAGCAGCCAGGTCGCTTCGGCCAGGGCCGTGGCTACAGGCACCCAGACGGGCTGGGGCACCGCGCCCGTCACCAGACCGGCACCGGCCCGTCCCATCGCGGCGCAGCTCAAGTAAGCCGCGCCGGGGTAGTTGACGCTGCCCACCACCGCCAGCGCCTTGCCAAAGCTGCCTTTGTGGCTCACCCGATGGCGGGCGGGTAGGAGCGGGGCCACATACGCCGGAGAGAGCGCAAAGGTACGAATGTCATCGGCCAGTTTGGGTGCAATGCCGATCTCTGCTACCACCAGTTGGCCCAGCGCCGCGGCTGCGGGAAAGAGAAAGTGGCCCTTTTTTGCATAGGCGAAAGTGACTGTCATATCCGCGGGAACGGTGTGTGGGTCCAAACTGCCGGTATCGCAATTCATCCCGCTGGGAGAGTCCACCGCCACCACCGCCAGTCTGCCGCTGCTCTCTTCCTGGCGGCGCTCGACCTGCACCGCCTCCACCTGATCGAGCAGATCAGCCAGAGTGCCCGCGATGGCCCGGTTGCTGCCTGTGCCCAGCAGGGCGTCCACCACCACCCCGGCCCTATGCAGCCATTCGGCCAGGGCGGTGAAGTCGTTGTCGGCGTCGGCGCGCACGCTTTCCACGCCTCGCGCGGCCAATTGGCCGAAATGTTCTTGGTAGTCGTGTTGGGGGTCGGTCTGCCGTTGCCAGATGTAGAGGCGCACGGGATAGCCGGCGTCGTGGAGATGGCGGGCGCAGACCAGCCCATCGCCGCCGTTGTTGCCCGGCCCCACCAACACCAGCACCGGCGTATCTTCGGCGGCGGGGAAATGTTCCCGGATTACATCCGCCACCGCCCTGCCCGCGCGTTCCATCATCTGTGCATAGGAGTGGCCGCCCTCGTTGGCCGCGCGTTCCAATTCTTGCATCTGGGCTACAGTGACAATTTTCAGGTGGTTGGGGATGGGGCGCAGCGGGTCTGGTGTCTGCGCTTCCTCTTTAATAGACATGGGTACTCCTCGGCGTTGGCAAAGATAGACAGGATTCGTATTCTTCTTGATTATAGACCGTCGCGGGGTGTTGCCCAACTTTGACCGGGCAGGTGTGGCCGGGCAGGGGATACGATTTCGGTGTGTTCAAAATCTGTTGTTAAGGCGGGGCGTACAGTGGCGGATCAGGGATGATGCGGTCTGGGCAGGTCAATCCGCTGCTATGCTATAATAGAGTCGTAGGTTGGGTTCTCCCGGCAAGGGAGCGCCATCTACGCGACCAGCCTGTGCCGGGAGAACCCAACACACTGTTGTCTACTGATCATAGAGTCCGCGCCAAAGGGGGCTACACATCACTGGATTGGAGAGTGCTATGCCAGATAAACCGACACGATTCCCCGCTACGCCGTGGGTCATCAAACCACTGGTGCCGGACGAAGTCTATACAGACCGGGCTGAATTTCTTGAATACTTCTACACAACCGCGCGCAATGCCGCCGAACGACGCACGATGTCCACGGTCTTGTTGGGACGGCGACGTATGGGCAAAACGGAGATCTTTCGTCGCGTCGTCAATCGGCTCTTTTTTGAACAGGATCCCCACGATCCCAAAGCGGTTGTGCCCGTCTATTATATGTTTTCGGATAGTGAGGAAGATCGCTTCGTCTTTGCGCAAAAGTATCTGGAAAATTTTATGCGCTACTATGTCGGCTTCTACACGCGACAACCCGAGTTGATCCGGCAGGAACCAAGAAACGCTGATTTGATCGCGTGGATTGAACGCTCGCGGCGGCTCTTCCCCTTTTCTGATGAGTTGGATCTGCTGCTCTCCTATCATAACTCAATGCTCAGAGGCAATATGCCGTCACCGGAGGAAGATGCCGTTAATATTCCACGCCGGATTTCAGATATTTTCGACAGTACGATTGTCATCTTCTTGGATGAATTCCAGAATACCCATCTACCGCAAAACAACTTCCGCATTGTCGGCTACATGCAGAATGCGGTGGAATCCAACACCTGTCCCCACTTTGTCACCGGTTC
>CAMDEX010000383.1 GCA_945897075.1 Litorilinea aerophila
CGCTGCTTGCTGCGCCCGTCACGCAGCGGGCGCAGCAAGCAGCGCCCCTACGGCTTGCGCGCCCGCGCCATCTGCACCGCCACATCGAGCGCAGAGAGCATACTCTCCTCGCGGGCCACGCCTGTACCCGCGATATCAAAGGCTGTGCCGTGATCCACGGAGGTGCGGATGATGGGCAGGCCGATACTTACATTCACACCGCTGTCGAAGGCGAGCAATTTCATGGGGATATGGCCCTGGTCGTGGTACATCGCCACCACAATATCAAATTCCCCCTTCACCGCGCGCAGAAAAACCGTGTCCGGTGGCTGGGGATCGCTGACCGTCCAGCCTTTTTGACGGGCCAGTTCGATGGCTGGCTGCACCTGCGCGGCCTCCTCCTTGCCAAAGAGACCGTTCTCGCTGGCGTGGGGGTTCAGCCCAGCCACGGCGATGCGCGGCTGGGGAATGCCCAGCGCCTCGCACGAGTGCTGGGCCAGACCGATCACCTCCAAGACCCGCTCGGTTGTCACGCGACGGATGGCCTCGGCCAGGGAGACGTGGGTGCTGACGTGGACGACGCGCAGTTTTGGCCCCACCAGCAGCATCGAAATTCGTGCGGCCCCCGTGCGCTCGGCCAGCAGTTCCGTGTGGCCGGGATAGAGAAAACCGGCCTTGTGCATAGCGCCTTTGTTGAGCGGTGCGGTCACGATGCCATCCACCGCGCCAGCCAGTGCCAGATCGCAGGCCCGGAAGACGTACTCCACTGCGGCCCGGCCCGCGGCCGCGGCCACTTGGCCCACGGCAATCTCCGCCGGGTCTGCGTTGTGGAGATCGAGCAGGGGCAGTGTACCGGGCGCGTAGACGCCGCTGGCCGGATCGTCAATTGCTTCCACCGGCGGCAAGGGACGGCCCAGCCAGCCCGCGGCCCGCTGCAGAATGCGCCGATCACCGATCACCAGCGGGCGGCAGCGGGCGAAAACGTCGACGTGGGCCAGCGCTTTGAGGATGACTTCCGGGCCGATCCCAGCGGGATCGCCCAGCGTGATGGCGAGAAGAGGACGGGTGTCTACCATTCGGGTATCCTATAAGTGATTTTGACGATTAAGAATCTCCACAGAATTGCGCCAGGCGATAGAATCTTCCCAATCGGGATGTTCGGACCCCTCTCCCCGCTCCAATCGCGCTTCGAGTTCTTCGAGTGTTTCGGAATAGTGGCGTTCGTACCGTTCAATCTCTGCTCGCAATAGATTTTCGCGGTCACGGACAACGTTGACAGCCATTTTCCTCTCCTTCCCAAAGGCGAATTCACGCTACCTGTTATCCTACCACCAGTGCCGGGGTGGGTCAATTGCCCGCACCGTATCTTGCAAATCCTTGCCAAACTGGTACACTTGTGATCGGTTTCACAATCGCTGGCTGTGAACCACGAAGGCACAAAGCCACAAAGAAAGACTCTCGCCTCTGTCGCTTCGCGTCTTGGTGGTTGACTCTTTTATCCACAATCAGTAGACCGCAACCGTTGGACAATTTCAGCGGTCCGCCGTCTGTGGTCTGCGGTCTACTGACAATCGGAGGCATTCTGATGAAAAATGTTGCGTTGATCGGTTGCGCTCATATCCACACACCGGGCTTTGTCAAGCGTTTGCTGGCCCGCCATGACGTGCAGACCGTCGCCGTCTGGGATCCAGACCGGGCGCGTTCAGAAAAGCGGGGCGCTGAATTGGCCGCGCCTGTCATCGCTGGCCCGGCAGCGGTCTGGGTGGACAAGAGCATTGACGGGGTAATTATCTGTTCCGAAACTGACCTGCACGCAGAACTGGTGTTGGCCGCGGCCGGCGCGGGCAAGCATCTCTTTGTCGAAAAACCCCTGGGGCTGGGCAAGGCCGACGCCGACGCGATGGCCGCCGCCATCGAGAAAGCGGGCGTACTGTTCCAGACCGGCTATTTCCAGCGCGGCATTCCCGCCCATCTTTTCCTCAAAGAGCAGGTGGCCGCGGGCACATTCGGCCAGATCACCCGTGTGCGCGCCGGCAATTGTCACAGCGGCTCTCTGGGCGATTGGTTCACCCCGGAATGGCTGTGGATGACCGACCCGCAGCGGGGCGGGGTGGCCGCCTTTGGCGATCTGGGCACCCACGCCCTGGACCTGCTGCTCTGGATGTTTGGCGCGGTGGAGCGGGTGGTGGCGGAGACGCAGGTGGTGACGGGCAAGTATGGCCCTGCCTGCGACGAGAGTGGCGAGGCGCTGATCCGCTTCTCCAATGGCATCATCGGCACGCTGGCCGCGGGCTGGGTGGATGTGGCCGATCCGGTCACCTTTGAGATCAGCGGCACAGAGGGGCACGCCTGGGTGTATGACCGCAGCGAAGTCTACATCAAAAGCGAGCGGCTGGGGTCGGACGGCAAAGAGCCATACACCGACCTGCCCGCAGCCTGGCCGCACGCCTTCGAGTTGTTTCTGGATGCGCTCAACGGCGCGGACGTGCCGCTGGTGGGTGCGCGCGAGGCGGCCTATCGCAGCACAGTCATGCAAGCGATGTACCGTTCCGCGGCCGCGGGAAGCTGGCAAACAGTGTAGAAAAGAGGAACGCAGATTTCGCAGAAACCGCAGATTTGCGCAGATTTTAATCCGTGAATTCCGGAATCCGTGTTCTTACAGGAGGTAATGAATGCTGTTGGATGGCAAAGTAATTCTGGTGACCGGCTCCTCGACAGGGATCGGTGAGTCTACGGCGCGGCGGGCGGTAGCGGAGGGCGCGCGGGTAATGGTACACGGGCGCAGCGCAGCACGGGCCAAAGCTGTGGCCGGCGATCTGGGCGAGGCCGCGGCCTACGTCGTGGGCGATGTGGCCGACCCCGCGGTCTGTACACGGATTGTGCAAGCGACGGTGGAACGTTTTGGGCGTATTGACGGGCTGGTGAACAACGCCGCGCTCACCACCCGCGCCACGTTGGAAGAGAGCGACGCCGCGATGATTGACCTGATTATGGCGGTCAACCTGCGCGCACCGCTTTTGACCGCGCGCGCCGCACTCCCCCATTTCCGCGCCCAGGGCGGCGGCGTACTGGTGAACATCGGCTCCATCAACGCCCTCTCCGGCGCACCCAATCTGTTGCCCTATTCCGCGGCCAAAGGCGGTTTGCAGACGGCCAGCCGCAATCTGGCCAACGCCCTGGCCACGGAGAAGATTCGTGTGATTCACCTGAACGTGGGGTGGGTGACATCGCCCAATGAGATTGCGCTGAAACAGAGCGAAGGGCTGCCGGAGGGGTGGCAATTCACTGTGCCCCTGCAATATGCGCCGACGGGGATGCTGACAACGCCGGAACAGATCGCATCCCACGTCGTCTTCTGGCTCTCGGACCAGTCCGCCCCGGCCAACGGCATCGTCTACGAAGTGGAGCAGTATTCGCTCTACGGGCGCAACAACGCGAAAAGCAGCCAGGAGACTGGGGATTAGCGATTGGGGGCTGGGGATTGGGGACTGGAGACTGGGGATTAGCGATTGGCGATTGGCGATTTGGTAGTGGCGATGGCTACACTATTCACTCCCCAGTCCCCAGTCCCCAGTCAATGTCATTAAGTTAAGGTTTTGACGAGGTTGTGAAAGCCTCGAAAATAACCGAAGATGGATATTTTGAACCAGTTTTGGGTCAATTTATCCGATAGAATGGCCTAGTTTTCGAGTAGAATGGCCTGGTTTGCGAGAACCAAAT
>CAMDEX010000384.1 GCA_945897075.1 Litorilinea aerophila
ATGCAGGCTGCAAGACTCTATGTAGCGAAGATATGCAAAACGGTCAAATCATACGGGGAATGACAATTTTGAACCCCTTCGCTCCATCAGCGGCAGGATAATGCCCTTCCCCCATTATCCCATCATCTTCCTCTACAACACATCGTGCAGCAGCCGCAGCCAATTCCCCGAACAGATGGCCTGGATGTCGTTCGCTTTGTAGCCCCGTTCCGCCAGAATTTCGGGCACCTGCTGTAAGTCGGCGATGGTGTCCAGATCGCTGGGGGACTGTTCACGACCAAAGCCGCCGTCCAGGTCAGTGCCCAGGGCCACGTGGCGCGCATTGCCCGCCAACTGGCAGATGTGGTCAATGTGATTCACCACATCGCCGATAAATACATTCTCGTTGTTCTGCTCTCCTCCCCGCCAATTGGGTGTCACCATCCAAATGTCGAAAGCCGCGCCGATCACCCCGTCTCGTTCGCAGATGGCGCGCAACTGGTCGTCGCTGAACTGGCGCTGGTGGGGCACAAGCGCCCGGCAATTGTTGTGGCTGGCCAGCACAGAGCCGTCGAAAATTTCCAGCGCCTCCCAAAAGGCCTGATCCGAAAGATGGGTCAGATCGAGCAGCATCCCCAGCCGCTCCATCTCCTCCAACAGCGGGCGGCCCAGATCGGTCAGGCCAAGTTCCGTGCCTGTGCCGCCAGCATAGCGGCAGGGGCCGTAGTGGGCGGGGCCGATGGCGCGCAGCCCGGCCGCATACCAGGCCTCGACCTGCTCCGGGTAGAGAATCGGGTCCGCACCCTCCATCGAAATCACAAAGCCCAGGGGCGGCTCCTCGCCTTCCAGCGCGCCCTCGGCCTCCCACTCGATCCAGTCGCTCCAATGGCCATCCAACTGATCCACATTGGAGAGTACCCGCACCACTTCCATCTCCTCCAGCGCCCGGTAATAGGCCAGTTGGCCGTGGGCCATGCCGTAAGCCTGGGCCGGGGAGTCGTAGTCAATGTGGGGCGCGGGCCGTCCTGTGGAGCGGGCAATGAGGGTGGCAAAGGAGAGCGCGATGCGTCCGCGGCGCATCTCCGGGAAGGCAACAGTCCCCTGCCCGCGGCCCGGCCCCGGCGTCTTCTGCTCGCGGCTGCGGATGGTATAGGCCGAGACCAGCAGATCCCGGTTGCCCTGCAGGGCATTCATGG
Source organism: Litorilinea aerophila (assembly GCA_945897075.1). Taxonomy (GTDB): domain Bacteria; phylum Chloroflexota; class Anaerolineae; order Caldilineales; family Caldilineaceae; genus JACQGT01. The sequence goes on from CAMDEX010000384.1 coordinate 1,176, forward strand.
AAAGGTCGAGATGGGCGTCAATGAGAAGCATAGAAACCTCCGAGAGATAAGAGTTAGGAGTTATTGGGTGGGAGGAAGGGAGGAAGGGAGGAAGGGAGGAAGGGAGGACACAGATTATCATCACTCTGCCACTTTCAACCTGCCACTTGCCACTTTCAACCTGCCACCTGCGACTTGCAACCTGCGACTTGCAACCTGCCACCTGCGACTTGCAACCTACCCCTACCCAAACGCATTCCGAAACTCCGTGACCGCTTTCGGCCCGTTGCGTTCGAGACTGGCGTAGAAACGTTCCTGGTCTTGGATGCGGTAGTCGAGCCGTTCCACGCGGAAGGGGGCCATCCGTTCGCGGTTGCGCCGCCGTTCCAACACCTGCAAGAAGTATTGGATGGCATTCTCCACGCTGTGGGAATCCGACCAGTCGGATTTGTAGACGGGTGTGCCTGCCTGGTTGAAAATCCACGTCATATTGGGCATAGAGCCGTAGGCCCGGTGACAAGCCCCGTCCAGACTGTCGGCCAGAATGGGGCGGGTGACGCCCAGCACATCGCGCAAAGCCGCGGCGTGGCGCAACTTCTGTTCCAGCGATGTGTGATGGGGGTAGAACTCGCCCGGATGCGCTTCATTGGTGTAGAGAAAAATCGAGCCGACGCCCGCCCCTGCATAACGCTCGGCAATCGCATTCATAGATGGCGACGCCATCCCGCAGTAGGGTCAGGTGAAGCTGCCAAACTCCACAATTGTGTAGCTGTGGGCCGACCAGAGCGCGGAGAGAGTCGTCTCCCCACCTTCCAGCGTCCACAAGGGAAAGTCGGGCGCTTTGCTGCCCAGCGGCGGGCTTTCGTCAAAACGCATCCACGGCTCGAACTTGGCCGGCACAAACTCGTCGTAGTTGTAGCGGATGAGCAGGTCGTCGGTCATCGAGGCTCCTCGAAGTCTATTGCGTATTTCGTATTGCGTAAGTATGTGTTGATTGGCGCGCTGGATTTTGTTGTCGGGTAGCGCAAAACGCGACACTACCCCAATTCGTATTTCGTTGCCTCAAACACCGATTACTTACGCAATACGAAATACGTAATACGTCACGCCGTCTCCATCACCACCGCGTAGCTCTCCACCACCGCCAAACTTTCCCCGTCGAGCAACTGCACACCGTTTTCCGTGCCAGCCAGAATGCCTTCGGCGGTGGGGGTCAGCACCAGCGCCGCTTCGCTGCCCGCCACCGGCTGCCAGGCGAGACCGTCGGTGGAGCGCCACAAATGCTCCTCGTCACTCAACAGCCAGCCGCCTGTTACAGCCGCCAGGGAATTGATGCGTTCGGGCGCGTCCGTCACCAGCGTGAAAGTCAGCCCGCTGTCCGCCGAGCGCCAGAGGCCCTGTTCTTCTGTCCCGGCCAGCACCAGCCCGTCGCTGTGGAAGGAGGGCGAAATGGCGAGGCTCTGGTAGGCTGCATCCGGCGCGTCGGAGCGCTTCCAGCCGCGCCCGCCGCTGGGCGAACGGTAGATGCCCTCCTCGGTCCCAGCAAAGACCAGCTCCCGCCCCGGCCAGCGGATCCCGGGGTCCAGAGGTGCCCAGGCCAGACTGAGGACGGTGTAGTTGCGCAGGCCGTAGTTGCAGGGCGACCAGCGGTGGCCGCGGTCGGTGGAGCGCAATATGCCGCCGCCTTCGGTGCCGGCCAGCAGGACAGCCGTATGGAAAACGTCCGGGTGGGGGGCCAGACAGAGCGCGGCTTCGGTAGCACCGCCCATCCAGGCCGCCTGCCACTCGTCGCCGCCCCGGTAGCGATAGGCCACGCCGTGCGGTTCGCCGCCCACCAGCAGCCGGTCGCTGACAGCCGAGCAGACGACCAACCGTTCCATCGGCTGGGATGTGGGGATCAGCGCACCCTCTTGCAGAGCAAAGAGTCCATAAGGGCCCGCAGCCCAACGCTGCGCCCCGTGGGCGGAAATTGAAAGAATAATCGTCATGATTTTAAGGCTCCATACTCTGCTGCGGCTTCTTGTGATAGACAATTGTATCGGTGCTGAGGGCCATCAGCGCGGTGCTGACCGCAGTGCGCAGGACTGTCTCCACCACACCGGCCACGTCGAGGACGCCGCACTCCAGCGCGTTGCCCACTCTCTCCTGCAGCACGTCGTAGGCCGCGCCCGGCCCCGCCTCTTGCACCCGGTCAATAATCACGCCTGGCGCGGCCACGTGGGCGTTGACCAGAATCTGGCGCAGGGGCGCTGCCAGCGCGTCGTGGATCAGCTTCACGCCGTATTGGGCGTCGCCGTCGAGCGTGACGGTCTTCAACGCGGCGCGGGCGTGGAGCAGGGCCGCGCCGCCGCCCGCCACCACACCGGTTAGCTGGGCAGTGGAGAGAACTTTGAAGGCCCGTTCGGCGTTCTCGGAGAGAACTTCCCGCTCCAGCTTGCCGATTGCGCCCACTTTCAACGTGCCCATCCCG
>CAMDEX010000385.1 GCA_945897075.1 Litorilinea aerophila
GGACCGTTGAGAAAGCCAGCGGTTGCCGCTTCCCCATCGTGGACGCTCGTCCCGCCCAGCACAGTGGTGACGACGCCAGTCGTGCCGTCACAGCGCCGCAACCGCCCGGAACAATCAGACCAAAAAACTGTGCCATCCGGGTCGGCCCAGATGCCACATTCGACCGAATTGACGTGGGTCTGGCTGCCGGGCAGACCCTCCTCGCCAAAACCAGGCACGCCATTGCCTACCAGCGTGGAGGCGATACCCGTGGCCGTGCTCACCTTACGGATGCGATAGCCATACTTTTCCCCCACATAGAGATTGCCGTGGGTGTCCAGGCAGAGGGCATCAGGCATTAACGTACTTGCTTCGGTTGCCAGACCGCCATCGCCGTTGGAGGCGCGCTGCCCCGTTCCAAAGACCGTCGTGATAATGCCCGTTTGCCGGTCAATGCGGCGGATGCGGTCGTTGGAGTTATCGCAGACATAGAGATTGCCATGCGCGTCAAAGGCCAAATGCTCGGGATGATGGAAAGCCGCGTCCAGGGCGGCGGCACCGTCGCCGTGATAGCCGACCAGACTCAATCCGGGTCCACGCGTTGGACGGTTTGCGCCTGGCGCGTGGGTCGCGTTCTGCCCGGCAAAGCGGGTGATGATGCCAGTTTGGGCATCCACGCGGCGGATGTTGCTGGCCCATTCGCTGGAAAGAAAGATGTTGCCTTCGTCATCCACTGCCACGCCGCAGGTAGTGTCCAACTCGGCAGCGAGCGCCGATCCACCGTCACCGCCCCGCCCGACTCTGCCCGAACCGGCCACACGGGTGACGGTGGCGGTTTTGCCGTCTATGCGCCGAATCACCTGGTTGCCGAGATCGGAGAGATAGAGATTGCCCCATTTGTCCTGGGTGAGGTCGTGCGGCCAGAAGAAGCGGGCGGCGAGGGCAGGGCCACCGTCGCCCGCATTGCCGGGGATGCCGTCGCCAGCCAGCGCATGGAGTATGCCCGCGCTGTCAATGCGCCAGAGTCGGTGGGCGTGATAATCAATCACAATCAGATCGCCTCGCCAGCGATCAGAGGTGCTGCGCACGACCCCCATCGGCCAACCAGCATCGGAATCACGCGCCAGACCACCGATCTGGTAGCCTGCGCCCGCAATGGTGAAGATGGCATTCGGAAGCATCTGCTGAAATTGGATTGCAGGCGACATAGTAGCTCCCAGGGGGAAAGTGGATTTGCGGTAGACGCTTTCTGCATTACCAACTGTTAATCTCAGCGCGCAATTCTGCCGACATACCTGCTGCGGCTGCCTCAAATGCTTGATCGATGTGAGCCGTGCTGCGGCTGCCGATCAGCGTCGAGGTAATGCCCGGCTGACCGAGTATCCAGGCCAGCGCCAGTTGCACCATCGATCGTCCGCTCTCCGCGGCTTTGCTGCGTAGCTTCTCCATGCGCTCCATCGAGCGGGCGTTTTCATAGATCGCCCAATGGTCGGGGATGATGTCAAAACGGGTGCCCTGGGGCGCTGTCCAGCTTTTGCTGTATTTGCCGGTCAGGAAGCCTGCGCCCAACGGGCTATAGGAGATCACGCCGATCTGCTGGTCCGCGCAGAGGGGCAGCATCTCCTGTTCGATGTCCCGGATCGCGAGATTGTAGTTGGGTTGTACCGATTCCAAGCGCGGTAACCCGTTCACTTCGGCGCGCCAGAGGGCTTTGCACAGTTGCCAGGCGGCAAAGTTGCTACAACCCAGATGGCGCACTTTGCCCTCTTCCACCAATTTGCCCAACGCGGCCAGGGATTCGTCCAACGGTGTGTTTTTGTCGAAGGCGTGGATTTGGTAGAGATCAATCACGTCTGTCTGTAAGCGGCGGAGACTGGCTTCAGCGGCCTGGGGAATCCGTTCTGCGGTCAGTGGGGGGATCAGTTTGGTCGCCAAGATCACTCGATCGCGTTTGCCACTGGCCTTGAGCCAATTGCCAACCACACTTTCCGAACCACCCTTGTTGTAAGCCTCAGCGGTGTCAATCAGGTTTATGCCCCGCTCCAGCGCGTAATCCATGATCGTGAAGACGGTTGCCTCGCCTATTTCACGGCTAAAGGTTACAGCGCCGAGTCCGATCGCGCTGACTTTGAGATTGCTCCTGCCTAGCTGTCGATATTCCATGTTTTGCTCCTGTCGTCAGAATAAGGGCTTGTTACGAATTAACTTCCCAACCTTCCGGGAAGGGGTCAAGCAGATTGGCGCAAGTGCAGCCGACTTGTGACCCCTTCCCGGAAGGTGCAAGCTGTATGAAGGTGAATCAATGCTTACCTTGAATTTACATAATTCAGTAGATCGCGTGTAATCGCATCGTCCGGCTGCTGGTCAAATGTGCGTTGTACTGTCGGGAGCAACTCCGCCGGGGTGAAGATGCGCCCGGCATGAACAGTGCAACGCACGTTGCTTATGTCATCAATACTTTGCAGTGGATTGCCCTGCATCGCCACCAGATCCGCGGCAAAACCGGCGGCGAGACGCCCTACCCGTGCGCCAATACCCAAAACGCTGGCGTTGACCGTTGTGGCCGCGCTCAAGGCTTCCACTGGGCGCAAACCAGCATCCACATACATCGCCAGTTCGTCATGCACGCTAAAGCCAGGCACCAAATGGGGAAAGGGGGTGTCTGTTCCCAGCGCGGTTACTACGCCTTGCGCATGGGCGCGGGCCGCAAACCGTTTGAGATGGGGCAAAGCGGCTTGAAACCGCCAACGGCGATGGGGCGGGCCAAAGCGGCTTAAATAGCGCTGCCAAATGTCCAAATGGACGGGATGTACCCATTGGCGGCGGGCGTCGTGATGAAACGAACGGTCAAGAATGCGTCCCAGGCGGTCCCAAACGACGAAAGTCGGGTCCATGACCACCTGGTTTTTCAGAAAGAGTGCGATCAGGTCATCATCTTCGGCTTCGCTGGCGGCGCGCCAGGCCACGCCACATTGGTCAAGATGCTCGATCTCGTTGAGGCCACAGGTTGCCGCTTCTTCGGCACGCGTGCTGCCCAGGTGCGCAACCACAAATTTGCCGAGCCGGTGCGCTTCGGCCACACCGGCCCGCACCATCCCTGCATCGAGTCCCGCATAGAGTTTGATCTGATCCACCCCGGCCGCGACATGATGCTGGATCGAAGCGCGCAACACATCAGTATCGGCGTGCGGCCGGCCCATGGCTTTCCAATAGGCGGTGGGGCCATCGTGCAGCACGCCGCAGCAGACAATCGTCGGACCCAGCGTCGGATCGGCCGCGTGCTGGGCGCGGCGGTCCAGGATCCAGGCCAGATCATTGCCCACATCGCGGATCGTGGTCACGCCGGCGGCCAGAAAGGCGGCTCCCATCACCCCGCTGTAGTGGACGTGGGCGTCAATCAGGCCGGGGAGCAGTGTGCAGCCAGGCAGTTCAACGCGCGGCACGTCGGGGGGAATCTCGCCGTTCGGGATCAATGCCTCGATTTTACTCTCCTCAATCAGCACAGCCAAACCTTCAGCCGCGCGCGCAGAAATTCCATCCCACACCCGATCCGCAATCAGCACATAACGCTGCATCCGATGTACCCTTTACCCGTTTTATATAGTTTTTCAGATAAAGATTTGCACTGTAGGGGCGGG
>CAMDEX010000386.1 GCA_945897075.1 Litorilinea aerophila
TGGGTTTCGATACGGCTGGAAAAAGCCCCAGCCTACTCAACCTGCGCTAGTCCTGACATCTGTAAAGTTACATTTCTGTTACCGATTAATCGCCGGCAGGAAAAGCTGAATCCCGCCCGGCGACACCGGGGCCGCATTCAATCCCAAGCGATCCTGGGCGTAGAAGACGATGCGATACTCGCCCGGGTCCGCAAAACCATTCGTATAATTGATGCTGAATGTGCCCGGCTGCCCAGCCACCGGCTCCAGGCGCACCACCGGCACTTCCAGATTGAGGGTCACAGTGCCGGGTTCGGCGAAGGTCGGTCCGTAGACCGCAGCCCAGACCAACTCCGTCTGCTCGGCCCCCTCGGCCACTGTGGCGGTGAGGAGGCCATCGGCTCCGTTCTTTTGCGCATCCACGCTGCTGATGACCGGGCGCACGGAGCTAAAGAAACGGGTCACCTGACGGTTGACCGCCACAGTACCGTCCCGTTCATCGAAAACCCCATCCCCGTTGTCGTCCAGGAAGGGTGTCTGTTTGACACCCGTCGTCGCCACCGCGGCCTTGCCCTGATCGAAACACGCCTTCAGATTGCCGCTGTCCGCCACACAGGAGAAGAAGGCGTCCGAGAAATACGCGCCCTGGGCCGAGGCGTAGGCATTGTTGTCGAAGCCTGTTGATGTTATAATCACCCGCCCTGGCTTGGATATGCTGTCGATCACACTTGCCCTGTTGACAAAGCTACCGGAGACGCACGCCTCGTAGACGACCGTCACTTCAGTCACGCCGGAATCTGTCTCCAGTTGGCGCAGCCAGGTGTCCATCTCCTCCGGGGTAATGGAGTTGGCCCCGGCACAGCCGGTGACGCAGAATTTGTCGGCCAGCCCGTGATCCATCATATAAATGAAGAGCGGTTTGTCAGCGTCTACGCGTGTCTTGGCCCAGACGGTAATCGCCTCCTGGAATTTGGCCGGCGTGGCCGTGGCGTCCACCTCGTTGGCTGTACCGTTTTTGTCCGGGTCCTGGGCCACAGGGGCCAGATAGAAGATGTCGTCATCCGTATAGCCCGCACTCTTGAAGATGCGATAGGCCCGGTTGGTCGAGTTGTAGATGTTCGTCTGCAAGCCAAAGGTCTCGTTGTGGCCGGCAATGATGATCACCACGCCTTTGCTGTCGGCCACCCGCTGCACAGAGAGCGGGTAGTCTGTGCTGTTGTTGGCCTCGTCAAAGACCGTCACCAAAATTTCGTTGCTGCCCACGCGCAGAGGCAGATCTTCCACCCGGAAATCGTCAATCCCCCCGGCCAGCGTGAAGTCAATCTTTTCCTGGTTGATGCTGGTGTTGCGGATGCGTACCCGGCTCAGATTGCCGCCGCTGTCCGCGGCCGCGCCGGTGAAGGTCAGGGCCGGCGCGGTGGTCGTGTAAGGGCCGGTGAGGGTGGGCAGCAGCGAACTTAGCAGCGGTTTGGTGGTGTCGGTGGGCTGCAACGGGCGACACTGCAACTCGCCCGAAGGCGCGCTCTCGTTGCGCGAGAAGTCGAGACTTGTCACGCGCAGAAAATAGAGTTCGTTGGGGGTCAGCCCGCTCAACTCCAGGAAGGTCGTCTCTGCCCCTGCCACGTCCCGGAAGCCCGTCTCGCTGGAATTTTGGTTGCCATACGTCACCCGGTAGCCGGTCACGTCGAATTCGGGGCTGCGCTGCCACTGGATCGCCAGCGTCGTCGTATTCACGGCCAGACAGCGCAGATTGGTGGGCGGCGACGGCGGCGTTTCGTCCAGGGTGATTTTCAGGTCGTATTCGCTGCCCGCCCCAGAAATAACCGGGTCGAACTGGCGCAACTGAATAAAGTAGGCGCCGTTCTTGGCCGCGTTCCAGACCAGACGCACACTATTGCCAAAGGCGTTGCTCTCAAAGGAGCCGGGGGCCGCGTCGCAATTGTCATAGAGGAAGATCACCGGGTCGGCCAGCGCGCCCACACCGGCCACTTCGATGACGTAACTTTTGTTGGCTTGGGTGGTGAAGCTGATCCAATCCTGATCCCCTTCGTAGTGGAAGGTGTGGTGACGCGCCGCGCCGCCGGTCGAGATGGTTTTGGCCCGGCTGCACAGATCGTCGTTCTCCTGTGCGTCCGGGTTGGGTCCCGCTACGGGCGGTTCGTCGGGCGGGGCCGCGCCCGTCTCTTTGGGGAAATAGTCGGCGGCCTGCTGGCTGGCGAGATAGACCGCTCGCGCCCCGCCTTTGCTGCCGTCGCCGTTCAGGATGTTGTTGGCAATCGCTGCGGCCTCGTCGGCATGGGGCGCGGCGATGATGACGTCATTGGTGCCTAGCACGGCCTGAATTTTTTCGATCAGCAGATCGGCCCACGTCCCTGTCCCTGTGGCGGGAAAGAAGTTGGCAACCGCCGCGCGCGCTTGTCCGCTGCGTGCTGTCATATTGGCGGTGACACCCGCGCTGCTCAACAACTGCTGCAGCGAAGTGTCCACGCTCCCGGCATAGCCGAGCAGCCCGAAGCCGTCGCCGGGATCGCCCGCGCCGGTCAGATAGCGGGGATCGTTCTTGCCCACCAGCACATTGAGCGTCTCGCGCGCCCGCGCCTGGGCCTGGACAATATCATCCGCCGAGGCCGCCGCGCTGATCTGGGCCGCCAGGTCGCGCACAATCTGTGCCTGGCGCATCAATCCCACGCCGTAGCCCACTTTGGCGGGGGTATCCGCTGCGCTGGCCAGAACTTTGCGGATGGGGGCCAGGGGCGCGGCGGGCAGTGCATCCCCCGCATAGATGGCCCCCTGCACCAGACGAAAGCCGTTGAACTCGCCGATCAGATTGCGCCCCGCGTAGGAGAAACTGACCGTTACCACGCCGCTGCTCCAGGGCACTTCGCCCAGAACCAGCCGTTTGCCGTCGGCTGCCAGCAGATAGGCCCACAGTTTCAGGTCATTCTGCGGTTGGGGCACATTCGCCAGATCGATGGCGATGCGGTCGCTGGTGGGATTCTTGGCCGAGGGCTGGTGTTGCACCTGCCCTCTGACGGCACCGCTGGGGAAGTAGCTTGCCGTCTTTTGCGCGGTGAGGAAAGCCGTCCAGACGCCCCCCTCCCCGCTGATGGCTTCCACCGTTCCATCGGCGTCGGCATCCACCCCGTCCACAATCTGCTTCCCCAGATCGCGCATGACCGTTGCCGGTGCGGTTGCTTCGCCCGCAGTGGCAGCCGCCAGAATCGCTTGGGTCTGTTCGATCAGTTGATCCGACCAGGTGTCGGTGTCGTTGGCGGGCGCAAAATTAGCGATGGCAAGGGTGGCGGCAAAGAGTTGGTCGGCCATCTCCGGCGTCACCTCTGCGCTCTCCGCGGCTTCCAGGAGTTTTGTATCGGCGTTGGCCGCATAGCGCAGCAGACCGAAACCGTCGCCGGGGTTCTGGATACCGCCGGTGCCGTCAAAATCGCCGTAGCGGGGATCGTCTTTGCCAAAAAGGATGTTGCGCGTGTGTTCGGTGTGGGTGCGCGCCCCGGCCAGATTGCCCGCCGCGGCCGCGGAACGGGCCAGGTTGGCGTGGGTTGCCATCAAGCGCGCCTCCTCCACCAGCCCCACGGCGTAGCCTGCGCCGTCCGGGGT
>CAMDEX010000387.1 GCA_945897075.1 Litorilinea aerophila
CTGATCTGCCCGGTCGCTCCCTCTGGCAGATCGCGCAGGAGGCGGATCAGTCGCGCACGATCTTCAGCGAATACCACGCGGCGGGGACACGCAACGGGATTTTTATGCTCTGCGACGGGGAGACCAAATATATCCATTACGTAGACGAAGCGGCCCAACTTTTCGACTTGACCAGCGACCCCCAGGAGTTGGTCAATCTGGCTGATTCGCCTGCGCACCAGCCGCTGCGCGCCGCAATGGGGCAGCGGTTGCAGCGGATCGTCGATCCAGTGGCGGTGGATGCGCGGGCCAAAGCGGATCAGCGGGCCAAGTTGGAGGAGTATGGCGGCGAAGAGGCTGTGCTGCGCCGGGGGTTGAGCAATTCGGCCATCCCCGGCGAGGCCCCGGTCTTTCAGCAGGTGACACGTCCATAGCCGAATCGCTGGTGTGCGGTGCATAAGGCGGCATAGCCGACAGGCAAAACGTGCGGGCGGAAACGTGAAGCGTGAAGCGTGAAGCGTGAAGCGTGAAACGTGAGAGTATGTGACATGAATTCACGTTTCACGTTTCACGTTTCACGGGTCTGGGCGCGCGACTAATGTTTATATGTTTATAGCGTGAAATCATCTGACACGGAAAGGAAACGACAATGAAACTTTCAGGCAAAGTGGCGCTGGTGACAGGCGGGGCGCGCGGGCTGGGGCGGGCTTACGTCCTGCATCTGGCCCGGCTGGGCGCGGACATTGTGGTGAACGACATTGACTTGCAGGCGGCGCGCGAGTATAACGAGGAATTGAGCGCGCCGACGGTGATGGAGGAAGTCGAGGCGCTGGATTGCCGTGCCCTGGGCATCCAGGCCGACGTGACGGTGAAGGCCCAAGTAGAGGCGATGGTGGAGCAGACCCTCGCCACCTTTGGCCGTCTGGACATTCTGGTCAACAACGCGGGCGGCTTTCTGCACCCTCCCGCCCAGCACTCGGCAGCCACCGCGCCGGAGGATCACTACCGCTACATTATGGACATCAACCTGACCAGCACCGTTTTTTGCTGCCAGGCGGCCAGCAGACCGATGATCGCGGCCGGCTCTGGCAAGATCGTCAATGTGGCATCGCAGGCCGGGCTGTGGAGCGGGCGGGATGGCGGCGTGATGGCCTACAAAGTCGCCAAAGCCGGAGTGATCCACTACACCCGCGTCCTGGCCGCCGAGTTGGGACCGCACGGGGTGCATGTGAATTGCATCGCGCCGGGCTATATTCTCTCCTCGCGCGCAATTGCCGGCGGGCGGGGCAGCGTCGAAGCCCGCGCCCGTCTGGAGCCGGACATCCCCCTGCGCCGTCTGGGTATGCCGGAAGATTGCGCGCGTGTCATTGAGTTTCTCGTCACCGACCTCTCAGATTACGTGACCGGCCAGTGTCTTCCCGTGGATGGGGGGTATGTGGCGTTCTGAAACGGATTGCGTATTACGTATTGCGTATTTCGTAAGTAGTGACGATGGCGACATTGAAGGATAAACATTTGTACTGCAAGTGTTTGTCCTGATGCCTCTCAACCATCACTACTTACGCAATACGTAATACGCAATACCTGAATCGTTTCCGTGCGAAGCTCTAAATTGCGTCTGCCCCACTCCCCCACTATAATTGAAGGGATGTTTTTGTCAATTCAACCGATGGGGACAAACGGAGTACGGAGTCAAAAATGCTGAAGAGTCATTCGTGTGGGGTGTTGCGGGCGGAAGATGCGGGCAAAGAGGTGACGCTGGCGGGCTGGATCAACCGGCGGCGGGATCACGGCGGTCTGATCTTCCTGGACGTGCGCGATCGCTTTGGTATCACCCAAGTCACCATCAATTCGGAGAATCAGCCCAACGCCCACGCGCTGGCCGCCACTGTGCGCAGCGAATTTGTGGTGCAAATCCACGGCACCGTGCAGAAGCGCCCCGCCGGTTTCGAGAACCCCGACCTGGACACGGGTGGCATCGAAGTCATCGCCGACCAGGTGGTGATCCTCAGCGAAGCGCGCACGCCCCCCTTCGTCATCAGCGGCGGCCAGGGCGAGGAGGTGGACGAGGCGGTGCGCCTGAAATACCGCTATCTGGACCTGCGCCGCCCCAAACTGGCCCAGAATATCATCCTGCGCCACAACATCGTGCGCTTTATCCGCAACTATCTCTCGGATCGGGATTTCCTGGAAATCGAGACGCCGATTCTGCTCAAAAGCACACCGGAGGGGGCGCGCGATTTTGTCGTGCCCAGCCGTATGCATCCGGGCAAATTCTATGCCCTGCCCCAAAGCCCGCAGCAGATGAAGCAATTGTTGATGGTGGCCGGGATGGAGCGCTACTTTCAGATTGCGCGCTGCTTCCGCGACGAAGACCTGCGCGCCGACCGCCAGCCGGAGTTCACCCAACTGGACTTGGAGATGAGCTTCGTGGATCAGGCCGATATTATGGCGCTGATCGAGCCGATGCTTATCGAACTCTCGCGCGTCGTGAGTAAAAAACGCATCTTGCAGACGCCCTTTCCCGTCATCACCTGGGACGACGCGATGGCGCAGTACGGCATTGACCGCCCGGACATCCGCTTCGGCCAGACTCTCTGCGATGTGAGCGGACTGCTGGCGGAAAGTAGTTTCGCTGTCTTCAAGAACGCGGTGACCAGCGGCGGGCTGGTGAAGGGTGTCGTCTATCCCGGCGGCGCGGCGATGAGCCGGCGCGAGATTGACGAGCTGACCGACTTCATCAAACCCTACGGCGCAAAGGGTCTGGCCTGGATCGGCGTTACCGGCGGGCCCGACAGCGACGGCCATTACACTGGCGAGGCCCTGCGCAGCCAGATCACCAAATTTCTCAGTCAGGCCGAGATTGATGGCATTGTATCCGCCAGCGGCGCGGGCCAGGGCGATCTGATTCTGTTGGTGGCGGACAAGCCGGGCGTGACCAACCCCAGCCTGGCCAATTTGCGTCTGGAGATTGGGCGGCGGGCCGGGCTGATTGACCCAGACCTGCTGGCCTTCTGCTGGGTGGTGGACTTCCCGTTGCTGGAATACAGCGAAGAGGAGCAGCGCTGGAGCGCCTGCCATCACCCCTTCACCACCGCCCAGGACGCGGACTGGCCGCGGTTGGAAAGCGAACCGGGCAGCGTCAAGGCCAAAGCCTACGACGTGATTCTCAACGGCTGGGAGATCGGCGGCGGCAGCATCCGTATCCACCGCAGCGACCAGCAGATGCGTCTCTTCCAGCGGCTGGGGATGAACGAGGCCGAAGTGGACGAGATGTTCGGTCATCTGCTCGAAGCCTTCCAGTACGGAGCGCCCCCGCACGGCGGCATCGCCCTGGGCATCGAGCGCGTCGTCGCTCTCTACGCCGACGCCACCAGCATCCGCGAAGTGATGGCCTTCCCCAAGACGGCCACAGGCACGGACCTGCTCCTGGAAGCGCCCAGCCCGGTCAGCGAGAAGCAACTGGTCGAGCTGCACATCGCCGTGCGCGAGAGGAGAAAGTAGCAGGTTGCAGGTGGAAAGTTGCAGGTGGCAGGTGGTGGATTAGCGTAGGGGCGCTGCTTGCTGCGCCCGTCGGGTACACATAGC
>CAMDEX010000388.1 GCA_945897075.1 Litorilinea aerophila
AGCAGCGCCCCTACGCGATATTCTTTGCGGGTGGTTTCATGCAGCGTGTGTTGATTCTGATGAGTGATACGGGCGGCGGACACCGGGCCAGCGCCGAAGCACTGGCTGCGGCTTTTGCCGAACGCTACGGCGACCGTTTCGATGCGCAGGTGATCGATCTGTGGCGTCACTATACGCCCTGGCCTGTCAACCAGATCCCCAAAAGCTACCGTACACTGGTTACGGATGCGCTCTGGTTGTGGAAGCTGGCCTGGAGCGCCGGCGAGCGGGATTGGCTGACCGAACCGGGGCTGCGTCTGGTGGGGCGTCTTGTGCGCCGGGCCATGCGGCGGGCCTTTGACGAGTACCAGCCCGATGTTGTGATCTCCGTTCACCCGTTGATGCAGCACGCGCCCCTGCGTCTTCTGCGCCACACACTGAAATCGCCGATCCCCTTCGTCACTGTCGTCACCGATCTGATCTCCATCGCCCCGGTCTGGTATCACCGCGATGTAGACCGCTGCTTTGTTGCCAGCCAGGAAGCTGTGCGCCGGGCCAAAGTGGCCGGGTTGCGCGACGAGCAGATTCGCTTTTACGGTCTGCCCATCCGCCCAGCCTTTGCCCGACCGTTGGGTACACAGAAACCCCTGCGTCTTGCGCTTGGCCTGGAAGCAGAACGGATGACCGCTTTGCTGGTGGGTGGCGGTGAGGGGATGGGTCCAGTGGGAAAAATTGCCCGGGCCGCGGCGACGCGGCTGGCCGCGGATGGGCGGCCCGCGCAACTGGTGGTCATCTGCGGGCGTAACGAAGCCTTGCGCCGGGAATTGGCCGCACAGCATTGGCCTCTGCCGGTGCGGGTGGAGGGCTTTGTGTCGAATATGCCCGCATGGATGGGGGCCAGCGATTGTGTCGTCACCAAAGCTGGGCCGGGCACGATTGCCGAGGCGCTGATCTGCGGGCTGCCGATTCTGCTCAGCGGCTTTATCCCCGGCCAGGAGGAGGGCAATGTGCCCTTTGTGGTGGAGAACGGCGTGGGCAGCTACAGCGCAGACCCGGCGGAGATCGGGGCCATCCTCAGCCGCTGGTTTGGGCCAGAGCGGGAAGGGCTGGCGCAGATGGGGGCAAAGGCGAAAGCGTTGGGCCGTCCCCAGGCGGCATTTGCGATTGTGGAGGAGATTGTCGCTTTGTTGGAGAAGTAAAGACCCGGCAGGTTTCAGAAAACCTGCCGGGTCTTTGGGTCAGCGCCACTGGTTCAACCAGCGCACCTGACCGATCCACTCCTCGGCGCTGGTTTCGGTCAACATACGGTCAACAGCCTGGATCAGTTGAGGAAGTCCCCAACCGATTTGGGGTACCACAACGATCCCCGCGTGGTTTGTGTGGATTTTTGCCAGATCGAAAAAGTCTGCGACGTTGTGGCTGAGGATGATCCGACCACGCCTCGTTGCTTCCAGTAACTGAAGTTCATCGGACGCATTCCCGGCAATCCATTCATTTGGGGTTCGCGTAACGTCGTGTCCCTTTTCAATAAGCGCACGAAATAGATATCGATCCGATATATCAGCGTCAAGATGCAGGGACGGCTGCGTTGGCATACTTGGCCTCTAGTGCTGTGTCTTCAGCAATTGCATTGTCAATTTCGTCTGTATGCGCTTCGTAGTATGCCAGTGCTTCGCGGACGGCCTCTATTTTTACCGGCCATCGATCTGCAATCTCTTCGGGGGGCAAGTAATGATACTTGTTCGCCACCACCATCGTTTTCACGCGGATATTTGTCCCGCGCAGCATCGGCTGCATTGTGCCAGAGCCACCCCGCCGGTAGGTGATGAGCGGAAAGCGCGGATCATCCAGCGTCTGCTTCAGGCCGCCGACTTTTTCCGCCACCGCCCATTGGATAAACTGGTTGAGGGAAACCCCCTGTTGCTTTGCCACCAACTCTGCCTCCTGTTTGAGCGCCACAGGCAGATTCAATGCGTAGCGGGCCATTTTTCGCTCCTCTCTTTGCGTATAGATCACTGACCACATCATATATGATGTGGTCAGTGATGTCAAGGGGATCGCATTATTCGGGTGTACGTCACATTTTTGGAAATGCCACGACAACGCCCGGCGATTCTGAATTTGACCAGAGAACTTGAACGCATATCCGCTTGGTACACAGCAACCGACACTGACCTCTGGCCAGGATTAGAAAAAGTCAGAGCGGAAATTCGCCGTCTGTGATAATAAAACTGAGCATGACTGGGCAAAACCGTATTCTGTTGACCTGTTCAGACCATTTCCAAAAATCCG
This sequence comes from Litorilinea aerophila, assembly GCA_945897075.1. Taxonomy (GTDB): domain Bacteria; phylum Chloroflexota; class Anaerolineae; order Caldilineales; family Caldilineaceae; genus JACQGT01. The sequence goes on from CAMDEX010000388.1 coordinate 2,272, forward strand.
ACGCACACCGCATTATTCCGTATGCGCCCGAATATATCCCGCCATTGCGCGTGTTGGCGGCAGGGGTGCGCCTTCTGCGGTAAAGAGATCGCCGGTGGGGTAGAGGTAGTAGCGGGTGCTGAACCAGACCCAGCGCTGCACCAATCGGTTGTCGTCCTGCGCATAGCCCAGGTTTTCATCAGCCAGACTGTCGAACAGATCGAAGGAGCCGACCATAAAATTGACCACCCGTGACGGGGTAAAACCGGACTCTTGCGACAGGAGAATGCCGTATTCGCTGATGTAGAGCGGTTTGTCCCGTTCGCCCCGCGCCGCCATCCACCCCCGCATGCGCCGCACCTGCTCCTCCACCAGCGCCAAATCGTCGTGATCCTCCACATCCCAGAGCAGGCCATCGGTGGCGTCTGCAAAACCGGGCGGCATGTCCACACCCCATTCACCGGCCTTTTCACGCAGGACAAAGGCGTGGATATTCCAGACATCTACCGACATCGGCGCGCCGAACTGTGCCGCATAGCTTTCCAGAATTGCCTCCAGATAGCGCAAACGCAGGGGCGTCACCTGGCTGATACCGCCGATGGCTACCTGCGCGCTGGGGTCAGCCAGTTTGATTGTGTGCCAGGCGCGGTAGTATTGACAAGCGTATTCCTCTGGCGTGGCGTCGTCCTGCCAGCGCACATCCGGTTCGTTGCCCACCAGCCAGAGCATTCCCGGCCGCTCCTGTGCCTGCTGGTAGATGGTCGCCAGATCGGGATACAACCCATCGGCGCGCAGACGGAGCATAGGGGCAAATTCCATCCCCAACGCCTGCGCATCTGCGTTTGAAGCCGTATAGGATCTGGTAGACCAGTTGAGATACCAGCCGGGCCGGGGTGACATCCAATCGAAGAAGTAGGGGCTGCCGTCGGGGATACCCACACCGATGCGCCAGCGCAGGCTGTAGGGCGCGGGCAGCGTCTCGGCGGACAGATCAAAACGCCCAGCCGCGGGTCTCTGCTGGTCGGCGATTTGCGCTTCACCCGAAGGCACAAGCGTTTCGGGCGCATTGGAGACCTGCGACGGGCAAGCAATGGATTGCAGTCCGGCCAGTAGTCGCGCTGGGGAGGCGGGACGGGCATTGAGCCAACCAACCAAAAGAGCAATAACGAGTAGTAGAATGAGCGTGCGCGTGGCGAATTCCCGCATGGGGAGCAAAACTCCGTTTGTAGGCTGGTAGGGGCGCTGCTTGCT
>CAMDEX010000389.1 GCA_945897075.1 Litorilinea aerophila
CCACCAGCGGCCCGTCGGCGTCGCGAATCTCTTGCCCCTCGTCCAGCCAGATGGTGGGGCCGTCGAAGCCGAGTTCACCGATCTGCTCGGCGGGGTGGCGGTGCAGACGCAACTGGGCCGGCGATCCATCCGCGGCTGGTTCCAGATACCGGCGCTGGCCCAGTTTGTGGATCAGCACTGTGCGGCGGATGCGCAGGGAATCCTGCTCCGTCGTGTCCGTGGACCGGTAGTAGCGGGCCAGGACGTGAATCGGGCCAAAGGCGTTCTGGCGGCTGAGCAGGCGCAGCACTTCCTCGCGGATGGCGCTCCACTGAAAGCGCCAACTGGCCGTCGTCATTTTGTCGCCGAATTCCAGCAGTTCCAACGTAGCCTCGCCCCCCAGCCGGTTGAGAATGGACTGGGGCGTCAGGTGGGTCGGGTCCTGCTTCAACCGAAAGAGCAGCGTCTCCGGCGTGGCCTCTGTCGATTCCAGTTTGGTGAAGGCATAGCGGGTGCTCAGGGAAAAATAGACGGCCATCAGCACCGCGCCCACCAGCAGCAGCACAAGCGTCCACGCGATAGGGTCCATCGAATCGGCGATCCGTTGCAGAGACGGAAAGCCGTCCAGCCCCCAACTTTGCAGAATACGTTCCAGCAGCGACGGCTCGGTCATAGGCGGCGAATGGTTCGACGGGCAGAATGGACCTTCTCTGCCATTGTACCACAGGCGGCGAGGGTGAAGCGCAATGGGTGAAAGGTGAGCGGGGGAAAAAAAGGAGGGGTTCAGCGCGAAGGTGCGGAGGAATTGAGGGAAAACCGACGTATGCGCTTGATGAATTGTGATAGAGTCAGGCCAGCCATTGAAGGATGTCGTTCAGTTTGTTGCGGCGGGTTATCAAGCCATCCCATTCAAAGTAATCGCGTTCGGTCCGGTATGAAGTCGGGTCCGGCAGATCGCCGTTGCGACCGCGGCTTTGGAATTGCTCGAAGGTCATTGCATATTGGACTTTTGACAACGGGTGAAGAGAATCATGTGTCCCAATAGTTGACGAAAAAGAGGAACTGAGCCAGAAATAGTGCATGGACATAACACAAAGCACGAAACAACTGGAGCAGTTTCGGGACAGATTGTACCGGAACATTGACAATCGAGCAGACACAGTGATGGAGTTGGTGGATGCAATCAGTAGCATGCCGCAGGCCCGGTCTGTGGTGGAGTACAGTCTGGCCGAGAGCTATCGACGCAGTTATTCAACCATCTTCAAGGCGATAGACGAGATAGTGTTGCCGCCGAAGTTGTTGCCAGAGCTGCTGGGTCCGTTTCTGCAATCACCCTTCGACAAGGTTTCGACAAGGCTCAACCCAAGTCTGAGGACAGCGCCAGAGGGGTTGCCATTTTGGTTATTGGGTGTAGATGTGACACCGCAACCGCGCCTCTATGCGCATACACTGCAGGATAGGAGCATGGTGTACGAGCCCACGGTGGTGAAGGGAAACAAGCCGGTGACGATAGGGCATCAGTACTCGACGGTGGCCTTGTTGCCGGACGAGGAAGATGGCCTGACATCGAGTTGGGTAGTGCCCCTTGCCACACAACGAGTAGCCAGTGATGCGGACAAGGAGTTGGTGGGTGCCCAACAAATCGACGCCTTGCTCCAAGATGGGCAGTTGCCCTTCGGTCACACCTTCTCTGTCGAAGTGGGTGACACCAGTTATAGCAAACCGGCCTATTTGCATGCTCATCGTAAGCACAAGAATCTAGTCACCATCGCCCGTGTACGCAGCAACCGCACATTCTATCGTCAGTATCAGCCAGCCGACAATGCGGTGGCGGGCGCTGGTCATCCCACCTGGTATGGGGCAGCCTTCGCTCTGTCTGACCCTGACACATGGGGAGAAACGGATGATACGCTGACTTTGTACGAAACGAGTCGGCGCGGCCATGGCTATCGGGTCGAAATACAGGCTTGGCACAACTTGCTGATGACGGGCAAACAGAAACCTTCCCCCTTGCCCATGCATCGCCACCCTTTTACTCTACTGCGCATTGTCCGCTATGACGAACAAGGCAAGATGGCCTGCCTGCGTCCCCTCTGGTTACTCGTCATAGGCGAACGACGCCACGAATTGACCCTACTCCAGAGCTATACAGCCTATCGTCGCCGCTTCAACCTCGAGCATTTCTTCCGTTTCGGCAAACAGAAACTCCAGTTGACCGGCTTCCAAACACCCGAGGTCAAACGCGAAGAAAATTGGTGGCAACTGACACACATCGCCTATGCCCAACTTTGGATGGCGCGCCACCTTGCCGACTGTCTGCCTCGTCCCTGGGAACGCAATTTACCCAGCATGCGCAGACATCTCATCTCCCCTTCCCTGGTGCAGCGCGACTTCGCACGCATTATTCGCCAGTTGGGGACACCCGCCCAACCGCCCAAACACCGGGGTATTTCCCCTGGACGACGCCCGGGCACCCGCTTGCCTCCTCGACCACGACAAAAAGTCGTCGTCAAGAGTCAAATTCACGCTCTTTCTCCCTGATCGCTGCACTTTTTTCCTGATTTCGACTCGTTTGTTATTCTGTTAATCTGCTTCATGCAACTCAACTCTCATTGAGTCTACTTCGTGTTGTCAAAAGTCCAAATTCTATGAGAAAATATCCTTTGGAGGACGCATCGACTTCCTCAACGGTGTGCTTCTCTAAACCCCTCCTTTCTCTCCTGTTCTCCTCTGCAAGACGGGAGAGTCGATCTACTCCTCGCAACATCGACTCTCCCGTTTCTTTTCCTGTGAAACAAGAAGTCCGACTTTTTCTGAAAAGTCGGACTTCTCTTTTGCTGGTAGGTCGGGTGGGATTCGAACCCACACGGGTGTTACCCCGGCGGATTTTCGTACCACTATGGCTTTCGCCACCTCGTAATGAGTTTGTGGTCTGGACTTTCTCTTGACCCTAGCTGTCCGCCGTAGGTCTCGGCCGTCAAGTCTCTACACCTTCTTCTTGCTAATCTGAAAATAGAACGCGGATGACGCGGATTGGGCGGATTCACACGGATAAAAATCTGCGTAATCTGCGTAATCTGCGTTCTGATTTTCGTTGCGATCAGCAAAAAGCTTGGCTCGGGATTCTCATATCGAAACTGATGAAGAGTTCCCCGAATTTGACCGAATTCACATGGAGCGTTTCCGTCCCAGTGCTCAAATCTATAAGTCCGCTGCGTCTGCCATTCCGCCACCAACCCAAAATCTGCCACGTAATTGTACGTGGCAGGTCGCTATCTGTCAATCTACAGGTCCAGCGCCACTTCGCCGCCTCGCGCCTGGCTGCGGTAGATGGCGTCCAGAATCGCCATCACCTGTAAGGATTGCTCCGCCGGGACAGGCGAGGGTGCGCCCGCGGCCACGGCTTTGGCAAACTCCACGCACTCGAGCGCGTGGGGTTCCAGTGTATCCGCGGTCAATTGCAGCGTCTTGTTGTAAAGCTGTTTGGTGGCGTAGTTGCTGCTCATCACCTTACATTC
>CAMDEX010000390.1 GCA_945897075.1 Litorilinea aerophila
TAGACGCACCACCCACTACGCTCGAAACCGTCAAGTTATTTGTGCCGCGCTGTACTAGGGATCGGGGATTGGGGACTGGGGCTCGGGGAGCGGGGATCGGGAAATGCCTGATCCCCGATCCCCAGTCCCCAATCCCTACTCTCCTACCAATCCCTCCACAAACGCCACCGGGTCAAATTCGGCCAGGTCTTCGATCTTCTCGCCGGTGCCGATGAAGCGCACGGGCACACCCAGCACTTTTTTGATGCTGAGAACCGCGCCGCCCTTGGACGTGCCGTCCAGTTTGGTCAGCACAAGACCGGTGACACCTGCGGTTTCTTTGAAGCCTTTGGCCTGCAGAATGGCGTTTTGGCCGGTGGACGCATCCAGCACGAGCAGTGTCTCGTGGGGAGCGCGGTGTACCTGTTTGGCCGCCACCCGGCGCATCTTGTCCAACTCCTGCATTAGGTTGAATTTGTTCTGTAGCCGGCCAGCCGTGTCGGCAATAAGAATCTCGGCTTTGCGGCTCTCCTGGCTGGCACGCATAGCGTCGAAAAGCACAGCCGCAGGATCGGAGCCGGGGGCCTGGGCGATGACTTCCACGCCGGCCCGTTTGCCCCACACTTGCAACTGTTCGATGGCCGCAGCCCGGAAGGTATCCCCCGCGGCCAACACCACGCGTTTGCCGCGCAGCCGGTAGCGATAGGCCAACTTGCCAATCGTCGTGGTCTTGCCCGAACCGTTCACGCCCACCACCAGTACAACCGTCAGGATGCGGGGCTGCTCGATCTGCAAAGGTTCGTCGGCCCTGAGCAGGGCAACCATCTCCTGTTTGAGGATGAGATAGGCATCCTTTGTGGCTTTGATGCCTTCTCTTTCCACGCGGGTGCGGGTTTTTTCCACCAACTCGCTGGTGGTCTCCATGCCCACATCGGCCACAATCAGCGTCTCTTCCAATTCATCCCACAGCTCGTCGGTGATTTCGTTGGCCTGGAAAATTGTGCTGATGCGCCCCAGAATACCGCCGCGGGTCTTTTGCAGACTCTGCTCAAGCAGGATTTCGTCTTGGGTTTTCTCTTCTTGCTTGCCAAATAGTCGTCGGAACAATGGATTGCACCTACTGTTTTTCGTAGGGGCGCTGCTTGCTGCGCCCGCATCTGGTCGTCGGATTCGTAGGGGCGCTTGCTTGCTGCGCCCGTCTCGTATGTGTGCCGGGCGCAACAAGCGCCCCTACAGAGAAAACCTGAAAACCGATGGGTCAAGTGTAACTCAAAGATTATAGCAGGTTGGAAGGCTAGAGGAAAAAAGAGCGATAGAAGGTGGAAGGTAGCAGGTGATCCGTACCGGGAGCGTCAGCGACCAGCCCCCTAGCGTGGCAGGTGGCAGGTGGCAGGCGGCAGGTGGGTGGGCAAGAGGGAAAAAGAGCGTATAGAAAGTGCCGGGGACTTCGGAAAGTCCCCGGCACTTCACCTGCTTAACAACCCCAGCGGATCAACCCGCCGCCCAAAATCCCGAATCTCGAAATGAAGATGGGGCCCTGTGCTGTTACCGGTGGAGCCGACGCTGCCGATGAGCTGACCTTGGGCCACTACCTGCCCTTCAGTCACGAAAATCTCGCTCAGATGCCCGTAGAGGGTCAGGTAGTCAATCTTGTGGTCTATGACGACAAAGTTACCGTAGCCGCCATCGCTCCAGCCGGCACGGATGACCACCCCGCGATCAGCGGCCGTGACGGGTGTGTCGGCCCAGGCTGCAATGTCAATTGCACTGTGGCCGCTGTGGAATGTCTGGGTAAGCCATCCGTAGACGGGCCAGGCAAAATGGCCGCTGCCGTAGGGCCAATTGGCGGGGAGAGGAAGTTGCGTGGTCGGGACAAGTGGATACTCGCCTCCCATCCTCCCGGGCGGCGCTGCCAGGTCAGACAGAGAGGCTCCTGGGGTTAGGGGGATGCGCAGAAAACGAATGCGTGCCTCCTGACCGGTGAGGTTCCAGGGCAGAGCGGCGATCGCTGCCACAGTCACCCCATAGCGGGCGGCGATGGAGGTCAGTGTATCACTAGACTCTACCCGGTGACAGATGAAGGGGGCGTCAGGCACACTGAGGAGCTGGCCGACAACCAGCGGCTCGCCCCAATCAAAGCTGCGGTGCAGCAGACAGCCCATCTGCTCGACGTCCAGACCCATTTCCACGGAGGCGGTCAGGAGAGTGTCGCCGGGCTGAACCGTATAGCGCAGACCGGCCGGCCAGCCCCCATTAACCGGCGTGCTTGCTTGGGCCGACAGGGTTACAGGCAAAAAGAGACAAAACCACAAAGAAAGAGATAGACAAAGGAGAGAATGATAGATCCCCTTCGTGTTTCTGTCGCTTTGTGGTTGCGGTGGCTGAATCAACGGCGCAGGTTTCATTCTATGGCTGTGGCGAGAAGTGATTGATAGGAACTGTAGCACAGAGCGCGCGCCGGGCGCAAATAGGACAAAAAGAGACAAGCACAGTATTGACTTTTTTCATCAACTTTTTTATAATGAATCAACGATTTGATTGATTGGATCAATCAATCAAATCCTTTGTCTCTGGTCGCTCGCCGAGTCGGGTTGCCAGTTTCCGGGTTCCAGCAACGGCGCAAACCCCATGTCCCAGTTCAGGATCGAATCTGATTTTCTCCGCTATCTCCTCGCCCAGGGCTGCACGCCCGGTAGCCGCCTACCCTCCCTCAACCAAATCAGCCACGAAATTGGTGTCAGCGTCGGCAAGCTGCGCGAGCAATTGGAAGCGGCGCGTCTGCTGGGTCTGATCGAGGCCAGCCCGCGCCGGGGTATCCACTACATCGGCTACGACTTTCTGCCCGCGGTGCGCCAGAGTCTGATGGTGGGTCTCAGCCTGAACCGCCATCTCTTCGACGGCTACAGCGCGCTGCGCGGCCACCTGGAAATTGCCTTCTGGGACGCGGCCGTGGGCCAACTGACCGCTGAGGATCATACGCGGCTGCGGCGGCTGGTGGAGCAAGCCTGGGCCAAACTGCAACAGGAGCGCATCCAGATTCCCCACGCCGAACACCGGGCTTTTCACATGACAATCTTTTCCCGGCTGGACAATCTGTTTGTCACCGGTCTGCTGGAAGCCTATTGGGACGCTTACGAAGCGGTGGAATTGAACACCTACGCCGACTACCACTATCTGACTGCGGTCTGGCGCTATCACGAGCAGATAGCCGAAGCCATCGCCGCCAGTGCTTTTGACGAAGCCCGCCAACTGCACATCGCCCACATGCAATTGTTGGGCAGCCGGGGCGTGTCGCTGGAGAGTGAGCAGTCAATGTCATTAAGTTAAGGATTTGGTTCTCGCAAACCAGGCCATTCTACTCGAAAACTAGGCCATTCTATCGGATAAATTGACCCAAAACTGGTTCAAAATATCCATCTTCGGTTATTTTCGAGGCTTTCACAACCTCGTCAAAA
>CAMDEX010000391.1 GCA_945897075.1 Litorilinea aerophila
CTGCGCCCGTTTCGCGTGCTGGGCGCAGCAAGCAGCGCCCCTACCGATAATCATATCCAAGAACGAGAGGAGAGCAGAGATGCGGTTGCAAGGAAAGGTGGCGCTGATTACCGGCGCAGGCAGTGGGATTGGCCGCGAGTCGGCCCTGCTTTTCGCCCAGGAGGGCGCGGCTGTGGTGGTGGTGGATGTCAATGTGGCGGGCGGCGAGGAAACGGTGGCCCAGGTAGTGGCACAGGGGGGGCGGGCCATCTTCGTGCGCGCCGATGTGTCGCAAGACGCCGACTGCCGGGCGATGGTAGCCGCCGCGGAAACGGAATTTGGCGGGCTGCATGTGCTTTTCAACAACGCCGGCATTATGCACGCGGCCGACGACGACGCCGTAAACACGGAAGAGTCCATCTGGGAACTGACGATGAATATCAACCTGAAAGGAGTTTTTCTCGGCTGCAAATACGGCATTCCCGCGCTGCGGCGCAGCGGGGGCGGCTCCATCATCAATGTGGCTTCGTTTGTGGCCCTGCTGGGCGCGGCCACGCCCCAACTGGCCTACACAGCCAGCAAAGGCGGCGTCCTCTCGATGACACGCGAACTGGCGATCATCCACGCCCGCGAGAATATCCGGGCCAATGCCATCTGCCCCGGCCCACTGCGCACAGAACTGCTGATGAAGGTTTTGAACACAGAGGAGAAGCGCAAGCGCCGCCTGGTTCACATCCCAATGGGGCGCTTTGGCGAAGCCGTGGAGATCGCCCGCGCCGCCCTCTTCCTGGCTTCGGACGAATCCTCCTTTGTCACCGGCTCGACCTTTACGGTGGATGGGGGAATCACCGCCGCCTATGTCACGCCAGAGTAGGCACGGTCAACGCGCCGAGCCTGCGCAGGCCAATGGCTGCCGAGGCGCTGTTGGCAATCGTGCGCACAACAGTCAGATCGTCTTCATCAAAGGGGCGTGCCGCTGCCGGCGTCAATAGCAGCAGTACGCCCCCGGCTGTCTCGGCTGAACCAAAAATAGGCACCAATAGGCCATGCCCATTTTCTCGGTAGTAGAGGGCTTCTGGGCTTTGTATGGCCATTTGGGGATCAACGAAAAGCGGCTGCTCAGCCTCCGTCACCCACAATAGCAGCCGCCGGAGATCGGGTGAACGGATAAACTTCTCTTCCTGCTCGTTGCTGTGTGGGTCTGCATAGAGACAAAAAGTAGGGCGCTCACCGGCCACTGTTGGCGCAGATCGCAAGAAAAGATGCACGGTGACCGCCCCAAACATATCGGTGGATTCCTCGCGCAGCACACCCAGTATGCTTTCGATACTATTAAGACTGCTCATTGTGCGTGTCAGCAACTGCAAACTGAGCAGATGGCGCACCAAACGCACGGATTGTTCGTGGATTCTGATTTCGAGCAGCGCGCGCGACAGATAACCCACGGTTACATAGAGAAAGCGCTGCCGGTTCTCGTCACGAAAGGCGGCTATGCGTCTGCTGTAGAGAATGACAGAACCGATCGTCTTGCCGCTGCCACGCAGGGGCACAACCAGCAGACTGCCCTGCGCGGGAAGCCAGGGGAACTCTTCGGGCAGGGGTTTGCCTTCGTCGAGTATATTGTTGATGGACAGACAGTCCAATGTGCCCGGAGCAGGGCGATGGACCAGGGCGTGGGCCAGGATTCCCCATAGGGGTATGGGAGACTCTTTGCCCAGAAAAGCAAAGGGATCGTCAATTCCACGCATTCCCACATAGCGGAAGGGGCCGAGTTCATCTTCGCCCAGCAGAGCGGCAACCGAATCAATTTCCGGTAAATGCCAGAGGGCTTCGAGACCAAAATTGACGCCTTCGCTGAAACTCATCTCGCCGTTGAATTTCTGGGCAAATTCGCCCAGAAAGCGCATTAGGTTGTGATTGTTCTTCAATTCGGAGTTCAACGCGTCGGATTTTTGGGAGATCGCGTCTATCTGTTCGCCCCAAGCACGGCGCCCGCGCGCAAGCCTGACGCCCAGCACAGCGACCGCCAGTAAAATCCCAAGTAGACCCCATATCCAGAGTTCCAAAATCCGCTCGTCTCTGCTACTGTTATAGTGACCGTGCCCAGCGGGTAGACCAGCGCCGGTTGAGTAGGCCGCAGTTTGGCCGTATCGAAACCCAGCGGGGTAGACCCGTTCAACCCCGCCGATTGCGAAGGAGTGCCCGCAATGAGCCGCTCTCACAAAGCGCCGTGTATTCTGCTGGTGGATGATGAACCGGCCACCCTGCAACTGGTGCGCAAGATATTACAAGCCGATGGCTACCAAATACTGCAGGCATTTGACGGTCTGCAGGCGCTGGAACGCGTGGCCGAATCTGCGCCAGACCTGATTCTGCTCGATGTGGTGATGCCCCACATGGACGGGATGGCCGTCCTGCGTAAGTTGCGCGAACAGGATAGCGTGACCGGCGTGATTATGTCCAGCGCGCTCTCCTCGGAAAATCTCGTCGTGCAGGCGATGCTGGACGGCGCCGATGATTTTGTCAGCAAGCCCTTCACTCTGAAAAATATGCGAGTACGTATCCGCCAAACCCTGGAAAAGAGCCGTCTGCGCCGGGAGAACGTGCGCCTTCAACAAGAGTTGCAGATCGCCCACGACAAAATCCGTACGATTCTCGGTCGCTATATGGCTGTTCCGGTGGTGGAGCGGCTGCTGGCCAGCCCCACACTCCCCAGTTTGGGCGGAGAACGTCAAATTACTACTGTGCTTTTTATGGATTTTTGCGATTTTACGCCGCTTTCCCACGATCTAGAACCGGATCGGGTTGTGCATATCCTCAACGAACATCTGGCTTTGGCTACAGCCGCCATCCTGGCTGAAGAAGGAACCATTGACAAATATATGGGCGACGGTGTGATGGCGCTTTTCAATGCGCCCGTGGCCCAGCCCGACCACCCTTTGCGCGCAGCGCGTGCGTCGCTTGCCATCCGCGACAGCGTCGTTGCCTGGGCGGCGGGACATCAACCGGCGCTCAATGTGCGGGTGGGTATTCACACGGGCGAAACCGTTGTGGGCAACATCGGCACACAGGAACTGATGAATTACACGGCCATCGGCGACGCCGTGAATGTAGCGAAGCGGTTGCAAGAGGAAGCTGACGACAACACAATTACGCTGAGCGAAAGCACAGCGCGCCTGCTCCCGCCGGAAATGGTCGATCTGACCGCTCTGGGCAGCCGAACCGTCAAAGGCCGCCAGACACCCGTCGGCGTCTATCGCCTGAATCGCCTGCGTTAGTCGTAGGGGCGCTGCTTGCTGCGCCCGCTGTGC
>CAMDEX010000392.1 GCA_945897075.1 Litorilinea aerophila
GACAGGCAGCGTACTGTCGCCCTCGAAAACTTCTCCATGACAATCAACGACGCGCCGCCGTTGATTACAGCTGTGGTGGGAGAGAGCGGCAGCGGCAAGACGACGCTGGCGCGTCTGCTGCTCGGCCTGGAAACACCCACGCACGGGGAAGTTCTCTATCGCGGGCGCAATGTGGCAACGATGCATGGCACGGATCGCCGCCAGTTCTTGCACGATGTCCAGTTTGTTTTTCAAGACCCCTATGGCGTCTACAACCCTTTTTACAAAGTTGATCACGTACTGACCAAACCGATTGCCAAATTCAAGCTGGCCAGCTCGCGCGCCGAGGCGCGCAAATTGATTGACACCGTATTGGAGACGGTTGGGCTGCGTCCCGAAGAGACGTTGGGGCGCTATCCTCACCAGATGAGCGGCGGTCAACGGCAACGGGTGATGGTGGCGCGGGCACTCCTGCTCAAACCCCGCCTGATCATCGCCGATGAACCGGTGTCAATGGTGGATGCGTCGTTGCGCGCCACCATATTGGGCAACCTGCAAGAGTTGAACGAAAAATTTGGTATCTCGATCATCTACATCACCCACGATCTGGCGACTGGTTATCAGATCAGCCACAATATGATTGTGCTCTACCACGGCGCGGTGAGTGAAGCCGGCGCGGTGGAGCATGTGGTGCAAAATCCCCAGCACCCGTATACCCAACTGCTGATGGACTCGATCCCGCGTGCGGTACCCGAACGCACCTGGCAGCGTGACAGCACGACCTCCAATATGGCGAAACCATCGGCCGGCCATGTGGGCTGCAAGTTTGCCGAGCGCTGTCCCCATGTGATGGCCCAGTGCAATGAATCCCAGCCCCCCTTCTACCGCACTGACCCGCAACGTGTGGTAAGCTGCTTTCTTTATGCCGACGCACCGCTCCTGCAGAATGATAGCTTGGATGCGGTCTTTGTGAATCCGGTAAGGTAACCACTCAACCCACGGGCGCAAACAGATGCTGGTGTAGTTACGAAAAATCGAATTTGACAAAGTTTGCCTCGCTCGCTACAATACGATCCATCTCCACTTAAGACGTTAGGCAAAGGCGTTTTAGGACTGCTGTCGGGAATGTCAACCCCACCTTCCTGGCTGTTCGGGCAAATGGACGCAAGCGAATTGCATCTGCTTGTAGTCGCGCTTCCCGTGTTTACGGGACATAACGACCACTCATCTACAATCCACGAATCCAACGAAGGATGCAGGATGCGGCCTGGTTGATCGCGCCGGGCTGCATGGATTTTATCTCTTGCCGCGAAGGAACTCCCGGTGGAACAGAAGCCCAAAGCCGCGCCCGAACCTCTGCTCGAAATCAAAAACCTGAAAACCTACTTTTTCCTTGAGCGGGCCACTGTCAAGGCCGTCAACGGCGTTAACCTGACGTTGGACCGCCAGTCCACACTGGGCGTGGTGGGGGAGAGCGGCTGCGGCAAGAGTGTGACAGCCCACTCGATTATGCGGCTGATCAAAGAACCGCCGGGCAAAATTGTGGAGGGGGAGATTCTGCTGCACGGCGACGGCAAGCAGACGGTGGATCTGGCAAAGCTAAACAGACGTGGCCCGGAGATTCGGAAGATTCGTGGCGGGCAGATCGCGATGATCTTTCAGGAGCCGATGACTTCCTTGAATCCCCTGCGCACCATCGGTGATCAGATTGCCGAAGTAGTGTTGCTGCACCAGACATCGAACAAAAAACAGGCGATGGAACGGGCCGAGGAGATGTTGACCCGTGTGCATATCGCCGAGCCAAGGCAGCGGCTGCACGAATACCCCCACCAATTGAGCGGCGGTATGCGCCAGCGGGTGATGATCGCGCTGGCCCTCTCCTGCAACCCCAAAATTCTGGTGGCGGACGAGCCGACCACCGCGCTGGATGTGACTGTCCAGGCCCAGATTTTGGAACTGATGCGCGAATTGCAGCGGGAATTTGACTCATCCATCCTGCTCATCACCCACAATCTGGGCGTTGTCTCGCAGATGACCGACGAGATTGCCGTGATGTATCTGGGCAAAGTCGTCGAATTTGCCGATGTCTACACACTCTTTCACAACCCCAAACATCCCTACACCGAAGGGTTGCTCAAATCTGTGCCTGTGCTGGGCCGCAAGACAAAGACACTCGTTCCCATCCGGGGGATGGTGCCCAATGCGTCTGAGGATATCCGTGGCTGCGCCTTTGCCGAACGCTGCCCGCACCGGATGCAAATCTGCAACGAGCAGACGCCTGAATTGAAGTCAGTCAACGGCAACGGCCAACTGGTGGCCTGCTGGCTGCACGCGTAGAGGGGAGGGACGCAGATTTTCATGATTTGGATTGATTTGCGCTGATGAAGACAAGCCAACGGATGATTCGGAGCAGGCTGATCGGTGCGAAACAAATCTGCGAAAATCTGCAGTTTCTGCGTAATCAGCGTACCGTTTTTGTCTCTTTCCCACCGGAATCACCCGGTTTTCTATATGTCGTTTCTTTTTGTTTACCCAAGGAGGAGTCGAATGACAAAGCGAAGATTAGTCCTTTCGTTGCTGTTGGGGCTTCTGCTGCTGGCGTTGGCGGCCTGCGGGCCGTCTGACACACCGGCAGCCGAAGCGCCCGCAGCAGCCCCCGCCGCAGCAGAACCGGCCAAACCGGCCGAAGCTGCCCCCGCGGCCGAACCGGCCAAGCCGGCCGAACCAGCCCCCGCCGCCGTCGAATTGGTGATGACCAAATACGGTCCTCGCCCGGCAGATGCGACCGAGGCACCCCCCGCCCCCGATCTGGATCTGGGCGGCACAGCAGTCGAGCGCATGGCTATCAGTGATATGGTCACCTACATGGCTCTGCCCGAATACCACGAGCCGGCCTGGGTGACGGCGTTGGTCGAAGCGGGCGAACTGCCCCCCGTGGCCGAACGGCTGCCCAAAGAGCCGAAGGTCATCCTGGCTGCCGGTATGTCTGACGGTATCGGTGTCTACGGAGATGTCTGGCGTGATTTTTCCGCCTGCCCCACGGCCGGCTGGAACAATGGCGCTGGCGTCAGTTCCGGTTGGTTCGGCATTGAGTCTATGTCCTTCAACTACCAGGCGCTGGTCAAGACCGGCCCCCTCTTCCGGGCTAACCAGGATCTGGAACCCTTCCCCAACGTGGCCAAGAGCTGGGAGTGGAGCGCGGATGGCCTTCAATTGACTATGCACCTGATCGAGGGGGCCAAATGGTCGGATGGCGCACCTTTCACAGCCG
>CAMDEX010000393.1 GCA_945897075.1 Litorilinea aerophila
TTTGGTTCTCGCAAACCAGGCCATTCTACTCGAAAACTAGGCCATTCTATCAGATAAATTGACCCAAAACTGGTTCAAAATATCCATCTTCGGTTATTTTCGAGGCTTTCACAACCTCGTCAAAACCTTAACTTAATGACATTGACTGATAACTGATCACTGCTTACTGTTCACTCTACCAGACCAGAGCCAATTCGCCCAATGCAAATGCGCTTTTCGCTGTGCTTTACAAAGCGGGCAAGATTGGCTATAATAGAAACCAGCAAGAGGGCCGACCTGTACGTCTGGGTCGGCGCTTCGTTTGATAAGGCTGCCTCACCCCGCCGGGCGCAGGTTGAACCGGACAACTGGGGTGGGGTTCTGTTTTCCCCGCGCACAGGTTTGTGTTACTTCGCTACCGTCTTGACAATTGGCGACAGCCCAAACACATCTGCATTTGAATTGTGAGAAAAAACAATGAGCAACAGCCCAGTCTATTTGACCCAAGAAGGGTACAACAAACTGCGGGAAGAGTTGGATCACCTCCTCAATGTTCGTCGCCGGGAGATCGCCGAGCAGATCGCCGAGGCCAAAGCCGAGGGAGACCTGCGTGAGAACGCTGGCTACGACGAGGCCAAAAATGCCCAGGCTTTTGTGGAGGGGCGCATCCGGGAATTGGAAGCCAAAATCCGCAACGCCCAGATCATTGACGACAACAATTCGCCTTCCGACAAAGTGGCTCTGGGGCGCAAAGTGGTTGTGCAGGAGATCGGCAGCAACGACGAAGAGAGCTACGTCATCGTCGGTTCCACCG
This sequence comes from Litorilinea aerophila, assembly GCA_945897075.1. Lineage (GTDB taxonomy): Bacteria > Chloroflexota > Anaerolineae > Caldilineales > Caldilineaceae > JACQGT01. The sequence continues at coordinate 794 of CAMDEX010000393.1, forward strand.
AGGCCGATCCGCGCAACGGGCGCATCAGCAACGAAAGCCCGATCGGCAAAGCGCTGATGGGCAAACGCAAAGGCACAACCGTCAGCGTTGCCGCACCGGGCGGCACCATTGATTTCAAAATTCTGCGTATCGAATAACGATTCAGCCTAGCCAAAAGCGGACGCAGATCAAATCTGATTTACACGCAGATCAGCGCAGATCGATTCAAATCATGAAAATCTGCGTCCCTTCTTTCTGGTGGCTGAATCGTTACCGTATCGAATAAGACCAAAGCGAGTAAATTTCGTGAGCGAAAACTACGATCTGTTCAACCCAGAAAAGCTGACCGACCAGGAGCAGAGCCGGCTGGTCAAGCTGGCTGGCCTGCGCGCGGCGGGGATCGACCCCTACCCGGCCCAGACCACCCGCACCCACGCCATCGGCGCAGCCCGCACGCTTTACAGCGAAGGCGCAGCCGAGCAGCCGACGGTCTCGGTGGCCGGGCGTATCAAACGCATCCGGGTGATGGGAAAGGCGAGTTTTGCCGATCTGGACGACGGCAGCGGGCAGATCCAACTGCTAGTGCGCCGGGATTATCTGCCGGAAGGCTGGTACAACGACGTTTGGAAAAAACTCATCGATCTGGGCGATTTTATCAGCGCCACCGGTCCCCTGGCGTTGACCAAAACCGGCGAGCTGAGCATCGAAGTCCACGCCATCCAATTTCTGAGCAAGACGCTCAAACCCATGCCTGACAAGTGGCACGGCGTGCGCGACCCGGAAGTGCGCTACCGGCGGCGCTACATTGACCTGCTCGCCAACGAAGAGGTGCGCGAACTCTTCCGGGTGCGTGCGGCCATCACCCGCGCCCTGCGCGACTATCTGGACGGCGAGGGCTTTCTGGAGGTGGAGACGCCCATCCTGCAGCCCATTTACGGCGGCGCGGCGGCCAAACCTTTTGTCACCCACCACAACCAACTACACCAGGACCTCTACCTGCGCATCAGCTTTGAGTTGTACCTGAAGCGGCTGATTGTGGGCGGCTTCCCCGCGGTCTACGAGATCGGGCGGGATTTCCGCAACGAAGGGGTCAGCTTCAAGCACAACCCGGAGTTCACCCAACTGGAGTTCTACGAAGCCTACGCCGACTACGCGGCTGTGATGCGGCGCACGGAGGAGATGGTGGCAGCCGTGGCCGAGCGGGTGACAGGCAGCACCACCGTCACCTGGCAGGGCAAGACCATCAACTTTGCCCCGCCCTGGCCGCGCATCCCCCTGCGCCAGGCCATTCTGGACGAGGCGGACATTGACTACGCCGACTTTCCCGACCAGGCAAGTCTCTACAACGAGATGCGCCGCTTAGGGATCGACGCCAAGCCGGGCACCTCCTGGGGCAAGCTGGTGGATGTGCTGCTCTCCCGCTTTGTGGAGCCGCATCTGATCCAGCCCACCTTTCTGACTGACTATCCGAAAGATGTCAGCCCGCTGGCAAAATCGTCGCCCACCGATGCGCTGCAAGTCGAGCGCTTCGAGGGCTTCGCTGCGGGGATGGAGCTGTGCAACGCCTTTTCGGAACTCAACGACCCCCAGGATCAGTTGCAGCGTTTTGTGGACGAAAACTACCGGGCCGTCCACGGCGACGAGGAGGCGCACCCGGTGGATGTGGATTATATCGAAGCACTGAGCTATGGAATGCCCCCCACCGGTGGCTTTGGCATGGGCATTGACCGGCTGGCGATGCTCTTCACCAACAGCGACACCATCCGCGAGGTGATTCTCTTCCCCCATCTGCGCGCGGTGCAGGAAGAGGAGGAGAGTGGGGACTAGGGATCGGGGATTGGGGATCGGAGGTGATGCCGAATTCCCAGTCCCCGATCCCCAGTCCCCAGTCCCCAGTCCCCAGTCCCCAATCCCCGATCTCCGATCCCCAGTCCCCTATATTTGACCCATCGCGTCACATTTGCCATAATGAACCCACAACTGCATAGAGTAACCTTCGGGGCAGGGTGCGGGGGCAACCCCAATTCCCGATCGACGGTAATCCAGCCTGACTGGGAAGCCCGTGAGCCGCAAGGCAGGAGCTCGGTGAGAATCCGACGCCGACGGTATAGTCCGGATGAGAGAAGGTGCGATCCAGTGCAGGGACGGCGCGCCCGGTAACGGCGCTTGTCCCGGCACAGGCTATTTTTGCACGCCACCCCCCGGAGAACGCGAGTTCTGCGGGGTTCTTTTTTGTGGCCGTCCAACTCCCCGGCACTTTCTGAAGTGCCGGGGAGTTGAAAAATAGCCGTGGATTGTCCGCGCAGGCGCGCAACCGCGCTCTGTGGAATTTGTCAATGCCCGCAACCCCCGAAGCAGCTCGCTGTTTCGGGGCGTTTTATCTGGGAACGCCGCCATCCCTGGCGGCCAGTGGCGATACCTGCCGCCAGGGATGG
>CAMDEX010000394.1 GCA_945897075.1 Litorilinea aerophila
TGCGCTGACTTTGGCTGGCTGTTTGGCGACCGCCCCGTCCAGTGCCGTCTGGCTCTCGTCCCAGAGCAGGATTTCGCCCACCTCTGGCAGGGTTTGCAGGGTGCGCAGGTGGGCCAACGAATGGGGGTGTTCAACGCCCAGCAAGGCGGTTGTGATGGGTTGCATGGGGGGTTCCTGTGTGTTGGGTGAGATTCAGAGTGTCACTGTTTGCCCTGTGCGCGCCGATTCGTGGGCGGCTTCGATGATCTGGAGTGAGCGGATGGCATCTTCCACTGTGTAACCACTGCTGCCTTCCCCACGGATGGCGGCGGCGAATTGGCGGATCAAGGCGCGGCCTTCGGCCCCATAGCCTCCCACCTCGGCGGTTGGCATCTGGAATGTTCGTTTCGGTGCGCTGGCCCAGTCGGGGTGTGTGCTCTTGATTGTGACTGATTTCTCCGCCTCCTCCCACTTGGCCCAGCCTTCTGAACCGCGCAGACCAAAGGAGACTTCGCCATCACCGGAGGTAAAATAGCCAGCGTGCAGGCTGCCGATCATGCCGTTGGCAAATTGCAGCGAGACCGCGGCCGCGTCTTCCACATCAATCGGCTGACCGCTGACATTCGCTTCAATTGCGCTGACTTTGCTTACTTCGGAACTGGTAATAAAACGCATGAGGTCGAACCAGTGACAGCCCAGCCAATTGAGGATGCCGCCGCCAGCTTCGGCGCGCTTCATATACCAGGTGTTGGGGTTGCGCCGCGCCACGCTGGAGGTCAGAAAGCGAAACTCGATGGAATAGGGCTTGCCCAGCAGACCAGCGTCATAGCTCTCTTTGATCAACTGGCTGATGGGGTGAAAGCGCCACGAATAGCCACAGGAAAAATGCAGTTTGTTGCGTTTGACCGCCTCGGCGACCGGCAACAATTGGCTGGAGTGGATGGCGAAGGGTTTGTCCGCCCAGACGTTGACGCCCGCCTCGGCCACCTGCAACATCCAGCTGGGCATATCTTTGAGATAGGTCGAAACCATCACCACATCGGGCTTGGCCTCTGCCAACAGGGCAGCCAGCGTGGGATAAAAGGGCACATGCTGGGCATCAGCTTTGAGGTTTTTGCGCACACTCTCCGGGTCGGGGTCGTAAAAGCCGACCAACTCCACCTCATCGGGCAACAGCATCAGTGTGTCACGGTAACTGTTGGCGTGAATCATTGACACACTGGCCTGGGCAAAACGAATCTTTCGCATAGAGAATCCCCTTGCAATTCATGTGAGATACCATTTGGTTTCGACGTTACAAATTATCCATCATCTTTATGGTTTGGGCCGATAGTCATCAGGATTGTAGAGGTCGGCGCTGCCGGTAGGCTGCCACCCCAGTACCGTTTTGGCATGGCTCGTATCACGCCAGCGATATTTGTTCTCGGAAATGGCGTCGAAAATATCAAATTTCAACGTCATGGGCGCTGAAAGACATCTATCGATCATCTGCGTACAGTCGGCGTGGGAGAGAAAGCCGGGAAAATGGCGCAACAATTTGGGCCGGTCCGTATCCAGCACCGCGCCCAGACGAATGCAGAGTACAGAGATGCCATAGCGATCGGCAAACCAGCGACCGGTTGCCTCGCCAAAGAGCTTGCCAATCGAATAGGGCGCATCGGGGCGCGGTGGATCGGTGTGGTTGAGCAATTGCCAACTGTCACCGACTTCGTCGTATTTGCCCGCAGCCAGACGACCGTAGGGCAGCGTGTCATCGTATTCGTAGCCACACATCGTACCTCCGGTGCTGCCAAAGACGATCCGTTTGACGCCTGCCTTCTGCGCGGCTTCGAAGACATTGACCGTACCGGCGATCGTTGTCGTCAGGATTTTACTCCAGTTGGAAAGATCTTTGGTCTCGGCCGCGAGATGCAGCACCATATCAATCCCGGCAAAGGCGGGCTGGAGGGCTTCGCTATCATTGATATCGGCCTGGGTAGAGGGAATACCCGCTACGGGGCTGCGGTTCAACGCACTGAACGCATATTTATGCCCCAGATTGCGGATGGTCAAGCCGCCGATCAGACCACTGGCACCGGTGATCAAGACTTTGGGTTTGACGGCAGTTTCGCTGGTTGTCATTGGATACCTGCTTTCATCGGCTGTTCACGGCGGAATAGGGGAATCACAGACAGACAGGATAGAAAGTACCTCTGACTATTGGATTTTCCTTCAAAAGAAGTATAATACAGGCCTGATAGGTTGTCAAAGCCTCAAAAAGCAGGGGTTTGTGTCAAAAATGGGGTCGGGCGCGCCCTCGGAATTAATCCGGTGTGTTCAAAATGAGTTGGAGAGACGACAGCCGCGGATTCCAGAAAGCGCGGATTGGCCTGCGCAGAGCGAGACAAATCCGCGTCACCCCTGATCGACGGCTGTACGCCTCGCCTTATAACTCATTTGGGACGCACCGACTGCGAAAAATCGACGTTTGCGCAATCGCTTGACTAGGGATATACTGAGATCTGTTTTGGCTGCCAAATGAACGACCATTGATTGAAAACAAGTCTATGCCCACACCCCCGAGGAGCTACGATCATGCGCAAGAGCAAAATGTTGGAGAAGTTTCGCAGCGGGCGTTTCGCCCGTGTCTGTTCGATGGGCCATTTTCTGCCCTTTTATGTGCGTTATGCCGCACACTTCAAATTTGACGGCATCTGGTTCGATTTGGAACATCGTAACATGAGCGATCGCGAGGTGCAGGCGATCCTGGCCATGTGCCACGCCGCGGATATTGATTGTATGGTACGCCCGCCGACATTGGAGCGGACAAAGCTCTACCGCTATTTGGAAGATGGGGCCAGCGGTTTTCTCGTGCCGCTCGTTTCGACGCCGGAGATGGCGCACGACCTGGTGCAAGCGGCCAAATTCCCCCCGATTGGCAACCGCGGCATGGATGGCGCAGGGCTGGATGCAGACTTCGGCATAGCCGCCTGGGGCAAAGGCATGGACTTTGCGGGGGACGCCAACCGCGAAACCTTTATCCTGCCCCAGATCGAAACGCTGGAAGCCGTGGCGAATGCGGAAGCCATCGCCTCCATCGAGGGCATTGATGGGCTTTTCGTCGGCCCTGCGGACCTGCAAATGCGCATTGCGGTCGCCACCGGCACATCCGTCACCTTTGAGAAGGCCGTCGAGACGGTGGCAGCAGCCTGCGAAAAACACAA
>CAMDEX010000395.1 GCA_945897075.1 Litorilinea aerophila
AAAGAACCACCAGGACCATCAGGGAGTGTTGCAGACGCGCTTTCATCTTGTTCTGTATCATTGTGCTATTGCCACCTGAGTATAGTCCCCTTGTGCCAGCCGGCCAGGGGATGCCACCATACGCGGATTGCCGCTCTATCTCACTGGTACAGCCGGGCGCAAATAACTCCGTGATTTCAGACGTGGTGCGTGGTGCGTCTACCAGTTTACGCACCACGCACTACGCACCCTAGAAATCGTGGGTGCGTTTACACCGTCGTGTGCTTGGGGATTCTCATTGCCCAACTATAGGGCTATTGTATCCCATTTTCTGCATCTATCCACACAATCATTGGTCTAGGATTGCGAATCTACAATAGATCACTGCAATCCTGACCAGCAAAGTAGCTCATCCAACTTAAAGTTTGGAGATATTTTGTAATTTTGTAATTTGCCACTTGCATTTGTATTCTAATTGGTTTATAATCCTGATAGCCGTAAGATCAATAACGAATTGATTGCCAGATTTTTGGCTTTTTGAATTTTCTTACGGCCTTGTAATTCCAAGCGGTCTTTTTTCTGATATCCGTGCTTCTTGTATAAACACCGGTTCGTTTTTTGCAGCAATGCCAGAGTAGCGCATAACAACGTCTGAGCACATCGATCCATTTGCGTCCATTCTATCTTTAGAGAAGGAAATTTGCCATGAACGAAGTCCCTGTAGTAGCCGAAAAGACCCGCATTCTCGTCGTCGACGATGCTGCGGACACCCGCCTTCTGCTCAATCTGCGCCTCCAGCGCGAAGGGTATGAGGTCTTCACTGCCAGCAGTGGGACTGAAGCCCTGGAAATGATCCAGAAAGAAGGGCTGCCCCATTTGGTCCTCTTGGACATTATGATGCCCGGTATGGATGGCTTCGCTGTCGCCTCCGAACTGCGGCGTATGGGTGACATCTCCATCATCTTCCTGTCGGCCCTCTCCGACACAGACACAAAGGTGGAGGGGTTGAATCGCTTTGCCGAAGATTACGTCACCAAGCCTTTCGACTTCACCGAGCTTTCTGCCCGCATCCGTCGAGTTCTCCTGCGCGTGGCCACGGACCAGAACGCGGACCCGGAGCAGGCCATCGACGACCGGCTGGCGATCAACTTTGCCCAGCAGTACGCCATCCTGGACGGGGTGCAGATCACTTTGACCCCCACGGAAAACCGGCTGGTTCACATCCTCTTCAACAACCGGGGCCGGGTGCTTTCGCCGGGCTTCCTGCTGGCGAAGGCGTGGGACCCGATACGCCGGGGCACAGTGGAATCCCTGTGGGTTCACATGCGCCGTCTGCGCAGCAAAATCGAGCCGGACGCCGACAATCCCCGCTATATCGTCACTGTGCGCGGCCAGGGCTATTGCCTGCCCACACGCATCAACACCCCGGACGGCGAAGAGAATCAGATGTAATAGGGGTGAGAGTGGCTGGTTGCTCTCTTTCCTTCTGAAAGCGTGAAACGTAAAACGTGAGATCAGTCACTGATCTCACGTTTTACGTTTCACGCTTTTTGTTGGCAGATCAATTCAGGGCGCTTTGCCTCAATACTCGTCGCCATCGCCCTCCATGCCGCCCGCGGGTAGTTCGATGTCCACCACTTCGCCGCTGTCGTTGATGACAATGCGGAAGCCCAGCATCCCCAGCCACTGGCGCGCCTCCATCGGGATGGGCTGGCCCACAGCCTCGTCCATTTTGTCGATGGAGGATTCCACCGCCACTTTGGTGAACAAATCGTCCTTGCCCATCATTTGCAGAACCCCATCCACGGCTACCTCCCGGTGTTCGTCCACCTGCCCTTTGAGAAAAGAAAGCACCTGCCGATCCACACCAGCCGCGTCAATGTGACGCAAGAAGCCGTCGTCGTCCACCACATAGCAGGCGTCTTTGCCCACATATTTCACACTGGCTGCTCTGCCCCGCTGGTCCACGACCAGCCCCTCGAACATCGCTGTTGCTGCCACGTACAACCTCGCTAAACCACAAAGTCACAAAGACACGAAGGAAGAGGTTGCAAGTCGAAAGTTGCAAGTGGCAGGCCGAACGATGTCTTCATACCTGCCACTTGCAACCTGCAACCTTTCAACTCTTTTTGCTACACCCGTCCACGCAAGAACTCCAGACTGCGCCGTACACTCGCCACCGCATCCGCGGGCAGGTCGTGTTCGACGACGAAGGCCGTGGCCCCGGCGGCCTTGGCCGCGGGGATGAGCGCCTCCCAGTCCAGCGTGCCGTAGCCCACGTCGGCCAGACCCATCTGATCGGCGTTTTCGCCCGGCCGCGCCAAATCTTTGGCGTGGACGCGCGGACAGCGCCCCGTGTACTGCTGCAAGAGCGCCAACGGGTCTGCGCCGCCTTTGACTGCCCAGGCCAGGTCTGGCTCGAAGAAGACATCCCGGCTGGCGTCGCCTTCCAGCAGCCAGTCGATGATGCGTTTGCCGTTCACTTCGGCCATCTCCCACCAGTGGTTGTGATAGCCGATTTTCAGGCCCACATCCGCGCAACGCTGGGCATAGCCGCCCAGTTCCGCGCCGAGCGCACGCCAGGCCGCGGCGGCGTCGTTTTCGCGCAGTTCGCTGGGCGGCGCAGGGACGATCAGATGGCTGTTGCCCACGGCCTGGTGAAAGGCGATGGCCCCGGCCAGATCGTCGCGCAGACCCTGAATGCCCACGTGGGCCGAGACGGCTTGCACGCCGTTCTCCTGCAAAATGGCAGCCACATCCGCGCCGGTCAGACCGGGCGTGCCCACCAACTCGACCGCACTGTAGCCCACGCCGGCTACCGTTGCGATCAACTCGGCAAAGTCTTTCGTGTAATTGCGCAAACTGTACAACTGTACCGCGATGGCGGGGGAGGTGTTTGTGTTCATTGGGTAGTCTCCTTTGAAGGGTATTGGGTATTTTGAGATTGGCGACTGGGGATTGGGGATTAGTGTCTGGCGACTCAATGTCATTAAGTTAAGAACGGCAAACGTTAATTTGCTGCGGAGGGAGCATCCTCAGATGCGGGTCCACAGCAATAGAGCCGCATCTGAGGACAGTAACCGCAAAAGGGACATACAAGGCCGAAAAACGGGTTGAATGGTAGAATAGGTCACTGATAATCCATTCAACAGGAGCAGAGTTGCGATGAA
>CAMDEX010000396.1 GCA_945897075.1 Litorilinea aerophila
ATGCTGATGGTGGGTACGATCGTGGGCATCCTTGTGGCGCTGATGATGAACAACAGCGGCGGGGCCTGGGACAACGCCAAAAAGACGATTGAGGCAGGCAAACTGCTGGACGCCAACGGTGTCTCGCTGCGCAAAGGCACCGACGCCCACGCGGCCTCGGTGGTGGGCGACACTGTCGGCGATCCGTTCAAGGACACGGCTGGCCCCTCCTTGCACGTACTGATCAAACTGCTGGCGACCATCACACTGGTTCTGGCCCCGCTCTTTGTGTAAGGATGATGCGGATTACAGAAGTTCGACTTTTCGGAAAAAGTCGAACTTCTGCGCTTTGCCGGGATAAAAGGCAAAAAGGAAAGGCCGGGAGCATTTGCTCCCGGCCTTTCTTCTTATAGTCAGTAGACCGCAACGCGTAGAAAAAGTATCTGCTGTCCGCCGTCTATCGTCTGCGGTCTATTACTACTATCTTCCCGCAAGGTCTAAAACATCGACGTCTGCAACTCCTTGGCCGTGAGGAATTCGAGCAGGACGGGCGTACCTTCCTGGGTTTTCTGGATGCCGCGCTGGATGGCCGGCACGATCTGATCCGGCGTCTCCACCCGCTCGCCGTAGCCGCCGAAAGCCTCGGCCATCTTGGCGTAGTTGCCGGAGATATCCGTGGCCCGGTATTTCTCGGTGGAGACGCCCATAATCGGAATTTCGCAGGCCATCGAGAAATTGTTGAAGAGAATGGAGAGAATCGGGATGCGTTCGCGCACGGCTGTCTCGAAGTCCATCCCCGTAAAACCGATGGCCGCGTCGCCCCAGACGTTGATACAGAGACGATCCGGGTGGGCCAACTTTGCGCCCATCGCCAACCCCAGACCGTAGCCCAGTTGGGTCGTCTTGCCCCAGCCGATGTACGAGAGGGGCGTCGTCGGCTGCCAGAAGGGGGAGAGCTGGTCGCGCGGGCTGCCGGCGTCGTGGGTGATGATTGTGTTCGCCACGTCCACATTGTGCATCAGTTCCCAGATAACCCGGTAGGGCGAGAGGGGCGTCTCGTCGCTGGTCAATTTGGGCATCCACTCGGCCAGCCACGCACCGTTGACCGCCGCGATCTCCGCCTCGACAGCCGCCCGGCGACCCCGACCCCCGCTGCCGATGCGCTTGCCGACAGCCGCAATCAGCGCGCGCAACGTTAACTCCGCATCCCCAAGCAGCGCGTGGTCTGATTCTACGTCTTTGTTGAGGTCTGCCGGGTCCAGCGTGGCGTGGATGTACGTTTTGCCCGGCGGCATCTTGACGCCAAAGCTGGTGCGGCTGAAGCTGTTGCCAATCCCAAAGATCGTATCGGCCTTTTTGAGAAATTCGTGGACGCCCCGTGTATGGCTGCGGTTGGCCGAACCGAGCGCCAGCGGGTGATTCTCTGGGAAGGCGCTCTTGCCGGCCAGCGTCGTGGTGACGGGTGCTTCCAGCAATTCGGCCAATTCACGCAGCGCATCCCAGGCTGCGGCGTAGTGAACGCCCTGCCCGGCGTAGATGACCAGCCGTTCGGCGGCCAGCAGCGCGTCGGCTACCCGCTCCACACCCGCCGGGTCTGGCCCGTAGCGCACGGACGGCGCAGGGCGATAGCTGGCCGGGTCGGCGGTCTCGGCGTCCCAGAGGTCGCCGGGAATCTCGACCAGTGCGGGGCGGGGGCGTCCGTTGCGCACGGCAGTAAAGGCGCGGCGCATCATCTCGCCCAGGGCCGCCGGGTCGGTCAACTGTTCGCACGATTTGGTGACGTGGCGGTAGTTGAGCGCGGAGCTGAAATTGGGTTGAATCTGGTTGTAGGCGCGTGGGTAGCCGCCGGGGATGACGACAATCGGTGCGGAATCGCCGTAGGCTTGGGCCACGCCGCCAAAGGCATTCTCCGAGCCGGGGCCGCTCTGCATACAGAAGACGCCGATCTGTTTGCCAGACGAGAGACGGCTTACGGCATCGGCCATGTGCAGACCGATGCGCTCCTGGCGCACAATAATCGTGCGGATGTCCACCTTTGCTGCGGCTTCGATGAGCGGGTTCACCGGGTAGGCGAACAGGATTTCCACGCCTTCTGCTTTGAGCATGTGGGCGATGGCGTCAACAACTTTCATGGGGCTTCCTCCTGGAAATGGGTGGTTGGGTAGAGCCGAAGGTTTGTCTTCCCCTCTATCTTACCCGATAAACGGCGCAGAGGAAACTGCGCGAAAAGTGGGGCTTTGCAAGGTTGGGTTCTCCCGGCAGGAGGATCTCGTCTGCCATTCAACTGACGCCGGGAGAACCCAATCTACGCTGATGGGGTGGCTGCGTTTGCGCCGATGTTGAAGCGGGCGCGGAAGCGGGCGACCAGCGCAGCGTCCTCCGGGTCTACCGGGGTCTCGTTGTCATCCCGTTGGGCCAGGAAGGCTGCCGCGGCCTGGCGGTCTGGTGGACCGAGCCTCGCCAGCAGTGCGTCGTAGCGTTCCCGTTCTTCGCGGATATCCTGGGCAGACGCGACTTGCGCAGTATAGGTTCGTGTCATTGGGCAGCCTTCCCGTTCGACGCAACCTGCAAGATGGAGCGATGGCCCAATGTTGCACCAAATCCGGTGCGAATGCAAACCTAACAAATAAAGCGATGAGGGATTGGAGTACATGGAATGGGAAAGTGGCGTAATGGGGCGTAATGGGGTGAACGAGAAGTTTTCCCGGGACCCACTGATTTCATGAAACTGTCATCTCGAAAGTGGGTTTTTTGACCGCCTCCGTCCCAAAATCGGGGCAATTCGTACTTTTTTGTTTATGCAAAACGGCTTACTGCGCGCTTGGACATACATCTCGGGAAACTATAACGGACACCCGGCGTAATGATCTGACTTGCCAAGATATGATAAAAGGTGTATTCTGTCTGTTAATATTTAGTTGTGTCTTCTTTGTCCCAACATTGAGACTTATATCGTAATGCACAAACTAAACTCAAAGCAACAGGTGTTGCTTACAAAAATCCACGAGTATAGAGAGTCTTGAAAAAATAGTCATGCAGGGTCCAACAGTCGATGCTTTTTTGCAGATTAACAACTGAATAGCAGAGAGATTGAGCATCACCACCTTTTACAAGAGCAGGTACTGTATGGGAGCGGTCTGGACTCCAATTATTG
>CAMDEX010000397.1 GCA_945897075.1 Litorilinea aerophila
ATCAAGTCATCGGAGAGGGTGGAATTCAAATCCCATTGCCGGTATTGGAGTCCTATGAGTTCTATTCAGGAACACAGATAGTTGTCGAATTCGGTCGTGAGGGTCTGTATATTCAGCCCGCGAAACCCACACGGACTGAAATTAGCCAACGCGCTCTGCGTTTGCTATTACGACGCTTGGGTGATGCTGTCGTTGTCAAGACGGAACCAGACGAGGACAGCCTTCGCGATTCTGAAAGTTCCGGGTGGGTGGTGACGGTATATGGCTGTGGCAACGAGACACCGCTAGGAACTCTGCGTTATTCCTCCCGGGGCGATTTGCTCTCTGATGTAGACTCTGCCATCAATCAAATGTGGGAGAAAGCAAGTCAACTTGCTATGTAATTGTGCGATTACCAGTCCCCCATTTTCGTCAGTCGCAACTACAAACGTGCGTTCCTGCCTGTGCGCGAATGGTTCTTGCCTACAAAGGCAAGAACCATTCCGAAGCTGAACTGGCGTCCGCATTTCGGACGATTTCTTGGGCTGGGACTCTTGCTGAGAATGTAGTCAGCGGTCTTGAGCGGATGGGGTATCAGGCGCTGTGGTTCCACAATGCGAATCTCGACAAACTTCTTGCGCTGCTGACTTACGGCTGGCCGGTCATTGTCTTGGCTTATGCGTCTGATCTTCCCCACGGCAGAGAGGGGATTCATTCCATTGTAGTCATCGGGATCGAAGGTGATCAGGTGATCTGTCTCGATCCTGTACTTCCCTACGAACTCGTTCTCGATCTTCCCCAATTCCTGGAAATATGGGCAGGGCTTGACTACCAGGGGATCGTTATCTGGACCTGATTTGTATGTCGCTTTTTTATCGATCCGTTATCGCCAGTGACACCCTTACCCTCTGGGAGATGCTTACCTACGCGGCCAGAATGCCCGACGATCTGGCGGTCAACATAGCCGCGGCCCAGGCCGATCCCTTTCTGAAAAAGTATGTGGAGGGCTGGGGCAAAGCTGGCGATTTGGGTGTGTTGGCTGTGGATGGGAGCGGCGAAACAGTAGGCGCGGGCTGGGTACGCCTGCTGGAACACAACTTCCACGCCCGCAACCACGCCGCGGAAAATATCCCCGAACTGGTACTGGGCGTGCGTCCGGCCCTGCGCGGAGAGGGCATAGGCACGGCGCTGATGCAGGCGCTGATCGCCGCCTGCCACGGCCACTACCCGGCCATTGTCCTCTCCGTGCGCCAGGTCAACCCGGCTCTCCATCTTTACGAGCGGCTGGGCTTCGTCACCGTCGAAGAGATCGCCAACCGGGTGGGCACGGCGTCGCTGGTGATGGAACTAAATCTATAGCGTATTGCGTACTGCGTAGGCAGTCACGTTCACACTACTTTCGGTCATCAGCGGTAGTGATGAAACGTGAAACGTGAGGTACAAAACGTGAATTTACGTCACTTGTGCTCACGTTTCACCCATCTACACGACCAGACGAAATACGCAATACGCAATACGCAATACGAAACCCCCAAGGAATCTTCTATGAAAATCACAGACGTCGTACTTTTTCGTATCAGCGGCAGATACACCGGCCCGCAGTTTGCGCCGGGCAGTAGGCAGGCCAAAGCACTGGACATCTACCCGGAGTTCAACATCGACGGCGACACGGGCATCAGCGCGCGGACTATCAGCGCGCTCTACGTGGAAATCCAGACCGATGAGGGCGTCTCCGGCATCTTCGGCCCGATTGAAGAACCCAATGCCTTTACCATCCGACACAGCTTGCGCGCTTTTCTGATTGGCCGCGACCCGTTGGCGACTGAACTGCTCTCAGATCAGATGTTGCGGATGGATCGCCACGGCAAGAGCGGCTACTTCGTCACCGGAGCCAGCGCCATCGACATCGCGCTCTGGGATTTGAAGGGCAAAGCCTGGAACCAGCCCGTCTACCGGCTGCTGGGCGGCCCCACCCGGCCCGCTGTGCCCGCCTACGCCAGTATGCTGGGCTTCTCCACCGCGCCCGAAGACGCGGCCAAACTGGCTGCCGAATACAAAGCCAAAGGCTACGCCGCGCAGAAGTGGTTCTTCCGCTATGGGCCGGGCGACGGCGCGGCGGGGATGGCGAAAAATCTGGCAATGGCCGCGGCTGTGCGCGAGGCGGTCGGCCCGCTCTACGACGTGATGTTCGACGCCTTCTGGGGCTGGGACCTGGCCTATGCCACCCAAATGGTGCAGGAACTCGCCCCCCTCGCCCCGCGCTGGATGGAGGAACCGATCCCGCCGGAGCGGGTGGGCGGCTTTGTCCAGTTGCGCGCCGCCTCCACTGTGCCGATTGCCACGGGCGAACACGTCTACACCCGCTGGCAGGTGAAGGAACTGCTGGCTGCGGGCGCGGTGGATGTGCTGCAAAACGACCCAGACTGGACGGGCGGCATCAGCGAACAGATGAAAGTCTGCGCCCTGGCCTCGGCCTACGAAGTGCCGGTGATCGCCCACGGCCATTCGTTGCTGCCCGCGCTGCATGTGGCCGGCGCGCAATCCCCGGCCACTGTGCCCTACGTGGAATTTCTGTTGCGCTATCAGGAGGTCAAGCAGTTTTTCCAGACGGTCACCTACCGCCCGCAGAATGGCGCGCTGACGCTGCCTGCCCTGCCCGGTCTGGGGCTGGTTCTGGACGAGAGCAAAATCGAGAAGCGGGAAGTTTTGTAAGAAATTCGACTTTTTCCGAAAAGTCGAACTTCTCGTAGGGTGACTGAAAAGCAATATGACAAACAGGAGGGCCGCAATGAAAACAAGACAACCACTACCTGTTGTGCCGAGTGTCGCTCTGTTGCTCATTTTGGGGCTGCTCATTCTCTTTTCCAGCCAGGCATTGGCCGAGCAGCCCGTCTACGGCGCGGCTACCGAACCGGCCTGGCGGGCCGTCTATTGGAACAATACCAGCCTTTCCGGCCAACCCGCCTTCTTCCGGGACGAGACAACCCTCGACTACAACTGGGGCAGCGGTTCGCCGGATGCCAGCGTCAACGATAGCAACTTCTCGGCCCGCTGGACCCGCATCATCGATCTGCCCGCGGGCCGCTATCGTTTTTCTGTCACCGGCGACGACGGGGTGCGCGTCTTTGTCAA